>NZ_JAOTQU010000004.1:0-317818 GCF_025685765.1 Pseudomonas sp. PDM13 | reverse complement strand
GTGCGCATTATAGGGATCCGAAACGGCACGTCAACACTTTATTGAAATCTTTTCGCAAGACCGCCCTGGAGTGCGACAGCCACCGCTTCCTGACACGCCAGGCAGCCGATTCACTGAACCGATGGCCGCCAAACCACTCAAAGCCCGGAACCGTTTGCCAACCCGGCACAGCCATATAGAAGAGGAGCCTCCATGCAGGAGCTGACATTCGAAGTCGGTGAACACTTCCAGATCGGTGACGGCATCGTCGTCAGAGTGATTGCCACCCAGGGCTCGCAGACCAAGCTGGGCATCGAAGCCCCGCGGAATGTCGCCGTCCACCGCGAAGAGATCTACGAGCGCATCTGCAAGGAGCGCCAGCAGCTGAGCACCTGCTGAGCTACGCCTTATCTATATATAGAGGGGATGGAGATGGCAGCGAGCCCTCCACCCCGCCATCCCTAGCGCGCCACAGGCAGCCGCATCAGCACGCGAGCGCTCTACAGCCGCCCTGCCATAATGGCGTCATCCAGGCTCAATCCCACGCGCCGAGCGCAACCTCCGATGCTGCTGAACGACCCCGTCACCCTGCTCCTGATCATCACGCCGTTCGGCCTCATGACGATGCTGCTCCTCTGCCTGTCCTACGTCGGCCTGGGCAAGGGCAATTCATCGCTGCACTGGTGGATAGCCGGGGACCTGCTCCTGGCCACCTACCGCCTCGTCGCCCTGATGCAACCGGGCATCCCCGCCGGCGCGCTGTCCTGGCTCGGTCTGTTCCCGCCAGCGGTGGCCTTCGTCGCCGGCACCGCGCTGTTGTTGATGGCCATCGGCAGCCACACCCTCGCCCTCTATCACCTGATGGAGCGCAGCGACAGTCGCGGCTGGCACCTGAAGATCGGTTTCGGCCCCGCCCTGCTCTACGGCGTCGTCGCGGTGATCGTCCTGCACGGCAGCTACATCATCCCGTGGTTCTCGCTGGCCATCAGCCTGACCATCGCCCTGCAGCTGAACATCACCCTCCAGCTGCGCAAGCGCTATCGCGGCGCCTGGGGCCTGCTCGCCGGGCAGTCCGCGCTGATCCTCTTCCACGGCTGGACGCTGATCGTGCTGACCCTGCACCCGATCCCGCCGCTGCCCTTCGACCGCCCCGACCTGCCCTCCATCAACGCGCTGTTCATGGACTTCATGGTCTCGTTCCTGTTCACCCTCAGCTACGCGTTGATGCTCCAGGAGCAACTGCGCCAGCACGTGCAGCAACTGAGCATCACCGACACCCTGACCGGCGCCCTCAACCGCCGCGGTGCCGCCCCCATCCTCGACCGGGAATGGGCCCAGGCCGCCGAGCAACGCAGCCCCATGGCCGTCGCCATGATCGACATCGACCACTTCAAGACGATCAACGACCAGTACGGCCATGCCGCCGGTGACGCCGCCCTGCAGGCCTTCTCCGATACGGTCAACCGTCTCAAGCGCCAGAGCGACATCTTCGTGCGCTGGGGCGGCGAGGAATTTCTCCTGCTCTTCCCCAATACCGATATCCAGCAGGCGCAGAACTTCATGGCCCGCCTGCGCGACACCCTCAGGCGCGACCCCGTCTCCCCCACCCTGCCCTTGCACATCGGCTTCAGCGCCGGCCTGGCCGACAGCGGCACCATTGGCAGCGAGCCACAGTTCGAAGCCCTGCTCAAAGCGGTGGACAAGGCCCTCTACCGCGCCAAGCGCCAGCGCGATCGGGTAGAGCTGGTGGAAACCGTCGACCTCTGAAGCGCCCTTCCTTTATAGATGCGCCTCCACCACCGACTTCACCCGCGCCAACGCCCCCCGCAGCACCGGCATTTCCACCGAGCCCAGCGCCAGCCGCAACGCGTGGGGCACCTGGATGGATATGGCGAAAGGCTCGGCGGTCGAGACCGATATCTGCTCGCGCATCAGCGCCATCGCCACCTGATCGGCACGGGCATCCTCCGATAGCGGCAACCAGAGGAAATACGAATCGGCATGACACACCACCGGCAACCCCGCCAGCAATTCACCGGCCAGTGCCTGCCTGGCCCGGGCATCCTCGCGTTTCTGCGCTTCCAGCCGGGCCACGGTGCCGTCCTCCACCCAGCCACAGGCAATTGCCGTCAGTACCCCCGCCGTATTCCAGGCGGTCGCACGGATGGTGCGCTCCAGTGCCGGCACCAGGGATGCAGGCGCCGCCATGAAACCAACACGTAATCCCGTCGCCACGCTTTTCGAGAACCCCGAGACATAGATCGTCCGCTCCGCCGCCAATGCCGCAACAGGAGCAGGCGCCCCCTCGGCGAGAAAGGCATAGGCCGCGTCCTCGATGATGCGCAGTTCATGGCGCCGCGCGATCGCCACCAGTTGCTCCCGCTGCTCGATCGGCATCACCCAGCCCAGCGGGTTGTGCAGCGTCGGCATGGTGTAGAGCACACGCACCGGCCGTTCCCGGCAAAGCCTTTCCAGTGCAACGAGATCCGGCCCCGCCGCACTGCTGGGAATGGCCACCAACTCCACCCGAAGCGCCTCCGCCAGCACCTTGAAGCCCGGATAGGTCAGGGCGTCCGCCGCCACCACATCGCCCGGCTGCAGCAGCGCCATCATCGCCACTGCCAGCCCATGCTGGGCGCCGTTGACGATCAGCACCTGCTGCGCCGCCAGCTCCAGCCCCCGGCTAACAAGGTGACGGGCCATCACCGCGCGCTCGTGCAGGCGCCCACCATGGGGTTGATAGCGCAGCAGCGCTTCCAGGTCCCCACTCAGCGCCAACTGGCGCAGTGCCGTGCGCAACAGCTCTGCCTGCCCCGGTACCGAGGGGTAGTTGAAATTGAGATCGATCATCCCGGCCTCGACGTTCTGCTGATCCACCCCCAGCCCGGGCGGCAGCGACACCTCCCTGACGAAGGTTCCACGCCCCGTCTCCCCGCTCACCAGGCCCATCGCCTCCAGTTCCGCATAGACGCGGGACGCGGTGACCAGCGCCAACCCCTGCTCAGCCGCCAATTGGCGATGGGTCGGCAGGCGCGTACCCGGCGGCAAGCGCCCGGAGCGGATATCAGCGGCGAAGGCATCGACCAGGGCCTTGTAGCGGGAACGTGGCATCAGATGTATCCATGACAATATTTTGATTGTGCTGATTCTTGGTCATAGCATCCGCCCCACGCAAGCCGGCCGAGCGCCGCAGCGAACCGACCCTTCAGAACCAGCACGGACAGCGAGCCACCATGAAAGCAGCCCTCCCCAACACCCCGACGCTCGCCGCCTCCTCCGCCAGCGGCTGGATCAACGGCTTCATCGGCGTGCTCATCTTCAGCGGCTCGCTGCCCGCCACACGCTTCGCCGTGCAGGAACTTGACCCCACCTTCCTCACCGTCGCCCGCGCCAGCATCGCCGGCCTCCTCGCCCTGTGCCTGCTGCTGGCATCCGGCGAGCGGCGCCCCACCCGCCAACAGTTACTGCCCCTGGCCGTCGTCGCGCTGGGCGTCGTGCTCGGTTTCCCCCTGCTCACCGCACTGGCCCTGCAATACGTCACCTCCGCCCATTCCATCGTCTTCCTCGGCCTGCTGCCCCTGGCCACCGCCCTATTCGGCGTGGTGCGCGGCGGGGAACGTCCAGCTGCCGCCTTCTGGGCCTTTTCGATACTGGGCAGCCTGCTGGTGGTCGGCTTCGCCCTCTCCCAGGGGCTCACCGCGTCGCCCAAGGGGGATCTGCTGATGCTCCTGGCCATCGTCGTCTGCGGGCTCGGCTATGCCGAAGGCGCCAAGCTGTCGAGAGCGCTGGGTGGCTGGCAGGTGATCTGCTGGGCACTGGTCCTGTCATTGCCGATCATGGCCATCGCCACCCTGATGTACCTGCCACCGTCCCTGGCCACGGTCAGCCTGCCCACCTGGCTCAGCCTCGGCTACGTCTCGCTGTTCAGCATGCTCATCGGCTTCGTCTTCTGGTACCGCGGGCTCGCCCAGGGCGGCATCGCCGCCGTCGGCCAGCTGCAACTGCTACAGCCCTTCTTCGGCCTGGCACTGGCGGCCGGCTTGCTGCACGAAGACGTCAGCCCCGCCATGCTCGGCGTCACCCTGGCGGTCATCCTCTGCGTCGCCGGCGCACGCCGTTTCGCTCGCTGACCGCCCGTCCCGGCGCGCCACGGCAGCCGCGCGCAAACCGTCTACAGTCAGTGCGGAGGCGATTCCGGCGACCCCGGCATCGCCATGACCCTGCCCTCGCCCACCGGCGAAACAGCATCGGCCTCAGCCACGAGCTGAGCGCAACCACTGGAAGGTGCCGCACATGCCGAAGTCCGTATTGAACTGGTTCATCGAACACGCCACCGAATTGAGTCACCAGCAACCCGCCCCCTGCGACTGCGTCGCCGCCCTCGCACCCTGCATGGCCGAGCTGATCCACAACGCCCCCGGTTTCCTCGAGCCCGAGCATTACCGCAGCGACCCGACGCACTACGCGCGCAACCTCATCCACCGCTCGGCCAACGACGACCTCTCGCTCTACGCCCTGGTGTGGATGCCCGGCCAATGGACGCCGGTGCACGACCACGGCAGCTGGGGCGTGGTCGGTATCGTCGAAGGCGTGCTCGAGGAGCGCAGCTACATCTGCATGAACAGCGAGCGCAACCGCGACGAGGGCATCGAGCTCGCCCGCGGCGGCGTCATCCTCCTGCCCAGCGGCGCCGTCACCAGCTTCGTGCCCGACCCCGACCACATCCACATCACCGGCGTGCCCGTCGAACGCCCACGCGCCGTCAGCCTGCATCTCTATGGTCGGCTGATGCACAATTTCCATATCTACGATGTGGCCAGCGGTACCCGGCAGCTCACCGAGGTCGAGCACAACGCATCGCACTAGAGTCCGTCACAGCCTCCGCATCCGCGTCTCGACAGCCACGCCGCCGCGCCCTAGCATCCGCCGGCGGCTCACGGCCGCGCGGTTCAGGGACGAGGGGCCAGGCCCCGGCAAGGACAGGACATGGAAAAGACCGACTTCGGCATCGCCCGCTTTCTCATCCACGGCTTTCTTACCCGTGAGGAATGCCAGGCCCACATTCGCATGAGCGAAGCCATGGGCTACGAGGAGGCGGCCATCCAGATGCGCGACGGCGCGCATGAGATCCACAAGAACATCCGCAACAACGACCGCATCCTCTTCGACGACCCGGCGCTGGCCAGCCAGTTGCTGGAGCGCGCGCGTCCCTGGCTGCCGGCCTGCCTGGACAACGAATGGGAACTGCTGGGGCTCAACGAACGCTTCCGCTTCTACCGCTACACGCCCGAGCAGTACTTCAAGTGGCACCGCGACGGTTTCTACCGCCGCAGCCAGGACGAGATCAGCCAGCTGACCTTCCTGCTCTACCTCAACGACGACTACGAAGGCGGCGAGACCCAGTTCCGTGGCGAAGACAGCATCCGCCCCGAGGCCGGCATGCTGCTGGTCTTCCCCCACCCGATCATGCACCAGGGCGCGCCCATCACCGCCGGGGTGAAGTACGTGCTGCGCAGCGACGTGATGTACCGCCGCCTGCCCTGATCACCAAAGGACACAACCGCCGTAGGGTGGGCTTCAGCCCACCACTCCGCCCCTGGAGACCGAACACCCCAGGGGATCGTCCCGTCCCATCACGGCTCGCTGAACGACCGGTGCATGCCATCGGTGAGCGGCCCGGCGATGTAGTTGAACAGCGAGCGCTCGCCGGTGAGGATCGCCACGCTCACCGGCACGCCCGGCAGCAACGGGTAGCGAGTGCCGCGGTGGACGAAGGCGTCCTGGTTCGGGCGGATGCGCACGCGGTAATACGGCACCTTCTGCTCGTCGAGCACCGAATCCGGGCTGATGTCCACCACCTCGCCATCGATGGGCTGGAAGCCCCGGGCGATGGAGGACACCAGCTGGATGCGCGCCTGCTGGCCGAGGTTGACCATGCCGATGTCGCCCACCGGCAGGCGGGTCTCGATCGTCAGCGGCTCGTCCGCCGGCACCAGGGTCATCAGGGTGCCGCCGGGCTGGATCACGCCGCCCTCGGTGACCACCTGCAAGGTCATCACCACGCCCTCGATGGGCGAACGCACCACCTGCCGCTCGCGGCTGTCGGAGAACTTGCGCAGGCGCTCCTGCAGCTCGGTGATCTGCCGGCGTGCTTCGGCCAATTCCTTCTGCAGCTCTTCGTTACCGCCGGAATCCAGCGAGGTCAGCGCCGCCTGCTCCTGGCGCTGGGCGGCCAATACGCGGCCCAGGGACGCCTGGGTTTCCTGCAGGGTGCCGCGCAGCTGCTCCTCGTCCTTGAGCAGCTCCAGGTGCTCGTAGCGGTTGGCCAGGCCTTCCTTCATCAGCTTCTCGCTGATAGCGATCTGTTGCCGCAGCAGCTTGAGCTTGGCGCTGAGGTGAGCGCTACGGGCCTTCAGCTCCTTCTCCTCGGCATCACGCTGGAGGATCTTCTGCTGCTGCTCCTCGTAGCGGCTGCCCAGGCGGCTCTTCTGGGCGATGAACAGGTCGCGGTTGACCTTCACCTGCTCGGGGTAGTCCTTGGCCAGTTCCTCCGGCACCTGCATCTCGTCGGCCCCGGCCAGCTGGGCCTCCAGGCGGAGGGCGCGGATGCGCAGCGAGCTCAGCAGCGCCTCGGTCTCGCGGCCTTCGGAAAGGGTCGAGACGCGCTCCACCTCCGCCAGCGGCTCACCGGCCGCCACGCGCTGGCCCTCGCGCACCAGGATGCGGCGGACGATGCCGCCCTCCAGGTGCTGCACCAGCTTGGTCTGCCCCATCGAGGCCACCTCGCCGGTGGAATGGCTGGCGATGTCCAGGGTGAACAGCGCCGACCACAGCAGCAACGCGCCCAGCAACAGTGCCAGCAAGCGGATGGTCAGGCGGCTGCCCAGCAGCTCGTCGCCGGGCAATGCATCGCCCTGGGCGGGCAGGAAGACACCCACCAGGCGGCGCAGCAACGGGTTGTTCTCGAAGGTGCCCAGCAGACGGTCGGCGGCGCGGCCAAGACGGGTCGGCTGGTCGTCCAGGGGCAGGCTCTGTTCAGACATGGCTGGCTCCTGCGCGAGCGGGCTCGCGGGCGGGTTCACGCAGCACGCGGGGCACCGGCTTGTGGTTGAGGTCGATCACCGCATCGGCGGCCCCGAGGATGAAGGGCTCGTTGCTCATCATCACCAGGGTGCGGCCCTCCCGGGCCAGGCGGCTGAGCAGCGCGGCGATGGCCTTGCAGCCCTCGGCGTCGACGCCCTCGGTGGGGTCGTCCAGCACCACCAGGCGCCCCTCCCCCAGCACCGCGCGCACCAGCGCCAGGCGCCGGCGGATGCCCAGCGGAATGTTCGCGCCGCCGTTGCGCAGGGCCAGGCCCAGGCCTTCGGCGCCGCCTTCGACGAAGGCGCCCACGGCCAGCTCGCGGCACAGCTCCAGCACGCGCGCGTCCGGGGTTTCCGGTGCCAGCACGCAGAGGTTCTCGCGCAGGGTGCCGTCGAAGAACTGCGGCTCCTGGGGCAGGTAGGCCACCTGCCGGCGCCACCATTGCGGGTCGGCCTGGCGCAGGTCCATGCCGTCCACCAGCAGGTGCCCGCGCAGGGGTTCCAGCAGGCCCACCAGCAGCCGCGCCATGGTGGTCTTGCCGCTGCCGTTGGCGCCGGTGAAGGCCAGCACCTTGCCGGCTTCCAGCTGGTAGTCGAAGTGCTCCAGCACCGGCACCGCCTGCCTGGGATAGGAAAACGCCACGTCCTCGAAGCGCAGGGCACCCTGCATCTGCCCCAGGCGCACACCCTCGGCACGCTCGCGGGGGATGGCGCAGAGCTGGCGCACCAGGTCCAGGGCACGCTGGCCACGGCCGATCTGCTCACCCAGGCCCAAGGCCCGGGTCAGCGCCGCCAGGGCACGGCTGGCGAGGATGTTGCAGCCGATCAGCGAACCCACATCGAGGTTGCCCGCCAGTACCTGGCGGGCGCCCAGGCCCATGATCACCATGCCGAGGATCAGCGTCCCGGCGTAGCTGGCGTTCTGCATGGTGTTCTGCAGGCGGTTGAGCTGCGCGCGCTGCTCGGCCTGGTCGTCGGCGCAGGCGCGCCACTTTTCCTTCAGCGCATCGGCCGCCGAGAAGGCGCGGACCATCTCGCCACCGGCGGTGAGGTTGTGCTGGTAGCCGGCCATCTGGATGGCGATGCGGCTCTGTGCCTCCATCGGCTCGCGCAGGCGGCGCTGGGCCAGCAGCGAGACCAGCGCCACACCGGCCATCACCAGCAGGGTCATGCCGGCGAGGAAGGGGCTGAGCATGCCCAGCACCACCACGAAGACGAAGGCGAAGGGCGTGTCCAGCAGGGTCACCAGGTTCGGCGCGCCGAAGCACTGCTGCACCGTGCTCTGCCCGGAAAGAATCTCGCGCCGGGCGCTGTGGGGCAGTTGCTCCACCAGCGCGTACTGGCCACGGGCGCTGCTCTCGAACAGGGTCTCGCCCAGCTCGGTGTCGGCGCGGGCGCACAGCCACTGGGCCACCCGCAGGCGGGCGTTGCGCAGCAGCACCTCGAAGCCCACCGCCAGCAGTGCGCCCAGGGTCAGGGTCAGCAGGGTGGCGTCCACCCCCAGGGCCAGGTAGCGGTTGAGCACGTGGATGCTGTACAGCGAGCTGGCCAGGCCGAGCAGGTTGATCAACAGCGAGGACAGCAGCAATTCCAGGCGGAGCCTGGGCTGCAGGGCGATGCGGCGGAGAAACTCGTTCATCTCGGTACTACTCGGTAAAAGCGGAAATCCCCTCCGCGTTGCAGCGCGGAGGG
Organism: Pseudomonas sp. PDM13; assembly: GCF_025685765.1. Taxonomy (NCBI): domain Bacteria; kingdom Pseudomonadati; phylum Pseudomonadota; class Gammaproteobacteria; order Pseudomonadales; family Pseudomonadaceae; genus Pseudomonas; species Pseudomonas sp. PDM13. Next base: position 309,065 of record NZ_JAOTQU010000004.1, on the reverse strand, counting down.
GATCGGGTCACACCGTGTGAGGTTGGATCACGTCCTGTGGCAGGTTGTGGGCATCGGGTTGGTTGGCCAGCTCGGCCAGGGCGACAAGTCCACTGCCGTCCGTGCCGCTGGCGGTGTCGGCGTCGTAGTACAGCCGGGTGACGTCGCCGTTGGAGATCAGGAAGAAGGCCGAGCCACTGTGGTGGCCGCTGCCACTGATCATCGCCTCCAGCTCGTCGAGCTGGCCGTTGCTGCCGGTGCCGAACTGGAACTGCCCCGAGGCGAAGCTCACCCGGTACACGTCGGCATCGCCTTGGGCCGCGAGCTTGGCCAGGGTGTCCATCACATCGCCGGTGAAGGCCTGGGACACCGAGGTCAGGTTGCTCAGCCCACCGAAGGCCGTCGGGTCGAAGGTCAGGTGATCGACGCCGGCCTGGAAGTCGAGGATCGCGTCCATGCCATCGCCCGGCGAGGTGTAGTGGAAGCGGTCCGCGCCAGCGCCACCGCGCAGCACGTCCGCACCGCTGCCACCCACCAGCAGGTCGTCGCCATCGCCACCGTCGAGCACGTCGCTGCCGGCCCCGCCGAACAGGCGGTCGTTGCCGCCCAGGCCGGCCAGGTTGTCGGCGCCCGCGGTGCCGGTGAGCAGGTCGGCACCAGCACCGGCGACATCGTCGTTGCGCAGGGTCACGTCCTTGCTGATCAGCACATAGGGGCTGTTGGCCGCCGAGCGCAGGACGATGGACATCAGCTCATCGGCCTCCACCGCGCGGTCGCCGTTCACCGAGAAGCTGAAGCTCGCGGTGGTGCTGCCGGCGGCGAAGGTCACGCTGCCGGAAGGCCAGGCGCCGCCGAAGTCGTCGGCATCCACGCCCTGGCCGGCGCCCGGTTGCAGGCTCCAGTAGAAGGTCTCGGCGCTGGCGGACGGGTTACGAGTCACCTGGTAGGTCACCAGGGTGGCACCCACGTTGCCCTCCAGCACGCTATCCGGGCCACTGATGCCCAGGCCCAGGTCGTCGTCACGGATGGTCCCGCCGAGGCTGGTGGAACCGCCGGCGATAGCCGGGTGGCTGAAGGTCAGGGTGAAGGACTCATCGCCCTCGCGCAGGGAGTCACCACGGATCGGCAGGCTGAACACCATCTCCGAGACGCCAGCGGCCAGGGTGACGGTGCCGGTCAGCGGCACGGTGAAGTCGTTGGCGTCCACCGCACCGGCAATGCTGTAGGTGAGGGTCAGCGCCGTGTTGTCCGGGCCCGCCCGCAGGATGCGGTAGGTCAGCGGCGTGGTGGTACCGGGGCCGCCTTCCAGGCGGCTGCTGTCCATGGCCAGCACGGTCAGGGCCACGTCATCGCCCTGGATGGTGGCGCGGGCGCTGCCCTGCAGCGGGTTGACGCTGCTGCCACCGCCGCTGCTGGAGAGCTGCACGGTGAACTGCTCATCGGACTCGCCGATGTCATCGCCGTACACCGCCACTTCCAGCACCTTGCTGGTCTCGCCGGCGGCGAACTGCAGCACGCCGCCGGGCAGCACGCCGCCGACGAAGTCGGCCGCATTCGCCGGTGCCGAGCCGCTGCCGGCCACCGACCAGTCGATGCTAGCCGCCGAGCTGGTGTCGCCGCTGCGGGTCACGGTGAAGCGGAAGATGGTGGTCGCCCCGCCGTTGCCTTCCGCCAGCACGCTGTCCACCACGCGGATGGCGAACTGGTTGTCGTCGTTGACGATGGTGCCGCTGGCGCGGTCGTTGATCAGGTCGATGCCCTGCGGGCCGCTGAGCACCACCTCGAAGCCCTGGTCCGGGCCGAGCACGTCGTCGCCCTGCACGCGGATGACGATGTCCTTGTAGGTCTCGCCGTCGGCGAACACCAGCGAGCCCGAAGGCAGCACGCCGCCGACGAAGCTGCCGGCATTGGCCGGGTAGGTGCCTGCGCCCTTCAGCGCCCAGTCGACGCTGACGCTGCCGTTGCTGTCGCCCACCCGCTCCACGCGGTAGACGAACTCGGTCACCTGGCCCTGGTTGCCCTCGTCCTGGCGATCACTGCCGAGCACCGCGATGCTCAGGCCACGGTCGTCGTTGAGGATGGTGACGCTGGCCTCGCCGGTGAGGATGGTCGCCCCCTCGGCGTCGCTGAGCACCACGGAGAAGGTCTCGTCGCGCTCGCCCAGGGTGTCGGCATCCACGTAGACGGTGATGGTCTTGGTGGTCTCGCCGGCGCCGAAGGCCACCACGCCGCTGAGGAAGATGCCGCCGAAGTCCTCGGCGTTGACCGGGTTGGCGCCGCTGGGCACCAGGTCCCAGAGCACGCTGGCCGGGCCGGAGAGGTCGCCGCCACGGGTCACGGTGAAGGTCACCGCGGTCTGCTGGCCGTCGCTGCCTTCCACCACCTGGGCGGCGTCGGCGGCGATCCACAGCACCGGGTCGTCGTTGAGCACCACCGACTCCACCGGGCCGGTGGTGATGGTGGAGCCGTAGCTGGGGTTCTCCAGCCACACCTGGAAGCTTTCGTCCTCCTCGCCCAGCTCGTCGCCGCGCACGGCCACGGTGAAGGTCTTGCTGGTCTCGCCGTCGGCGAAGTGCACGGTGCCGCTGAGGGCGGCGAACTCGGCGTCGCTGAGGGCGTGGGTGCCCACCCCGGCGGCGCGCCAGTCGACGCTGGCGGCGCCCACCGAGCTGCCGCTGCGGTCGATGCGGAAGGTGAACAGGGTCAGGCCGTCGTCGCCTTCCACCGCTTCGCGGGTCACCGCGCTCAGGGCGAGGCTGTCGTCGTCGTTGCGAATGGTGCCGACCTGGCCGTTGCCGACGATATCGGCGTTGGCGCTGGGGTTGGACAGCTGCAGGGTGAACTGCTCGTCGCCCTCGTCCAGGCCATCGCCCAGCACATCGATGTAGATGTCCTTGTGGGTCTCGCCGGCGGCGAACACCAGCTGGCCGCTGGGCAGCACGCCACCCGGGAAGTCGGCGGCGCTGGCGCTGCCGGCCTGCACGGCCCAGTCAACGCGGGTCTCGCCGCGGGAGTCGCCGCTGCGGGTCACGGTGAAGTGCAGGCGGCCCGGGGTGCCGGCGTCGCCTTCGTAGGCCTGGGCGGTGACGCTGGCCAGGGTCAGGTCGACGTCGTCGTTGCGGATGGTGCCGGCGGCACTGGAGGCGGCCGGGTCGATGCTGCTGCCGGCGCCCGGCTGGTACAGCTCGACGCTGAAGCCTTCGTCCAGCTCCACGTCGCGGTCGCTGCGCACCGGAATGCTCAGCACCATCTCGCTCTGGCCGTCGGCGAAGGTCAGGGTGCCGCTGGTGACGCTGAAGTCGCTGGCGTCGGTGCCGCCGTGGACGATGCGCCAGTTCACGGTGGACGTCCCTTCGGTGCTGCCGGTACGGGTCACGGTGAAGGTCAGCGCGGTGCCCTCGCTGGCATCGGCGGCGCGCGGGGCGATGGCGAACAGGTCGTCATCGTTGCGGATCACCGCGTCCACCTGCTGGTTGGCGAAGGTGTGGCTGAGGCTATCGCTGGGCGCCTGCAGGCTGAGGGTAAAGCCCTCGTCCGCTTCCAGACGGCTGTCGCCGGCGACCCAGACGATCACGGTCTGGCTCATCTGGCCCTCGGCGAAGGTCAGCTCGCCGAAGGGCAGCTGGCCGCCGACGAAGTCGTCCGCCGAGGCCGGGTTGGCGCCACTGCCGGTGACGCTCCAGGCCAGGCTGGTGGCCAGGCCGCTGCCGCTGCGGGTGACCAGGAAGCTGTAGCCGGTGGAGCCGCTGTCGCCTTCCACCGGGGTGGCGACCACGGCGAGGTTCCACTGCACGTCGTCGCTGACGATGGTGCCGGTGGCACTGCCCACCTTGATGTCGGTGCCGGCGGAGGCGTTGCCCAGCACCACCTGGAAGGACTCGTCGCCCTCCAGGGTGCGGTCGCCGAGCACCACGATGCTGATGGTCTGGCTGGCCGCGTCGCCCGAGGCGAAGCTCAGGCTGCCGCTGGGCAGCACGCCGCCGAGGAAGTCGGCGGCATCGGCCAGGCCTTGCAGGCTCCAGTCGAGGCTGGTGGCGCGGTCGAGGTTGCCGCTGCGGCTGACGGTGAAGGTGTAGACGGTCTGCACGCCGTCGTGGCCTTCGACGTGGCGCGCGTCGGTGGCGACCAGGGTCACCGAAACATCGTCGTTGACGATGGTGGCGTCCGCCGTGGCATGGGTGAAGACCACGCCGTCGGCGCTGTTCAGGCTGAGGCGGAAGTCCTCGTTGGCCTCGCCGCTGTAGTCGCCACGCACCGGTACGCGGATGGTCAGCTGCTCCTGGCCGGCGGCGAAGGTGACGCTGCCGCTGGTGGCGAGGAAGTCATCCGCCGACGCCGGGTTGGCGCCGATGCCGGCGACGCTCCAGTTGATGGTCTCGGTGCCGCTGAGCTTGCCGCTGCGGGTGAGCACGAAGTCGAACCAGGTGGTCTGGCCGTCGTCGCCTTCCGCCTGGGCGGCCGGGGCGGCGACGTCGATCACCACGTCGTCGGCGCGGATCAGGCCATCGGCGCTGGCCTGGCCGATCACCAGGCCGCTGGACGGGTTGCTCAGCACCAGGCTGAAGCCCTCGTCGCCCTCGGCCAGCAGGTCGCCACGCACGTTGACGGTGAGGGTGACGCTGGCCTGGCCGGCCGGCAGCACCAGCGAGCCGGAAGGCAGCACGCCCAAGGCGAAGTCGCTGCCATCGGCCGGGTGCGCGCCGCTGCCCACCACCGCCCAATCGACGGTCTTGGCCTGATCCAGCGAGCCGGTGCGGGTGATGGTGAAGGTAAAGGCGGTGGTGCCGCTGTTGCCTTCGGCCTTGCTCGCGTCGGTGGCGGCGATGCTGATGCTGGCGTCGTCGTTGAGGATGGTGCTGCTGGCGCTGCCGGTCTGGATCTGCGCGCCGCTGGCGTTGCCCAGCACCACGTTGAAGGCCTCGTCGCCTTCCACCAGGGTGTCGCCGTTCACCAGCACGGTGATGGTCTTGCTCGACTCGCCGTCGGCGAACATCAGGCTGCCGCTGGGCAGGCCGGCGTTGTCACCCAGCAGGTCGGCGCTGCCGAAGTCCGCCGCGTTGGCCGCACTGGAGCCCAGGCGCCAGGCCACCGAGGCACTGCCGCTGGTATCGCCGGTGCGGGTCACGGTGAAGGTGAAGGCGGTGGTGCCGCCCTGCCCTTCGCCACGGCTGACCTGGTCGGCGCTGATGTTGAAGGCCGCGTCGTCGTTGAGGATGGTGCCCTGCGCCGTGCCCTGGGCGATGGTGTCGCCGGCGGTGCCGGAGCCCAGGCTGATCTGCACGCTGTAGGTCTCGTCGACCTCGGCCACGGCGTCCTGGCTGGACTGGATGCTGATGGTCTTGGTCAGCTCGCCCGGGGCGAAGATCACCAGGCCTGACATCGCCTGGCCATTCAGGTCCGCCGCATCTGCGGTGCCGTTGAGCAGGATCTGCCAGCCGATGGCCTGGTTCTGCTCGGTGCTGTGGCTGCGGGTGATGACGAAGGTCTGCGCCTGGCCCTCACTGGTGGCCCCCTGCAGCGGCGCGATGGAGAAGGTCGCGTCGTCGTTGCGGATGGTGCCGGTGGCGGTGGTGCGGATCGGGTCGCTGATGTCGCCGCTGAAGCCGCCGAGGACGATGCGGAACTGCTCCACCTGCTCGGGCGTGACGTCGCCGACCACGGTCACGCTGATGGTCTTGCTGGTCTCGCCGGCGGCGAAGCTCAGGCTGCCGCTGGTGGCGCCGCTGAAGTCGGCGGCGCTGGTGGTGTCGTGCAGCAGCGACCAGCTCATGGACGAGGCGCCGGTGGTCACGCCGGAGCGGGTGACGGTGAAGGTCAGCACCTGGTTGGCGTCGCTCTCGGTAATCGAGGCGTCGGCGATGCTGATGCCGGTGTCGTCGTTGGTGATGGTCAGGGTCGAGCTGTTCTGCGACAGGCTGCGGGTCACGCCCGGGCCGTTGAGGGTCTCCTCGTAGAACACCACGCGGAAGGTCTCGTTGGCCTCCACCGTACCGTCGCCGCGCACGGAGAAGGTGATGGTGCCGGTGGTGACGCCATCGGCGAAGCCCAGGGTGCCGCTGGGCAGCACGCCGCCGGTGAAGTCGGAGGCATCCGCCGCATTGCCGCCGATGCCTTCCACGCGCCACTTCACCGTGCCGGAGCCGCTGTAGCCGCTGCGCACCACGTTCAGCGAGAAGGTCGCGGACTGGCCGGCGCCGCTTTCCGCCAGGCTGCTGGAAACAGGGGTGATGCTGTAGGCGGTGTCGGCATCGTAGAGGGTACCGGCGACATCCATGCTGGTGGCGGTGCTGGCCACGGAGGCGTCGCTGCCGAAGCGCACGGTGGAGCCGGTGGTGTCGCCCGGCGCGCTGAGGCGCAGGGTGAAGCCCTCGGTGCTCTCGATGCTGCCGTCGAGCTTGAGCAGGTTGGCCAGGGAGATGACGTAGCTGCTCTGCCCGCCGACGAGGGTGAAGCTGCCGCTGGTGCTGACGAAGTCGGCGCTGCCGGCGGTGCCGCTGACCAGGGTGTAGTTCAGCGTCACGTCGTTATCCAGACGGCCGGAACGCGAAATGGAGACGTTCAGCGGCTGGCCTTCGTAGCCGGCGACGCTCGGGGTGGCGTTGCCGAAGCCACCCACCCACAGGCGGATGTCGTCGTTGCGCAGGGTGGTGCTGGCGCTGGCCTGGCCCGGGTCGATGTTGGTGGGGCCGTACTCGTCACGGTAGGTGCCGTTGATCAGGCCGTTGTTGTAGGCGGTCAGCGGGTCCAGCAGGGTCAGGGTGAGGCCGGTGTCCGGCTCGATCACGGTGTCGCCACCGAAGGTCACGGTCACCTGCTTGCTGGTCTCGCCGGCGGCGAAGCTGACCACGCCGTAGGTGGTGTTGTAGTAGGGCGAGGTGGACCAGACGGTGTTGCCACCGTAGCCACTCACCTGGCCGCCGTTGGCGCCACCCCAGTTGATGTTGTTGCCGACGATCTGCCAGGCCACGGAGCTGGCGTAGTCGATGCTGCCGCCGGGCTGCACGGTGCGGGTGATGGTGAAGGTCACGCTGGTGCTGGCGGCGCTGCCCTCGAACACCTGGGTGGCGCCGGCGCTGACGCCCAGCAGCGCGGCCGGCTCGTCGTCGTACACGCGGCCGGTGGCGCTGGAACCGATGGAGGGCGTCTCGATGTCGCCGCTCAGGTTCTGCGGGTTGCTCAGCACCAGGGTGGCTTCCTCGCGCCAGGTCTCGGCGAGGCCATCGTTGATCGTGCGCAGGCTGATGGTCTTGCTCAGCTCGCCGTCCAGGTAGGTGAAGCTGCCGCTGAGGGTGCGGGTGCCGGCGTTCCACGACAGGCCCGGGTTGTTGGCCAGGATCCAGTCCATGTCCAGGTCGGCGGGGTCGAGCTTGTACCAGGTGCTGCGGGTGTTGTTGGTCTCGTTGCTGCTCTCGGAACCGCCCAGCTGGATGGACCAGTCCACCGAATCCGAGCCGCGCTGGTCGCCGCTGCGGGTGATGGTGTAGACGAGGTCCTGCCCTTCGTTGACGTGCTGGACGCTGGCGTCGAAGCGGGTGTCGTCGTTCTGCAGCACCACGTGGTTGTTGACGTAGCCGGGGTTGGCGGTGGAGCCGCTCTGGATGCTGCTGCCCGGGCTGGCCTGGGTCAGGTAGAGGCGGAAGGCCTCGTCCTGCTCGCCGGCATCGTCCACCTTGGTGCGGATGGTGACGTAGGCCACCGACTGGCCATCGACGAACTCCACGCGGCCGGAGGGCACGGTGTCGTTCCAGAAGTCGGCGGCGCCGGTGGAGGTGTAGCCGCTGACGCTGGTCTGCACCGCCCAGTCCACCCAGGCGGTGCCGGCGGTGGAAACGGTGCGGTACACGGCGAAGGTGTGCTCGATGTAGCCATCGGCCGCGCTGCCGCCGTCGGCCAGGGTGTCACCCTCGGCGCGGGTGCGGCCGGTGGTCGGGGTGTCCTGGATGTAGAACTCCGCCTCGTCGCGCTGGATCTCGCCGAACAGGTACACGCCGCTGGCGCTGGTGTTGGTCTGCAGCGTGGTGTCGCTGGTGTAGATGTTCTGGCTGCCGGTCTGCGGCGCCACCAGCTCGTCGATGCCGCCGCCGTTGCTGAACAGCACCTTGAACCACTGGTCGTCCTCCACCGTGTCGTCGCCGCGCACGGTGAGGGTGATGGTCTTGCTGGTCTCGCCACTGGCGAAGGCCACGGTGCCCGACGGCAGGGTGCCGCCATTGAAGTCGGCACTGTCGGCCGACCACTCCCAGCGGCCACTGCCGTATTCCCAGATGTCCTGGCCGGTGGTGCTCCAGTTGACGGTGGAGGTCTTGGCCAGGTCGCCGCTGCGGGTCAGGGTGATGGTGTAGGTGGTGTTCTCGCCGGCCACTTTCTCGGCCTGGCGCGCCTGGACCCACTCGACGGTGACCCGGGTGTCGTCGTTGGCGATGGTGCTCTGGTAGCTGCCATTGGCGCCGATGGAGGTGCCGCTGCTGGCACCGCTGAGCACCAGGTTGAAGCGCTCGTTGCCCTCGACGCTGCCCACGCCGGTGTCGCCGTAGGCGTAGACGGTGATGGTCTTGCTGCTCTCGCCGGCGGCGAAGCTCAGGGTGCCGGAGGGCGTCAGGTAAGCCGCGCCGTTGGTGAAGTCGGCGGAGTTGGTGTCCAGGTGCTGGACGCTCCAGTTCACCGTGCTGGCCTGGTCCAGGTTGCCGGTGCGGGTCACGGTGTAGGTGAAGGGCGCACCGGTGCCGTGGGCGCCGTCGCCCTCGCTGCGGCTGGTGGTGCCGGCGGTGATGTTCAGCTCGGCGTCGTCGTTGCGCACGGTGCCGGTGGCGCTGCCGGTGGTGATCTCGGTGCCGGCGGAGGCGTTCTCCAGCACCAGCTTGAGCACCTCGTTGGCCTCCAGCTTGCTGTCGGCGGCGATGCGCACGGTGATGGTCTTGCTGCTCTCGTTGGCGGCGAAGTTGAGGGTGCCGTAGGGGATGCCGTTGCCGTCCAGGGTCACGCCGCCGGGCTGGCTGCCGTAGAAGTCGGCGCCGTCCACGGAGCCGGCGACGCTCGGGTCGACGCGCCACTGCACGCTGCTGGCCTGGTTCAGGTAGCCGCCACGGCTGACGCTGAAGGTGAACTCCACGTAGTCGCTGTTGCCCTCGCCCTTGTCCGCCGACAGCGCGCTGATGCTCAGGGTGGCGTCGTCGTTGGTCAGGGTGGTGGTGGCGCTGGCGGTGCCGATCACGCTGTTGGCCGGCGGGTTGGACAGGGTCACGGTGACCGCTTCGTCACCCTCGTACACCGAGTCGCCCTTGACGCGGATGACCACGGTGGCGGTGGCCTGGCCATCGGTGAAGCTGACGGTGCCGGTGCTGCCCTGGCCGGCGCCGAGGTCGGCGGCGTCGAGGCCACCGCTCAGGGTCCAGGTCAGGTCGCGGCTGCCGGCGAGGGAGCCGCTGCGGGTCACGGTGAAGCTCACCAGGCGCTCGCCGCTGTTGCCTTCGGCCAGGCTCGCGGCGTCGGCGACGATGGCGAAGCTGGCGTCGTCGTTGAGGATGCGCGTGCTGGCGCTGCCCTGCCCCGCTTCGACGGTGCCGCCCTGCGGGTTGAACAGTTCCACCTGCAGCAGCTCGTCGGCCTCCACCAGGTTGTCGCCGCGTACGCGGATGGTGATGGTCTGGGTGTCGCTGCCGTTGGCGGTGAAGCTCACGGTGCCGCTGGGCAGGCCGCCGTTGTTGCCGTTGCCGTCCTGGCCACTGGCGAAGTCGCTGGTGTCCAGGCCGGTGGCGCTCTTCAGGCGCCACTGCACGGTGCCGGCGGCCGTGCTCAGGCCGCTGCGGGTGACGGTGAAGGTGATGTCGGTGAAGGCACCCTGGGTGCCCTCGGCCTGGGCCGCCGGGGCGCTGATGCTGAAGTTGGTGTCGTCGTCCTGCACGGTGGTGGTGGCGGTGGCGCCGGTCACCAGGCCCGCGCTGGGGTTGCTCAGGGTCAGGGTGAAGGCCTCGCTGCCCTCCACGCGGCTGTCGCCGACCAGCTCGAAGCTGACGGTGAGCTCGGACTGGCCCGGGGCAAAGGTCAGGGTGCCGCTGGGCAGGCCGCCCAGGGTGTCGCTGGCGTCGCCGCCATTGGCGCCGCTGACGGCGTAGTCGACCGTGGCGCTGCCGGACAGCTCGCCGCTGCGCACGATGCGGTAGATCACGGTCTGGCTGCCGCCGGTGCCCTCGCTGACGGAGGCACGCTCGGCGACCACGGCGAAGCCCTGGTCGTCGTTGCGGATCACGCCTTCGGCGCTGCCGTCCACCACGTTCTGCGGGGTGCCGTCGCCCAGGCGGGCGTTGCCCAGGTTGACGCTGAAGGTCTCGTCGGCCTCCACCTGCAGGTCGCCCTTGACCAGGATGGTCAGGGTCTTGCTGGCCTCGCCGGCGGCGAAGCTCAGGGTGCCGGTGCTGGCGTCGAAGTCGGCGGCATTGGCGATGCCGGCCAGGGACCAGTCCACCAGCGCGGCCGAGCCCAGGTCGCCGGCGCGGGTCACGGTGAAGGTGAAGGCGGTGGTGCCGCTGTGGCCTTCGGCCTTGTCGGCGGCGAGCGGGCTGATGGAGAAGCCCAGGTCGTCGTTGTCGATGCGGCTGTCGGCGCTGCCGACGGTCAGTTCGGTGTTGCCGTCGCGGGCCTCCAGGCTGACGCCGAAGGTCTCGTCCAGTTCGATGTGGCCGTCGCCGGACACGCGCACGGTGACCTGGGCGCTGGTCTGGCCCTCGGCGAACTGCAGGGTGCCGGACGGCAGGCCGCCGTTTGCGCCCAGGGCGTCCTGGCCGCTGATGAAGTCGGCGAGGCTGGCGGCGTCGACGCCCTGCCCCACCGCCACCTTCCAGTCGACGCTGGTGGCGCGCAGGTCGCCGGCGCGGGTCACGGTGAAGGTGAAGCTGCGCTCCTGGCCGGCGTCGCCTTCGCTGGCGCTGGCCTGGTCGGCGACGATGGACAGGCCGACGTCGTCATTGCGCACCAGGGTGCTGGCGCTGCCGGTGAGCAGCTGGGTCTGGTCGTGGGCGGGGTTCTCCGCCGGGTTGCCCAGGATCAGGGTGAGGGTCTCGTCGCTTTCCAGCACGGCGTCGCCGGCCAGGGTCAGCTCGATCACCTTGGAGGTCTCGCCGGCGGCGAACTGCACCAGGCCGTTGAGGGCGGTACCGGCGGCGAAGTCGTCGGCCTGCAGGCCGCTGGCGGTCCAGGTCACGCTGACCGGGCCGGACAGGTCGCCGCTGCGGGTGACGGTGAAGCGCAGCACCTGGGTCTCGCCCGTGGCGCCTTCGGCCACCGCGGCCTGCTGCGCCTGGATGCTGATGCCGACGTCGTCGGAAACGATGCTGCCCTGGGCCTGGCCGGTGAGGATCTCGGCGTGGCCGCTGGCATTGCCCAGGGTGACGGTGAAGGCCTCGTCGCCCTCGACGTCACGGTCGCCGCGCACGGCGACCTGGATCACCTTGCTGGTCTCGCCCGGGGCGAAGGTCAGGGTGCCGGCCGGCAGCACGCCGCCGGCGAAGTCGGCCGCATCCACCTGGCCGGAGAGGCTCCAGTCCACGGTGGTGGTGCCGCTGGTGACGCCGGAACGGGTCACGGTGAATTCATGGATGACAGTGCCATTGTCGCCTTCCACCAGACCGCTGCGGGTGGTGGCGATGGCCAGACCGGTGTCGTCGTTGGTGACAGTGGCCGATGCCGAGGCGGTGCCCAGGCTGGAGCCGGTGGAGGGGTCGTAAAGCTCCACGCGCAGGCCTTCGCTGGCCTCCAGGCGGTAGTCGCCGGCCACCTGCAGGGTGATGGTCTTGCTGGTGTCGCCGTTGGCGAAGTTGAGGATGCCGCCAGGCAGCACGCCACCGACGAAGTCGGCACCGTCCACCGGGTTGCCACCCTCGCCCACCACACGCCAGGCCACGCTGCCGGTGCCACCGAGGTAGCCGCTGCGGCTGACCACGAAGCTCAGCGCGGCCACCTGGCCGTCGCCGCCTTCGCTGACGCTGCTGGCCTGGGCCTGGATGGCGAACTGCTGGTCATCGTTGAGCAGTTGGCCGTTGATGCTGCCGTTGGCCACCGTGGCGCCGGGGTTCGGCGTGCCGAGGCTGAGGACGAAGCTCTCGTCGCCTTCGAGCTGGGAGTCGGTGGCGATGTGCAGGACGATCTCCATGCGATCGACGCCCGCGGCGAAGACCAGGGTGCCGCTGGGCAGCACGCCGCCGACGAAGTCGCTGCCGTCCACGCCGTTGAGGGCGCCGGGGGCAAGGCTCCAGGTGATGGTGTCGCTGCCGGCGAGGTCGCCGCTGCGCTCGACCACGTAGCGCAGCTCATGGGTGCCGCCGCTGCCTTCGAAGCGGTCGGCCTGGGACAGCAGGTTGAACACCACGTCGTCGTTGCGGATCACCCCGGTGGCCTGGCCGACGGAGATCTCGGCGCCGGCGCTGGGGTTGCTCAGCAGCACCTGGAAGGTCTCGTTGGCTTCCAGCTGGTTGTCCGGGGACAACGGCAGGGTCACCACCAGGCTCTGCACACCACGGCCGAACTCCAGGGTGCCGCTGAAGGCGGTGCCGGAGAGGAAGTCGGCGATGCTGGCGGAGTCGGAGTCGTTGCCGAACACCACGCGCCAGTCGACGCTGACGCTCTGGGTCAGGTCGCCCTGGCGCTGCACGGTGAAGTTGAGCTGGCGCGGGGTGTCGCTGTTGCCTTCGGCGGCGGTCAGGCCGCTGCCGTCGAGAGTCAGGCGCGCGTCGTCGTTGATCAGGCTGCCGGTGGCGCGGTCCTGGATCACGGTCATGCCCGGGGTGCTGGTGGCGATCACCACCTGCAGGCCCTCGGTGGGCTCGTACTGGCTGTCCGGGCTGGGGCTGAAGCGGATCACCGCACTGCTCTGGCCGGCGGCGAATTCGATGGTGCCGGACGGCAGGGTGCCGCCGAAGTCGGCCGCGTTCACCGGGTTGTTGCCGTAGCCCTGCACGTGCCACTGCACGGTGCCCGGCAGCGACAGCTCGCCGCTGCGGGTGACCACGAATTCCAGCACCGGCGCAGCGCTGGTGCCTTCGCGGACGTTGGCGGTACGCGCGGTGATGGACACCGCCTGGTCGTCCGGGTCGATGCTGGCCAGGGCCGCGCCGACGTCGATCTGGCTGTTGGCGTCCTGGGCCTGCAGGGCCACGGTGTAGCTCTCGGTGCCCTCGATCAGGCTGTCACCGTTGAGGCGCACATAGATGACCTTGCTGCTCTCGCCGGCGGCGAACTGCACCACACCGCTCATGGGCTGGTCGGCGGCGAAGTCGTTGACGTCGGCCGGCAGCTCGCCGTAGCCGGCGATCTGGTAGCCGATCTGCCCGGCACCGCTGGTGTTGCCGGTGCGGGTGATGACGAAGGCCTGCACGCCACCGGTGCCGTTGCCCTCGGTGGTGGACGCGGTCAGCGCCTCGATGCTGTAGGTGGATTCGTCGGTGCGGATGGTGCCGTAGGCCTCGCCGTTGATGACCTGCACGCCGGCCGGCGGGTTGTGCAGCACGATGCCGAAGGTCTCGTCGGTTTCCGCCAGGTTGTCGCCCTTGACCCAGACGGTGACCAGCTTCTGGGTCTCGTTGGCGGCGAAGGTGACGCTGCCGCTGGGCATGCCATCGGCCATGCCCAGTTGGTTCTGCCCGGCGATGAAGTCGTTGGCGTCGGCAGCGTGGGCGCCGACCCGTACGAAGCGCCAGTCGATGGTGAGGTCCTGGCCCAGCAGCTCGGAGCGGGTCACCAGGAAGGTGATCGCGGTCTGCTGGCCCTGGCCACCCTCGACCACATCCATGGTCACGCCGCGCAGGCTGACGCCGGTGTCGTCGTTGACGATCTGGGTGCTGGCGCTGCCGCCGGAAACCCGCAGGTTGCTCTGGTCGCTCTGCAGGCTGACGGTGAGGGTCTCGTCGTCCTCGACGTCACGGTCGCCGCGAACGGTGAGGACGATCTCGCGGCTGGTCTCGCCGGCGGCGAACTCCAGGGTGCCGCCGCTGATGCCTTCGACCAGGTCGTCGGCGTCGACGCCGCTGACCGACCAGCGCACCGAACCGCTGCTCTGGGCGTCGGTACGGGTGACGGTGAAGCTGACGGTGGTGGTGGTGCCGCTATCGCCCTCGGTGACCTGCGCCTGGTTGGCGCGGATGGACACCAGGCCGTCGTCGTTGACCACGGTGGTGCTGGCGCTGGCGGTGCCCAGGGTGAGGTTGGCGCTGGGGTTGCCCAGGGTCACCGTGAGCACTTCGCTGGGTTCCACCACGCGGTCGCCCAGCAGCGGGATGGTGATGGTCTTGCTCACCTCGCCGACGCCGAAGGTCAGGGTGCCGAAGGGCAGCGGGCCGCCGATGTCGGCCGCGTCCAGGCCGCTGGCGCTCCAGTCGACGGTGGCGGCGGCACGGCCGTTGTCACGGGTGACGACGAAGGTCTGCAGCTGCTGGTCGCCCTCGTCGCCTTCGAGCACCTGCAGGCGGGTGGCGACGACGCTGACGGTGGCTTCGTTGTCGAGAATCTGGGTGCTGGCGCTGGCCTGGCCGCCGAGCTGGCTGCCGGCGCTGGGGCCGCTGAGGGTGACGGTGGCGGTGCGGTCGCCCTGGGCGAAGTAGTCACCGGGCACCTCGATGCGGATCTCCTGGGTCATCTGCCCTTCGGCGAAGGACAGCAGGCCGCCGGGCAGGTTGCCACCGAACAGGGCCGGGTCCAGGCCATCGAGGTTCCACTGCACCTGGCTGGCGCCGGTGCCGCCGCTGCGGCTGACGGTGAAGACCAGCACCAGGGTGTCGCCGTCGTCGCTTTCCAGCACCTCGGGGGCACCGGCGACGCTGAGCACCGAGACCGGCTCGCTGGTTTCGCCACGCAGGGTGGGCGCGGGAGTCGGCTCGAAGCCTCCCTGCACTTCGCTGTTGGTGCCGGCGGACAGGCTGCTGCCGATGCCGGTGTCGCCGCGCAGGTTGGGGAACACGCCAAGGCCGCCACCGGCGACGCCGGAGGTGCCCTGGCTGGCCGCACCGGTGCCGATGCCGGAGCTGACGCCGCCGAGCAGGCCCGGGCCCATGCCGTCGAGGTTGAGCATGGCCAGTTCCGGCGGTACGCCGGGCGGCAGCATGCCGCTGCCGGTGGCGTCACCGGTGAGCGCAGCCTGCTCGGGGCGGAAGGTCACGGCCTGCTGGTCGAGGCCGATATCCTGGCCGAACAGGCCGGTGATCTCGGGGCGGTAGGTGCTGTCGAAGGGCGCGGGGCCGGGAATGGTCGAGCCGTCCGGCTGGCCGGGCAACTGAGTCGCCTCCAGGGCCTGGACGCCATCGTGGCGCTCGGCCGCAGCGTCCGGTTGAGCCGGGAACTGGGCATCCGCGAGCCAGCCCTTGACCCAGGCGCTGGCGTCCACCGCGCCGTTGCCGGCGACGGCGGCGTTGGCCTGGGCCGCCATGGCCTGGCGCAGGGCCGCGGCCATCTGCAGCGGGATGCCGGCGGCCAGGAGCATGTCGTGCATGGTCTGCAGGGCCTGCTCCAGCGAGGTGACCTCGGCGGGCGCATGGCCGGTCAGGAAGTCCGTCACCACCTGAACGGCACGTACCAGGGTTTCGATCTGCGCGCTCGTCAATTCAGCCATCTCGGCTACTCCTGCGGATGCTGTTTACAGCCTGTACTGGGAAAACGCGCACGCACCCGGAACAGGTGCGTGCGCTGGACGGATCGGTATCGCGGCGGGCCTCAGCGGGCTTTGCCCTGGCCGGCATCGAGGGCGGCCAGGGGCAGCGCCTTATCGGCCGGCACGACGATGCCCGGCTGGCGGAACAGCTCGGGGCTGAGGCGGCCGGTGGCGCGCAGCAGGCGGTAGGCGGCGATGATCTCGTCGATACCGGCGGCGGTAGCGTCGCTCTGGGCGTTGATCAGGCCGACCTCGCCGTTGAGGATGTCCAGCAGCGAACGGCGGCCCATCTCGCGCTCCTTGCGCGCCAGGTCGAGGAAGCTCTCGGCGATGTTCACCTGGTTGCGCAGGTGCTCGGAGCGCTCGCGG
Source organism: Pseudomonas sp. PDM13 (assembly GCF_025685765.1). Classification (NCBI taxonomy): domain Bacteria; kingdom Pseudomonadati; phylum Pseudomonadota; class Gammaproteobacteria; order Pseudomonadales; family Pseudomonadaceae; genus Pseudomonas; species Pseudomonas sp. PDM13. The sequence continues at coordinate 293,086 of NZ_JAOTQU010000004.1, read as the reverse complement.
GAGGTCTGCCAGGAATCCCAGGCGTTGCGCGCTTCCTCGATGGCCTGGATGCGCACGTAGTCGGCCTTCTCCTCGGCACTCAGCACGGCCTGGTCGGCGGCGCGGGTGACGTGGTCGGCGCGCATGCCGAGGTCGAACTGCCAGTCGAAGTTGACCATGGCCTTGGTGTCGTCGCGGCGGCCCGGGGAGCCGTCGTAATCGTCGAAGTGGGCCTGGCTCAGGCGGAACGACAGGCGCGGCATCAGCTCCTTGCTGCGGGCGGCATCGCGCTCGGCGAGGGTCACCTCGGCGCGCTTGATGGCGGCCAGCACGTCGGGGTTCTGCTGGCGCACGCTCTCGATGATGTCCACCTCGGACGCCGGCAGGCTGGCACCGGGAACGGCCAGGGCCTCCAGGCCATCGGCGGCGATGGTGGTTTCGCCGAAGATCACCCGGTAGCGGTTCAGGGCTTCGCGCATGCGGCTGTCGGCCATCACGCGACGCGCCTCGGCACCGGCCAGCTGCGACTTGGCCTGCAGCACGTCGGTGGCGTAGCCGCGGCCGGCCTCCATGCGCGCGTTCTCCAGGGAGGTCTGCTGCTTGATGTTCTGTTCCGACTGGCGGGCGTAGGCCTGGGTGCGCTGGGCCTGGATCACCTGCAGCTGCGCCTCGATGGCGGCCAGGGTCAGGTTCTGCACCTGCAGCTCGCGCTCGGCCTCTTCCTTGATCAGCACCACCTTGGCGGCCTGCACGCGGGACGAGGTGGCGCCGAAGTCGGTGATCAGCTGGTTGATGCCCACGCTGGCCTCGGATGGGTCGTAGCTGGCATTCCCGCCGTTTTCACGGTCGATGTGCTGCTTGCCGGCACTGCCGTTGACGGTGAGCTTGGGGAAATAGGCGGTCTTCTCGACAGCGACCTGCTCGCGGGCGGTCTCCACGTCGGCGTCGACCATGCGCACCAACTGGTGCTCGCGCAGAACCCGTTCGAGCTTGTCGGCGAAACCCTGCTCGGCCGAAGCATTCGCCGTGCACAGCAGCAGGCAGGTGGCGAGCAGCTCTCGCCGCGCGTGGAAGACGGGTTTCATTGTTGAAAGCATGGGCGGCTCACCGATCAGGTCATCGAGATGATCCGGGGCACGGCACCGGAACGGCGCGATACTAGCTTTCTGCCATCTCGTGAAACTGACAAATGCTGACATTCCACCCTTCTCGACCGATTGACGCATGGCCTGCGCCGCTCTGGCACGCTGGTTCCAGCCAGCCCCGCCGTTGCGTTCGGGCAAGCGAAGCGGCAAAAAACCGTGCGTTTCCATCCCCGCCAAGGTTCTATAATCTGCAAGAAATGCTGCCATTAACCGGTCAGCGCTTTACCGAATGGATGTAGGTAAAGCGGAATTCGCACCACGGAAGATGCCGTATCGAACCCCGTGAATGATTGATCTGATTCTGCTCGAAGATGAACCCATCCTCGCCGAGGAACTGAGTGAGTTCCTCGGCGAATCCGGCTACCGGGTCACCCTGGCGGACAGCCTGGCGAGCTTCGCCGACACCTTCGACGAGCAGCGCCACCGCATCGCGATCATCGACCTGGGCCTGCCCGACGGCGACGGCCTCGACCTGATCCACCAGTTGCGCGAGCACGGCAGCACCCTCGGCATCGTCGCCTTCACCGCGCGCGGCTCCACGGATCACCGGGTCGCCGGCTTCCGCGTGGGCGCCGACCACTACCTGGCCAAGGGCTGCGACCTGGAGGAACTGGCAGCAGTGCTCGAAGCCCTGCGCCGGCGCCTCGGCCTGCAGCGCGGCGGCACCCGCTGGGAGCTCGAACTGGCCTCGCGCCAGTTGAAGACGCCCAACCAGCAGCACCTGCGCCTGTCCCACCAGGACATGCTGGTGCTGCACTGCCTGATGCAGCGCGCCGGCGACATCGTCTCGCGCCGCGAGATCGTCCGCGCCCTCGACGAGGACTACATGACCTACGACCAGCGCCGGCTGGACACGCAGATCCGCCGCTTGCGTCGTAACGTGGAACAGGCCGCCGGCCTGGAACTGCCGCTCAAGACCCTGCGCAACACCGGCTACTGCTTCTACGAGAAGGTGCGCATCGTCGCCTGAGCGGCCCGGCATCAGCCCGCGCAGAGCAGGCGCCCGATGAACGCATACCCCTGGTTGCGCAGCGAGCGGATGGGCGTTGGTGCCCCGTCGAGCCCAGCGATCTTGCGCCGCAAGCGGCTGACGATGGCCTCCAGGCGGCGCTCGTCGTAGGTCAGGTAGTCCTCGCCCAGCCCTTCGGCCAGCACGCGGCGGTTGGCGGTCTGTTCCGGCGCCTCACGCAGCAGCCCCAGGATCCGGCATTCCTTGCGGCTGAGCTCCAGTTGCTGGCCATCCGGTGCGCTGAGCACCTGCCGTTTCGCGTCGATCACCCAGCAGTCGCCCAGCGGTGCGGCCTGCATGCCGAGGCGACGCATCAGCGCCTCCATGGCCGACAGCAGTTCGTCTTCCGCCACGACGCGGCCCAGGCAGTGGTCGGCCCCCAGTGCGTAACCCGCCAGGCGCTGGTCGAGACGGCCCGGCTCGGTCAGCAGGACCAGCCCGATGCCCGGCCACAGGGTGCGGATGCGCGCCGCCAGTTCGAGCCCGGCCTTGCCCTCCCCGGCCAGTTCCAGCAGCACGACGTGCGGGCCGAACAGGGCGACCTCCGCCTCCAGCAGGGTGTCGACGGTGCTCATGGTGACGAAGCCGACCTTGCCCAGCAGGCGCAGGCACAGGTCCGGCTGGCTATCCGGTGCGGCTTCCACCACCAGCAGGCGCATGTGCGCGAGCGGCGTGGCGCCTCCTCCCACCCGGCGCAGGACGGTGGCCGGTGATGTTGCCTGGCTGCGTTCTTTCACTGCGATCCCACCCTGGCGGCCCTGTGCTGACGAACGGTATTCCGGCGGCCGCCAGCCCGGAACACGGCGGCACCCTACCCCAGGAAGGCCCTGCGCAAACCGAGCAAATCTGAGCAACGCATCGAATCGCGGAGCCGGGCAGGTAGAATCCTCCGCTTCCGCAAACACCCGTGGCGCCGAGCGATGACCCGTCCCCTTGCTTTCCTGCTGTTCTGCCTGTGCCTGCTGTTCTCCTGGCAGGCAGGCGCCGACACCCTGCACCTCGGCGAGCGCGGCAAGGGCACCAAAGGGCACCTGGAGCGCCTGGACGACCCGGATGGCCGCCTCGACGCCGCCGGCGCCATGCAATCGAGCGACTGGAAGGCACTGCCCGGCTCGCTCAACGCCGGCTTCACCCGCAGCGTGATCTGGCTGCGCCTGCAGGTGCAGGCCGGGCCGGATTCTCCCGAACGCTGGATGCTGACGCTGAACAACGCACTGATCGACAGCGCCACCCTCTATGACTACGAAACCGACGGCGCGCCACGGGAACTGCGCAGCGGCGAATCCATCAACCGCAAGACCTGGGAAGTGGACTACCGCACGCCCTCCTTCGCCCTCACCCTGCAACCCGAGCAACCGCGCTGGCTGCTGCTGCGTCTGGAGGCACGCAACGCCATGTCGGTGAGCGTGCGGCTGATGCCCGCCGCCGAATTCGGCGACCGCACCCGCGTGGAGTACCTGGGCTCGGGTTTGTATTTCGGCATCTACCTGGCGCTGATCGTCTTCCACAGCGTGTTCTGGCGCATGACCCGCGCGCCGGAAAGCGGCTGGTACCTGATCTACGTGAGCTGCTGCATCTCCATCGAGAGCCTCAGCTACGGCCTGCCGCAACAGATCTTCGGCATCCCCGGGAGCATCAGCGACCGCTTGCTGGGCTGCGGCCTGGCGGCCAGCCTGCCGATCGGCTTCATCTTCGCCCAGCGCCAATTGCAGGCCACCGACATGGTGCGCTTCCGCCGCCTGCTCACCGGGCTCTGCGTGACCATCGGCCTGGTCTCCGCCACGGCGGTGCTGGCCGGGCACTACCAGACCGGCGCGCCGCTGGTGCAGATCGCCTCGCTGCTGACCATCCCGCTGCTGATCGGCATGGCGGTGCGCCTGCTGTTCAAGGGGCACGCCACGGCACGGGTGTTCCTGCTGGTTTTCGGCATCTACTACGCCGGGGTGATCGTCAGCTTCCTGCGCAACCTCGGCATCGTCCCCACCTCCTTCGTCACCGACAATGCCGCCGCCCTCGGCACCCTGCTGCACATGCTGCTGATGAGCATGCGCATCATCAATCACTACCGGAAGCTGAAGGACGACAAGAGCCGCGCCGAGCGCGAGCTCAAGGACGTGCTGCAGGACCAGAACGCCCGCCTCGAACGGCAGATCGATTCGCGAACCCTGGAGCTGCGCGACGAGATCCGCCGCCGTACCGAGCTGGAAGGCGAGTTGCGCGAACTGCTGCGCCAGGAGCAGCGCATCCGCGAGGAGCAGCGCGACTTCGTGGCCATGGTCTCCCACGAGTTCCGTACGCCGCTGGCGATCATCGCCACCTCGGCCCAGCAGATATCCCGCCACCTGGACAGCGCCCCGGAGCGCAACGAGCAGCGCTGCCAGAACATCCGTGAATCCACCACGCGCCTGCTGACCCTGGTGGACAACTACCTCAACCACGACCGCATGGCCGAGACCAGCACCGAGCTGCGCCACACCGAGCAGAACCTGCCGGAGCTGCTGGCCCGCAGCACCAGCGACGTGCCACCCGGGCGCACCCGCATCGAGTACCACAGCCAGCGCCAGACCCTGAGCTGCGACACCAGCCTGACCCGCATCGCCCTGCGCAACCTGATCGCCAACGCCGACCGCCACGCCCCGGCGGACAGCGTCATCCGCCTCGATGTGCGCGAGCGCGCGGCGGACGGCATGCTCGACATCCGCGTGGTCAACGAAGGCCCGGAAATCCCCCGAGAACAGGCGCCGCTGCTGTTCCAGAAGTACTTCCGTGGCAGCCAGGCCCAGCAATCCCCCGGTGCCGGCCTCGGCCTCTACCTGGTCAAGCGCATCGCCACCCTGCACGGCGGCGAGATCGAGCTGGAAAGCACCGGCAAGGACGCACCCATCTGCTTCCGCCTGAGCCTGCCGGTGCAGCCCGAGGGTCTCGCCACCGGCTGAACGCGCGAGGCAGAGCGGCGCATAAAGATGTAATTGAGAAGTGATTGCATACGCATTAATCTCGCAATCCCTTTCAACGAGTCGCCGCCTGCCCACCCATGAGCAAGCCGTCGCCCTTCCTGGCCCTCTACCTGCGCGAACAGAACCGGCTGCTGCAACTGATCCGGCGCATCGTCGGTGACCGCAGCACGGCGGAGGACCTGGCCCAGGACACCTTCCTGCGGCTCTGGGACCGAGAGCTGGGCGATGGCGACCGCAGCCTGCTGTTCCGCACCGCGCAGAACCTCGCCCTCGACCACCTGCGGGCGCGCCAGGTGCGCAGCCGCCACGCCCGCGAACAGGCGGAAGACGAAGGCGACGGCCTCGACCTGCAGCAACAGGCCGAAGCGCACCAGGAACTCGAACACCTGCTGCGCCGATTGCAGGGCCTGCCCCGCCGTTGCCAGCAGGTCTTTCTTCTCAGTCGCCTCGATGGCCTCTCCTATGCGAGCATCGCCGAGCGGCTCGGGGTTTCCCTGAGCACGGTGGAGAAGGACATCATCCGCGTCCTCCAACATTGCCAGCGCACTGAGGGCTGACCCGGTGTCGCACGTTGTACTGGCAGCCCCCTCGATTCGTGGAACGCAAGCAGAGTGAAGACCTCGCCCGAACAGCAAGCACGGCAGGATCGCCAGGACACGGCGACCCGCTGGTACGTGCGCCTGCAGAATCCGCAGTTGCCGGCGAGCGAACGCATGGACCTCCGCCGCTGGCTGGACAGCGACCCGGCCAACGCCGAAGCCTTCCAGGCGGTGGAGCAGCTCTGGCAGAAACTCGGCGAACCCGCCCGGCAACTCGCCGGCGATGGCTGGCACCGGCGCCGCCCGGTGCAGCGCCAGCGCTGGCCGGCACTGGCCGCCGCCTGCGTGCTCGGCCTCGCGGTGGGCACGCTGTTCTGGCGCGACCCCGGCATGCTGCAACGCTACGCGGCCGACCATGCCAGCGCCCCCGGCACCCAGCTGCAAGTGACCCTGGCCGATGGCAGCCACGTGCTGCTGGATGCCGACAGCGCCCTGGACCTGCACTTCAGCGACAGCGAGCGCCGCGTCACCCTGCTGCGCGGCCGCGCCTGGTTCGACGTCAGCCACGACGCCAACCGCCCCTTCGTGGTGGAAAGCCCGGGGCTGCGCACCCGTGTGCTCGGCACCGCCTTCGCCGTCGACGCCACCGGCCAGGCCGAGCGGGTCACGGTCAGCCGCGGGCGGGTGGAGGTCCGGGGCAACGCCGCCGACTCGCTCGTCACCCTGATCCCCAACCAGCAGGCCAGCCTCGACGGCAGCGGCCTGCACGGCCCGGAAACGGTCAACAGCGACCGCGCCCTGGCCTGGCAGCGCGGGCTGCTGATCTTCGATCGCGCCAGCCTCGGCGAGGTGCTCGACAGCCTCCGCCACCTCGGCCACCCGCCCGTCGTGCTGCTGGACGAAACCCTGCGCAACCAGCGCATCTCCGGCACCTTCCGCACCAGCGACCCGCAAGCGGTGCTCAGCGCCCTGAGCATCGAACTGGGCCTGAAAACCACGCGCATCCCGGGCTTGGCGGTGGTCCTGCATCGCTGATGCAAAAAATCTGAAAATTTCTTGAGGGGTTTCCCGGTCTCGCCCGTTGTATCGGCAGTGAATCATTCGCATTTGCCATTTACCGGGGGAGAACCACCGCATGACCAACCGCCACCGCCTGGCCCGGACCCTGCTCGCCAGCGCCCTGCTCGCCACCCTCGCCGCGCCCATGCAGGCCCACAGCAGCGAGGCCGCCAGCGAGCAGCGCCAGCCGCAGTTCCAGTTCGATATCCCTAGCCAACCGCTGCTCGACGCCCTCGGTGAATTCACCGCCACCACCGGCATCGCCGTGCTGCGCACCACCGAGGAACAACTCGCCGGCCAGGCTCCCGCGGTGCGCGGCCGCTACACCGCCGACCAGGCCATGGGCCTGCTTCTCCAGGGCAGCGGGCTGAGCTTCCGCCACGGCGCCGGCAGCATCACCCTGGAGCGCCCCAGCGGCGACGGCACCCTCGACCTCTCGCAGATCGACATCAACGCCGCCGGCCAGCAGTCCGCCTGGGGCCCGGTGAGCGGCTATGTGGCCACGGCCGCCGGCACCGCCACCAAGACCGACACGCCGATCATCGAGACACCGCAATCCATCTCGGTGGTGACCCGCGACCAGATCACCGACATCCACGCCCAGAGCTTGCGCGACGTCCTCGGCTACACCGCCGGTGTGATCGCCACCGAAGCCGACGACCGCCTCACCGACACCTTCGTCCTGCGCGGCTTCCAGATCAGCGGCAGCACCTTCCGCGACGGCATGCGCTACATGAGCAACATCTACGACGGCACCCAGGAGCCCTACGGCATGGAGCGTGTGGAAGTGCTGCGCGGCGCCTCCTCGGTGCTGTTCGGCCAGGCCGCGCCGGGCGGCATCATCAATGTGGTGAGCAAGCTGCCGACCCGCGAGGAACTCCACGAGATCAAGGCCGAAACCGGCAGCAACGACCGCCACCAACTGGCCACCGACCACGGCGGCGCCCTCACCGATACCCTCAGCTACCGCTTCACCGCCCTGCAGCGCAAAAGCGACACCACCACCGACCACGTGCCGGACGACCGCACCTACATCGCCCCGTCCCTCACCTGGCAACCGGATGAGGCCACCAGCCTGACCCTGCTGGCCACCTACCAGAAAAGCCGCACCGCCTACGTCTACGGCCTGCCCGCTGAAGGCACCGTGCTGCCCAACCCCAACGGCCATATCTCCCGCCACACTTTCACCGGCGAGCCGGGCTACGACAAATCGGTGATCACCGCCTGGGACATCGGCTACCGCTTCGAGCACGCCTTCAACGACGACCTCAAGGTGCGCCAGAACCTGCGCTACTTCGAATCCGAGAACGACATGCCGTCGGTGTGGCTCGACAGCTTCATCGACCCGCAGATGACCACCGTCGCACGCGGCGCCCAGGACCGCGTCGACGACTCGCGCAACTTCGTCGTCGACACCCAGCTGGAAGCGCGCTTCCACCACCAGCGCGTCGAGCAGACGGTTCTGGCCGGCGTCGACTACGGCGATCGCCACCTGCAGACCGACCGCTACGACTACGACCTGACCCCGCTGAATGTCTTCAACCCGGTCTACGGCGGTACCTTCACCCCCCTCGGCCCAGCGCCGTACAGCTCCAGGAACCGCACCCGCCAGAGCGGCCTCTACCTGCAGGACCAGATCAAGTTCGACGAAAAGTGGGTGCTGTTGCTCGGCGGCCGCCAGGACTGGGCCAAGCAAAAGGAGGACGCGCTGTACAACGACTACAGCTCGCGCCAGGACAGCGATGCCTTCACCAAGCGCGTGGGCCTGGTCTACCTCGCCGACAACGGCCTGGCGCCCTTCGTCAGCTACAGCGAATCCTTCGAGCCCCAGGCGGGGCGTAGCCGTACCGGCCAGGACTTCGACCCCACCGAAGGCGAGCAATACGAACTTGGTATCCGCTACCAGCCGCCCGGCAGCAACGCCCTGTACTCCGCCGCGCTCTACCAGCTGACCCGCAGCAACGTGCTGACAACCGACCCGGTAGACACCAACTTCCAGGTGCAGACCGGCGAGGTACGCTCCCGTGGCCTGGAGCTGGAGGCCAAGGCCGATATCGGCAGCAACGCCAGCGTCACCGCCTCCTACGCCTACACCAAGGCCGAAGTGACCCAGCAGACCACCAGCAGCGCGCCCGGCCAGAAGAGCGGCGGCATGCCCCGCAACATGCTCTCCGTCTGGGGCGACTACCGCTTCGGCCAGGTCGGCCCGGGCGAACTGCGCGCCGGAGCCGGCGTACGCTACGTCGACGAAGTGCCGGGCCTGTTCAACACCGCCCTCGTCGCTCCCTCCTACACCCTGGTGGACGCCATGCTCGGCTACGCCATGGGCCCCTGGGACCTCACCCTAAACGTCACCAACCTCACCGACGAGGACTACCTCAACTACACCTACGCCGCCTTCTACGGCGCCGAACGCCAGGTCACGGCCGGCGTTGCCTATCGCTGGTAAATCCCAGCGGCCAGAAACGACAGAGCCCGCATCAGCGGGCTCTGTTCATTTACCACCCCATCGCTACTTGGCGAGGGCGGCCTGTTCGAAGACCTCATCGGCCCATTGATTCAGGCTCTTGCCAGCCACCTGGGCGGCGATGGTCGCTGCGGCATGCACCTCCGGGCGGATGCGCAACATCATCTTGCCGGAAGCAGGCTTCTCCGGGCTGACACCTCGTTCGGCGCAGTCCGAGAGATAGTCATCCACTGCCAACTGAAACTCGGCACGCAGTTGCGCCACGGAGTCGGCATGGAAGCTGACGATGTCACGGATGCCCAACAACCGCCCCACGAAAAGGTCATCGCGGTCATCGAACCCGATGCGGGCCGTGTAGCCCTTGTAACTCATGCTGTTCATGCTTTTATCCCCGCTCGCAGAAGAAACTCGCGAGCCTCTTCCACTTGGCATCTCCTGGCCTCTTTCCCCGGCTGAGGACGGTGAGGAGAATCTGCGAGATCGAAGCATTCTCGCAATGATATCGAGAGGGAGACACACGCCTTCAGGCCTGAAAGGAGGTTTCCTGTCTTAGTCGAAAGTCTTATCTACCCCGAGGAAATAACCTTATATAGACAATGGCATTTTGCCTTCAGACTAAGGCAATATTCGGGCAGTTCGGCTTTTTGCTTACTTGGAATGGAATCCCAATGACTTGGTGTTTGTCCCTTGATCTGGACGAAAGCGTTTACTCGCTTCCCGTCGTTCAACGCGTCGCTTACGCACTGGCAGACAAGCTGACTATTCAGCTCAGCCGCCGGGGGCAGACACTGGTCCTGGAAATTTCCCCGTCTTCAACAGGCACACCGACAGGACAGCAAGAAGCCCGGGACCTGCTATTTCGGACGCTTAACGATTTCACTTTGCGGGAAGTCATCCGGCAAGAGACACGGGGCTTCCACGAGTTGTTGGCAAGGGTGGCGCTGCAAGAGAGCGGTGCACACTGATGCCCACTCCCCTGATCGCTACCGACGGTGGCTATCGCCTCCTCCCCTTTCGCTTCATGCGAATAGAAGGGGATTCCCGGGACGATGTACTGATCACCTCGGATACTGGCGAATACCTGTTCATTCCAGAAAGCCAGTTGCCAGTAATCGTTCACCGGCAGTTGCCTCCGGACGACCCGCTCTACAAGAACCTGTTGGCCCGCCACTTCATCCGGGAACCAGGCGGCCACGACCCTCTCCCGGAAATGGCAGCCCAGTACCGTAGCCGCAAGTCGTTCCTGTTCGGCGGCCCTGCCCTGCACCTGTTCGTCGTAACACTGCGCTGCAACCACACCTGCCAATACTGCCAGGTCTCACGTGCACCGCTGGCAGGTGCGGGGCATGACATGAGCGCCGAGCATGCGCTCGATGCGGTGAGCAGGTTGTTCGAGTCCCCATCCCCGGTACTGACGGTCGAATTTCAGGGAGGAGAGCCTCTTCTGGCTTTTGATCGAATCCGCCAGGTGGTCGAGGAGATAGGCGAACGAAATGAGCGGGAGCAACGCGACATCCAGTTCGTCATCACCAGCACCCTGCACCACCTCAACGACACCGTCATCGAGTTCGCCCAAAAACACCGCATTCAGTTCTCGACATCCCTGGACGGGCCCGCATTTCTTCACAACGCCAATCGACCGACTCCGACCAGGGACTCTCACGAGCGCACCCTCAAGGGCATCGAGTGGGTACGCTCCGCCTTGGGCCACGACGCAGTTTCCGCGCTGACGACACTGACCAGTAGAAGCCTCCAGCACCCTCGGGAGATAGTCGACGAGTATGTGGAACGGGGCTTCAACAGCATTTCGCTCAGGCCCCTGAGCCCCTACGGATTCGCCAAGAAATCCAGTGAGCGTCTCGACTATCCGATGCATCAATACGTCGAGTTCTACAAAGAGGCGCTGAGCCACCTTATCGAGATCAACCAGCAAGGCACTTATCTGGCCGAGGGCTATACCTCGCTTCTACTGACCAACATTCTCACGCCTTTCACCTCTGGCTATGTCGACCTACGTTCCCCCGCAGGTGCCGGTGTTGGTGCGCTCGTCTACAACTACGACGGTGACGTATACCCCTCAGACGAAGCAAGAATGCTATTGGAGATGGGGGAAAACGGCTTGCGTCTTGGCAGCGTGAAGGACTCCCTGCCTACCCTGCTCAGCTCTCCCGTGCTGGAGCTTCTTCTTTCCGCAGGCGTGGCCGAAGCCTTGCCAGGCTGTACGGACTGCGCCCTGGTCCCCTACTGCGGAGCAGACCCTATTGAGCATTACGCACGTCAAGGGGACCCGATCGGACACAGGCGACTCAGCTCGTTCTGTGAGAAGAACACGGCCCTGCTCACCCATCTTTTCAAACTGCTGCGCGATGGGGATGAAGACACGCAACGCGTCTTGTTGTCGTGGATGGCAAGGCGGTCGTTGATAGATCTCCCGGCATCCGGGTACAGGGGCTAAGCATGTTGCGTCTGGATACTCAATTCGAGATACGGAACCTCCATGCCCCCAGGCTGTTCAAGGTCATCACTCTGGACGAGCTGATCACATTCGGCACCAGCAGCTGCGCAGGAGATGCATCGTTTGATGACCTGCTCCTATACGTAGAGGACGCAGACATCCTGGACGCTCAGTTGCTCCCGTCACTCCCCTTGGGTGGTTTGCTGATCGCAAAGGGCGAACTGCCCGTCGTCGACGAAGGTACTGTGTTGCTTTCCAATCCAAGGGATGCGGAGGTAGTACGCCCGGGAGATGTCATCGCGCTGTCCCCGAGCTCCCGAATGGTCAGAGTCCTCTACCGTCGCGGCGCCAACAGCAATCTGCTGTTCATGACTGATCGCTGCAACAGCCTGTGTCTGATGTGCTCACAACCGCCGAAGGACATCGACGACCAGTGGCACATTGAAGAAAACCTGCGCCTGCTAGACCTCATCGATCCCTGTGCGGAACAACTGGGTATCAGTGGTGGAGAGCCCACACTTTACAAAGAAGGTCTCTTGGCGATTATCGACAAGGCCAAGCGGATCGCCCCGGCCAAATCACTTCATGTGCTGAGTAATGGTCGATTGCTCAGTGATCCTGCCTGGATCGCCGAATTGAAGCACATGAACCACCCGGCGCTTACCTGGGGAATCCCGCTCTACGGCGATACGGCAGAAGACCATGACCACCTGGTTCAGGCCGAGGGGGCATTCAGTGAAACCATTCGTGGCATCTACAACCTGGGCCGCGCCGGCCAGCGGATAGAAATCCGCGTGGTCCTCAATCAACTGACCATTCCACGGCTCCCACAACTGGCCCACTTTATTTTCAGGAACATGCCCTTCGTCGAACACATCGCCCTGATGGGCATCGAGAGCACTGGGCTGGCCAAGAAGAACCACCAGACGCTCTGGATTGATCCGCTGGACTATCAAGACACGCTGAGCAGCGCCTGTCACTTCCTGGAAGTGCGAGGCATGAACGTTTCGATCTACAACCTCCCACTTTGCGTGCTGAAACCTTCACTGATGCCCTTCTATCGGCGAAGTATCTCTGACTGGAAAAACCTGTTCATCGAAGAATGCGATGGCTGTTCAGCGACCGAGTATTGCGCGGGCTTCTTCAAGTCGCATTCGGAGCGCTGGAAAAGCCGGGGCATCCACCCGCTAAGTCGGGATGAACTGAGCCACTACACAAGGAGCATGTCGTGAAATTACTTGATCGCTGGAAACTGCTTGTTGGCCAGACCATGGCCTTACTTCCCGTAGTGGCTGCGCCAATCGCGCAGGCAGGGCAACACGGGCTGACCTTCGACGATCTGTCTTACGACACGAACAACGAACCGCCGGTCTTCAAGAACACCCTGAACGCCGAGAACGCCGAGAACCTATATGCAGCTCACCGCTCGCACAGCTCTCACCGGTCTCATAGTTCACATAGCTCTCATAGCTCGCACTACAGCGGCTCTAGTAGCTACAGCTCGCCTCGCGTCTATTCGTCGCCCACTCCGAGTACGACATACAGCAACCCGAGTTACAGCAGCGAAACGAACTCCAGCTCCAGTTATGGCTCCAGCTCCAGTTCCGGCTCAAACTACAGCTCCGGCCTTTCCAGCCCGACCACATCGCAATCGACAACCTCTACAAAAGCACGTCCCGCAGCGGATGATCTCTCGCAGATGATCACTCGCGTACAGATGGCACTCATGGTCAAGAAGTACTACAACGGCGCCATCGACGGCGTGTTCGGGAAAAGCACTCGAGGCGCCTTGATGGCCTTCCAGATGGACTCGGGCATCGAAATCAACGGACGCATGGACACACCAACACTCAACGCTCTGGGTGTTTCAATTCGCTGAAACCACACGACCAAGGACGATCCCCCATGCGCCGTCTCGCCTCCGCCCTGCTCCTCACCCTCGCCACCATTCCTGCCTTCGCCGGCACGCTCACCGAGAAGGCCGAAGAAATGCTCGGCGGCACGGTGCTGAACTGGACCAGCGACACCCAGCTCGAAGGCCCCGCCGGGCTCAACGCCACGGTAGTGGTACCCACGGCCGGCAAGGCCAACTACGCCACGCTGGCGATCGTCCACCGCACCCACAAGCCCGTCATCGAGCCGTGCGGTGTGATCACCTGGACGGTCGATGGCGCTGTCGCCAACGAAGGCTATGGCGAGCTGCAGCTCGACGATGAAACCTCCAGCGAGAAGGTGGTGATGATGGTGAACCTCGAGCAGTTCAAAACCCTCGCCACCGGCGGGAAGGTGGCGTTCAGCAGCTGTGGGCTGGAGGGCACGGTGAGCGAGGCGGACCAGAAGGGACTGCAGGCGATTCTGGGCAAGATCTAGCCCTACGCACGCGGCCCCGTAGGTTGGCGCCGAGCGCAGCGAGGCCCAACGGTGCGATATCCAACCTCGCCCGTTGGGCTTCGTACCTCAACCCAACCTACATGCGATCAGGCCATAGCCCGGGCTTCAGCCCGGGGCTTCACCGCGCTAGGCGTTGATCTGGCTGAGGATGCTCGGGTCCTTGATCTTCTTGTCGTTGGCCAGCAGCAGCGCCTTGCTGAGGATCAGCGACAGCAGCGCATCCCCCTCGAAGGGCAGGTAGAGCCCGCTGGAGGCGGACTTGGCCTTCTTGTCCTGAACGATGCATAGGTACTGGTCGTTGGGCGCCATGAGGATGTTGCTGCTGCCGAGGTGGATGCGGTAGGTGCGCAGGTCGCCCTTCACCACCAGGTAGCGCCCATCGAGGTGGCAGCGCTTGGCGATGGGCAGGCGCGAGAGGATGTTATCCAGCAGATCGCGCCGCACCTGGGCGCCGCCCTGGAGCTCGGCGTTGCTGGCCAGGGAGATGTAGCCGCGGAAGGCAGGGTCGTCCACCAGGCCAAGCTCGGGGTCATTGGCCACCGAGCAGACGCCGACGAACAGGTCCATGTCGCGCAGCACTTCGGAGAACACCAGCGGCGGAATATCGGCCAGGCGGGTTTCATCCCAAGCCTGCCCGTCCCTGGCAAAACGGAACTCGCCGCTTTCCACATAAGCAAAGACGCCGGTGTCGCCCTGGATGCTGGAGAACGCATCCTTCACATCCAGCTCGAACAGCACCGCCAGCCCCCAGTTCTTCAGCGTCTTGCAGGGGGTGTTGTGGCTGTCCCAGCTGCCCTGCAGGGCGTAGTCCCAGCCACGCTCGCGCAGCAGCGCAGCGAGCTGGAACTGCCGCAGCAGGTGCCCGGCAAAGCGACGGGACGTCGTCCCTGACTCGCGCTCGGCGTCGGTGAGCAGATAGACCTCACGGAACGCCTGGCGGATCGGCTGCAGCACTTGCGCCTCCTGCAGCAGTTCGCGCCAGGCCAGCACTTCCGGCGCGGCCGCCTGGATGGGGTGCCAGAGGGATACGGTCGCGTCAGCGGGCAGCTCGCCCACGGCCGCGCCGTCGAGGCCTGTGAGTACGCCTTTCAGGCCGATCACCGAACGCTGCTGCCCTTCGTGCTCGATGTTCCAGATCAAGCGGCGCCCCATCCAGCCGAGCAACTCGGTGCTGTCGATGAAACGCGGGTACCAGTCCCCAAAGCGCCAGGTGCGCTGACGCAGGTAGGCCTGCTCGAAACGGGTGCGCTGGCCGAGCACGGCGTCGGCGAATTCCTTGCAGCCCTTCTGCCACTCCTTGAAGGCTTCGGCGTTGTCACGCTTGGCTTCGGCCGGGGCACTCTTGAGCACCTTGCCCTCGGCGTTGCTCCACTCGGTGGCCAGGCGCCCTTCCCCTTCCAGACGCAGCAGCGCGGTGGCGCCGCCGAAGCCGAAGCGGGCGATGCCTTCAGCGTCGAAGCCCATATCCGGGACCGAGGCCTCTTCCATGTCGTCCGGCGTCAGGCCGGCACGCTCGGCGGCCTTGACCACCGACTTCTCGATCAGCGCCTTGCCCTGGCTGTAGCGAACCTTGGAGCGCAGGCGGGAGAGTTGCACCACACCGGGCTTGTCGAGCAGGCACAGCACCTGGATGCAGGCGTTGCCCACCAGTCGCGAGCGCGGCCCGTGCCATTGCACCTTGGTGTAGAAGGCCACGGCCATATCGCCCAACCCCGGTGCCAGCACCTTGGGCTCACCCACGCCGGCCAGCCAGACCATCGCCTTGATGGCGCCTTCGTTGGCATCCGACGGGGCGAACTGGTAGTTGCAGATGACCGCGAACCAGCGCGCGAGCGTCTGGCTGAAAGCATCCGCCGGCAACCCTGCGGCGAGCTTGGCGGCCGACTTCAACCAGGCGTTGCTGGGGGAGGAACCGCTGCCGGTAAGGGCATGGTTCATCAGCCCCATCCAGGCTTCGCGCTCGGCCTCAGGCAGCGTGGCGAAGTCCGCATGCAGGTCATCCACCCAGCCGAAGCGCGACTCACCGAGCGGCAGCTGCAGCACCTGCACGCCGCCGAGCATCTTCTTCAGCTTGGCCTCGAGCACGCGCGGGTCGCGCCCGGCCTTCCAGAACGAGGCATTGCGTTCGAGGAAGCTGCCTATGGCCGCTTCATGGCCCACCAGCGCGCCCTGCTTGTGCAGCTTCTCCATCTGGCTGACGAGCCGGGTGATTGGATAATCCAGCTCCTTGATGTACTCGTGCTCCACCAGCACCTTCATCACCTCGATGGCGGTGGCGCCGTCCAGCACGTCATCACGCTTGAGCATCTCGCGCAGCACACGACCCAAGCCGCCAGTGCCTTCGGGGCCCTCGCCGTATAGGCAGGCGAGGTAGACAAGACAGGCGCGCCAGTCCGTAGCGTCGGCATCGATCAGCGCGCGGATGGCAGGTGACTTGTCGAGCTCATACCAATATTCACCTTGGTGCTTGATGAGCTGCTCGACGGCGGTTCGCAGCATCGCGCGCTGCCCATCACTGAGGATCACCAACTGCTGGAGGGGAGAATCGCCGCTCAAGGCCGTGGCGTGGGCGTGCAAAGGTGAAGACATGACGAATCCTTATGTCGTGTGCAAAGGGAACGGCTCAGCCGCCCACCAGGGGCAACAGGCGCAGGAACTGGACGTGGGAAAGGGAGGAAAGGCGGAACGGCTCGTCGAGCTCATCCACTTGCTGCTCATCCACCAGCAGCAGGAAGCCGTTTCTCTCGAACGCGGAGATCGCCAGCTGGCACTGGCGCTCGGCGTCGATCACGCGTCGGGGCAGCTCGTCGTAACCGTTGAGCATCGCCTCGTCGGCCTCCGGGGTGAAGAAGCGGTAGCGCGGCGCATTGGGCATCGCCTGCTGCTGCTCGACCACCTGCAGCACGTAGCGCCGGATCAGCTCACGAGCGGTCAGCGTCTCCACCGGCAAGGTCAGCGTCAGGCTGTTGAGCAAGGAGCCCTGGAGCGTGCAGTCCTGCACCCGCACGGTGAAATCCATTTCCGCCACTCCATCACTTGGAAAAGTGGATGTTTACACCGGGGCGGGAAGTGATGTCGAGGTGCCATGAAGCGGGTTGGCGAGGGTGTGAGGTGGAGCACAGCCGGCGGGGAATCCGCACGGGGCGCAGGCGGCCCCGCTGCCCGTAGGTTGGCGCCGAGCGCAACGAGGCCCAACGGCGCGGTCCTGGATTTACTTGATCGGTTACATGGTCGGTTACTTGATCGGTCACCTGGCCATGACCACCTTCTGCACCTCACCCCAAAACCCAAAGAGCGACCCTCCGATCCTAAGACCAGCTTGATAGTGGCCAGTTAATGGCTACGCTCTGATTCGCCCCAGCTTCTGGAGGCCGACCCACTACCGATTCGAATACGAGCACTGGGCAGAAGGGAATCTGAACCATGAAAGCAATGGAGGCCATGCTCCGCATCGCCGGCCGCACGCGCCTGTTCGCTGGCCTGTACGCCATTGCCCTGGGTTCCGGCTGCACCGTCATCCACGTTGTCGGCGAATCCGGCACCGTGGAGACGCACTACCTCCCGGGCATCGCCTACATCCGCATCGACCCGGACAAGAAACCTCTCTACGTCCATCAGCGCACGTACGGCATCGCCGCCTCGAACAAGGCCCTGTCCCTCGGTTTCGGTGACTTCGAGCAAGTCACCGTCGAGCGCGAGGATGCCTCGGCGTGCCTGCTCATCTCGATAAACAGCAACGCCAACAAGAACGACTTTTCCTTCCAGACCCAGGAGCCGGACCATGTATGCAAAGCGCCAATCACTGAAATCCGCAACAGCATTGGGGAGCACATTGCTGATCAGCCTGATTAGCGCCGGCGGCTGCGCACCGCTGCAGCAGGCGCCACTGGCCTATACATCGGCGCAGGTCGTGGGGGTGAAGCTCGGCATTGCGCCCACGCAGCCGGAGACGCTGGAGGCGGTGGTCGGGGTGAAGATTCTGGATGCCGCCTATGCGCCGGTGGCGGTTTCGAATCCGGGGCTCAAGGATGCGATCAATTCAGGTAAACCCGTCAACGAGAACCTGTATGCCATCAAGGAGATCTACGGCATCTACGGGAATCAGGTCAGCGCTGACACAGCGGCAAAACTGCTGACCGCAGATGAGTCAGCGGATATGAAGAAGTTTCTTGAGGCTCAAACAGCCTTGAGCCAGGCAAAGGACGTTACGAAGAGAGCCGAAGAAGCAAAGGTTTCAGCCGAGAAAGCGCAAGAAGCGGTCAAGAACCTCGATGCTGTTTTCACCGCCGCGGGCTGCCAGCCGATTGCCGCTAACGAGACCATAGGCAGCGGCCTTACAAGACTCTCTCAGTGCAATGGCATAACAAAAGAGGTCAGCGAAGCTCAGGAAAACATCTTCAAAGATCTCAAAGGGCAAAACCCAGCTGACCTGGACAAGCAAGTTGATACCTCGGCCAAGAGTCTCGATGCGGCACAGAAAAGCGAGGCCGTCGCAGTCAAACTAGCCTCGGACAGTGAAGCCAAGGTTCAAGGCGCACTCGAAAAGCTCGCGAATATCCAGAAGCGTGATGCCATCTCGGTCTATGGCTCCTTCAACTCGGATTCGAAAGCCGGATCCAAAAGCGAACCGACCGATCCCAACGCCACGAAAAACTCAGGCGTCGATGTGCGAATCGGCAAGGTGTTCTCCACTGGAGTCGCAGCCCAGAACATCTCGGAAGCTCAGAAGCTGATTGCGGGTAGCGCCGCACTCGACGTCTGCCTGCAAAACGTGCCGCGAATGACTGCAGTCCTGCCAGTGGCCAGCAAGGCCGACATGACAAAAGAACTGTTGAAACTCTGTGCAGACAAAATCATGCCCAGCGCAACGCAAAAGAAGTAGGCATCGCCCACGTAGGTTGGCGCCGAGCGCAGCGAGGCCCAACGATGCAGAGCATTGCCCGGCACCAGCGCCAGACCGGGCATCGCTGGTGGATGAAAAGAGCGTCATCCACCCTACCCATCCTGCGCCTGGAGCACAGCTCGGCCTGGCTCGTTGGGCTTCGTGCCTCAGCCCAACCTACGGGAGCAGGCCTCGGAGCGCCTCAATTCCACGGCAACTCCACCCGCGCGCGCAGGCCGCCTTCGGGTCGGTTGTGCAGGTGCAGTTCGCCGCCGTGTTCGCGGGCGATGGCGCGGGCGGCGGAGAGGCCGAGGCCGACGCCGCCGGATGCGGGGTTGCGTGAGGGTTCGAGGCGGTAGAAAGGTTCGAAGACCTGTTCCAGGTGCTGCTCGGGGATGCCGGGGCCCTGGTCGCTGACGTCGATGAGGATGCCGCGCGGGTCGGTGTGGAGCGCGATCGCCGGGGCCTTGGCGTATTTCAGGGCGTTCTCCAGCAGGTTGGTGAAGACGCGCTTGAGCCCCAGCGGGCGGCCGAGGTAGACGAGCTTGGTGGGGCCGCTGTAGGGGATGTCGATGCCCTCGTCGCGGTAGTCGTCGATCAGGGTCTGCAGCAGCTCGGCGAGGTCGAAGGGGGTCGCGGGCTCAAGGCGTGCGTCGTCGCGGAAGAAGTCGAGGGCGGCGTTGATCATGCCCTGCATCTCGTCCACGTCGCGGAACAGCTTGCGCTGCTGCTCGGGGTCGTCGATGAATTCGCCGCGCAGGCGCATGCGCGTGAGGGGCGCGCGCAGGTCGTGGGAGATGGAGGCGAGCATCTGCGAGCGGTCGGCGACGAAGTGGCGGATCTGCGCCTGCATGGTGTTGAAGGCGAGGATGGCCTGGCGGATTTCCCGAGGGCCGAGGGGCTCGATGGGCGGTGCGCGGAAGTCGCTGCCGAAGCGCCGCGCGGCATGGGCGAAGCTCTCCAGCGGCCGGGCCAGGCGGCGAGTGGCGACCCAGGCCACGGCCAGCGAGGCCACCAGCGCCAGGGCGACGATGATGCCCAGGCGGATTTCCGGGTCCAGGCCCCAACTGCGGTAGCGGGCGGAGAATTCCAGCCAGCTGCCGTCATGCAGCTTCACCAGCAACTGGTAGGGGCGATCGCCGTTGGGCGGCGGCCAGTCCTCGGGGTCGTAGGCTTCCAGGTGGCGGGCCTCGCCGAACAGTTTCTCGATCAGCTCGCTGCCGTCCTGGAAGCCGTCGTCGAAGTCCGGTGGCAGGGTCAGTTGGTCACGGCCGCCGACCCAGCGCACGGCGAAGTTCGGCGCGCTGGCAGCCCGGGCCAGTGTCGGGCGCTGGGCCACGGGCGCGGCTTCGATGATCTGGGTGGCGAGGGCCGCCCGCTCCAGCACCCCGCTGCGGAGCAGGGAGGGCTGCGCCCAGACGCCGGCCAGTTCGACGAACAGCCAGTTGAGCAACAGCGAGGCGAGCATGGCCATGACGATGGTCAGGGCGATCCAGCGGGCGATGGTGTCGCTGCCGCGCGGCCAGTTCATCGGCGGCTGACCTCGGGGCTGAACTGGTAGCCGCCATTGCGCACGGTACGGATGATGTCCGGGCGCTTGCTGTCGGGCTCGATCTTGCGGCGCAGGCGGCTGACCTGCACATCGATGCTGCGGTCGAAGGCGTCGTGGGCGTTGCCGTGGCAGAGGTCGAGCAGCTGCTCGCGGCTGAGGATGCGCCCGGGATGTTCGAGGAATACCAGCAGCAGGTCGAACTCGCCGCCGGAGAGCGGGATCATCACGCCATCGGGTGAGCGCAGCTCGCGGCGGGCAACGTCCAGCTGCCAGCCGGCGAAGACGATCACCGGCCGCGCCTCGTCGCCGCCAGCCTTCACCGCGCCCCCGCTGCGGCGTTGCACGGCGCGCACGCGGGCCAGCAGCTCGCGGGCGTCGAAGGGCTTGGTCAGGTAGTCGTCGGCGCCCAGCTCCAGGCCGATGATGCGGTCGCTCAACTCGCCCATGGCGGTGAGCATGACGATGGGGATGCCCAGCTCGCCGTGCACCCGCTGGCACAGGCTGAGGCCGCTCTGCCCGGGGAGCATCACGTCGAGCACGATCACGTCCGGGCGCTGCCGGGCGATGGCGGCCCACATGGCGGCGCCGTCGGTGGCCACTTCCACTTCGTAGGAGTGCTGCAGGAAGAATTTTTTCAGCAGGGCGAGGATTTCCACATCGTCGTCCACGATCAACAGTCTGTTCACGATGCTCGGTTCGGGTTGGCTGAGGTCGCTCATCTAAAACCATTTGCGCCGGGCGGTCATATATTTCAATCGGGCAACAATCCTTCAGCGCCGGCATCAACGGGACATCTTCCAGCAAAGCCGCCAGGCCATCCTCGCCGCCATTCATTGGGAGGTAGGCGGTATGTCGGTGATGCAGAAAAGATTCGAAAACGGGATGCGTATCGGGGTGCTGTGCGGCTGCCTGTTGCCGCTGGTGGGGTGCAGCAGCCAGGTGACCACCCAGGGTGACTGCGCGGAACTAGCACCCGGTGTGAGCGACCCTGCCGAGGGGCTGAACCGCAAGGTGTTCGGCTTCAATCGGGTGGTCGACGATTACGCCCTGGCCCCCGTGGCACGGGGCTATGCGCGGTTGCCGGAACCGGTGCGCGATGGCGTGCACAACTTCGCCGCCAACTTCGCCGAGCCCAAGGTGCTGGTGAACGACCTGCTGCAGGGCAACGGCCAGCGGGCGATGAACACCCTGGGCCGCTTCACCTTCAACACCATTCTCGGCGTCGGCGGGTTGTTCGACACCGCCGGGCGCATGGGCCTGCCGCACCACGAGGCGGACTTCGGCCAGACCTTCGGCGTCTGGGGCATCGGCAACGGCCCCACCGTCGAGTGGCCGCTGCTGGGCTCGGCCAACAGCCGCGACAGCGTGGGCCGCGTGGCGAACTTCATGTTCTCGCCCTTCGGCAGCGGCAACAGCGACACGGTGGATGCCATCGACACCGCGCAATCGGTCGGCGATACGGTGGACCAACGCGCCACCGCCCTGCCCTTCACCGACCAGCTGGAACAACACCCCGACTATTACGCCGCCCTGCGCGAGTACATCGCCGAGCAGCGCGCGCAGTTGGTGGCCGAAGGCCGAGCAGGCCAGGTGGACAGCAGCCGCCTGTGGCTGGGCTGCAAGACGCAGGCGGAGTAACCCATGAACGACCCGCGCCAGGCCCCTCTGATGCTGCGCCAGGACATCGAGCGCAACGCCGACGAACTGCAGTACCGCGAGCAGGGCCTGAGTCTGTCGGAAGACGGCCTGGCGCTGGTGCTCAGCTACTACTTCGAGAACTACCGCCCCGGCTACGACGTGCGGGTGGTGTGCAGCTACCAGGTGCCGCTGGCGGAGTTCACCCGCTGGATGATCGACAGCGGCCGGCTGCGGCTGTACCAGCCATGAGAAGGCGTTGCGGCCATTGCACTCCGGCCAACTCGGGTGGCCTTAATGCCGAACCGTGAAGCGGTGCTTGACCGGGAGGGGCGCGCCGCCACACCGTGCAAGA
Organism: Pseudomonas sp. PDM13; assembly: GCF_025685765.1. NCBI lineage: Bacteria > Pseudomonadati > Pseudomonadota > Gammaproteobacteria > Pseudomonadales > Pseudomonadaceae > Pseudomonas > Pseudomonas sp. PDM13. The sequence continues at coordinate 270,661 of NZ_JAOTQU010000004.1, read as the reverse complement.
AAAGTTGCCGAGCGAAGGTCAGGCAAGGCGGAATTGGCCGAAGAAGCGCAGTTTACGTTTTGTAAATGAGCATTCTGAGGCCGATTTCAACGCAGCATCACCGATGCGCAGGCACTTTTCATACTTCTCATTCACGGACCTGATGGAGTACACATGTCCCGGCTCCCCGCCCCGCTGGATCGCTTGCCCTTCCCCGTCATCGGCTCGCCGCTGTTCATCATCAGCAACCCGAAACTCGTGATCGAACAGTGCAAGGCCGGCGTGGTCGGCTCCATGCCGGCGCTCAACGCGCGCCCCGCCTCGCTGCTGGAAGACTGGCTGGCGGAGATCACCGAGACGCTCGACGCCTACAACCGCGCGAACCCCGACAACCCGGCGGCGCCCTTCTCGATCAACCAGATCGTGCACAAGAGCAACGACCGCCTCGAGCACGACATGGAGCTGTGCGTTAAGTACAAGGTGCCCATCGTCATCACCTCCCTGGGCGCCCGCGAAGACATCTACGCCGCCGCCCACTCCTATGGCGGCGTGGTGCTGCATGACGTGATCAACAACGCCTTCGCCCACAAGGCGGTGGACAAGGGCGCCGACGGCCTGATCGCCGTGGCCACCGGCGCCGGCGGCCATGCCGGGGTGAAGAGCCCGTTCGCGCTGATCCAGGAAATCCGCCAGTGGTTCGACGGCCCCCTGGCCCTCTCCGGCTCCATCGCCACCGGCGGCGCCGTCCTCGCCGCCCAGGCCATGGGCGCCGACTTCGCCTACATCGGTTCGGCCTTCATCGCCTGCGAGGAAGCCAACGCCAGCGAGAACTACAAGCGCGCCATCGTCGAATGCTCGTCCGATGACATCGTCTACAGCAACCTCTTCACCGGGGTGCACGGCAACTACCTCAAGCCCTCGATCGTGGCGGCCGGGCTGGACCCGGACAACCTCGCCGAAAGCGACCCGAGCAAGATGAATTTCGGCGGCGGCGATGCCAAGGCCTGGAAGGACATCTGGGGCTGCGGCCAGGGCATCGCCCCGATCGGCAAGGTGCAGAAGGCCGGGGAATACATCGCCCAGCTCAAGCGCGAATACGCCGAAGCCAAGGCCAGGCTGGCATCGGTCTGATCGTCGCCCGCCCCTCCGTGGCCCGGACTTCAGTCCGGGCTTTCTCGTAGCGAAATGCGGCCAGCGCCGCCATCACCGCCTCTCCAGCGCGCCATATACAGCATCGCGCAACTCGCTGACGAAGCGGCCGGACATGCCCTCATACAGCGTGTTGGTGAAGGCGACCACGCTCAGGCCCTGCACACGGTCCACGAACCACGAGTGGCCGTAGGCGCCGCCCCAGCGCCAGGTGCCGACCGACTCCGGCGAGGCGGCAAGCACGGGGTCCCGCAATACCGAAAACCCCAGGCCAAAACCGCAGCCCGGTGCAGCAGCCAGCTCAAGCCCGCCAGTCTGGTCACGGCCCATTTCCTCGACCAACTCCTCTGGCAACAGCGCGCCGCAGCCCTGCCGCAGGGCCTCCAGCAGGTGCAGGAAGTCCCCGGCGGTGCCGGCCATGCCCGCGCCACCCGACGGGTAGGCCTGTGCGTCGAAGATGCGGGCCGGGCTGTAGGCGATACCAACGGTGCCCTCGAAGACCGGGACTATTTCGCCCTCGGCCAGCCGGTGCGGTTGCTGCACATCGTTGACATAGGCGGTGGCCACGCGCTGCGCGTCAGTGGCGACGAAGCCCGTGTCGACCATGCCCAGCGGGCCCGTAACCAGTTGCCTCACCGCCTCGCCCAGCGTCGTGCCCTGGATGTGCGCGACCAGTGCGCCCAGCACATCGGTTGCCAACGAATAGCCCCAGGCCGTGCCCGGCTCGTACAGCAAGGGCACGCTGGCGAGGCGGCGCAGGTTCTCGGCCAGGGTGATGCCGGAGGCGTCCATGCCGTCCGAGACACCGGCTTGTGCATAGGGACCATCCGCGTCGGCCTCGAAGAACCGGTAGCCCAGGCCTGCCGTGTGGCTGAGCAGTTGCCGCGCGGTGATGCGCGCCGGGCCACCATCGGCGAGCGTGGGACGGAACCCGGGCAACCAGCGCTCGATGCCCGCGTCCAGGTCGAGCCGACCTTGTGCCACCAGCACCAGCGCCGCGGCGGAGACGATGGGTTTGCTCACCGAGGCCAGCCGGAAGACCGAATCCAAGGTCATCGCCCGAGCACGCTCGCGGTCGGCGAAACCTGCGGCCTGCTGATGGATGAGTTCACCGTCACGGGCGACCAGGACGACGGCACCGACCAGGCGACAGTCGTTCAGGGCCTGCTGAACGACGGCCTCGACCTGGGCGGAAAGGCAGGCGGATGAAACACCCTGGAGCAGAGGGGACTGAAGACTCGTCATGGCAACTACCGCAATTCAATGAGCGAGCCGCGACAATAGAAAGACCTCGATTGAAGAAAAAGCTGGGAGCAGTTCCTTGAAGTCCGGAACGGCATGTCCGCAATCATGGGGCGGCCGATCAGGTGCGCCGACACCAGGGGTGCAGCACAAGCCGCCCTCGTAGCCCGGACTTCAGTCCGGGGCAATCCCCCCGCCGAAGCTCCGGTGCAAGGCTCAGCCTCGCGCGTTGGGCCTCGTGCCTCGGCCCAACCTACGGGCGCTGGAGCTCAGCCCTCCTCCACGACCCTTTCCAAGATGGGCAGCCCACCGATGCCCGAGGCACTGCGGGTGCCCGCCGAACACCATGTGCGCTGGTAACCGGTGTATTGGTGATTCACATCGCTGGAGTCCCAGAACAGCTGCTCGAGAAGGTTCTCGTACTCCTGCAGCCACGCTCCGTCGAAATCCCAGAACCCCTTGTAGTAGGCCGCGAAGTGGATCAGGTGGCCGTAGTGGCAATGCCCCCTGGAATTCGTCAGCAGGCTGAACATCGGCCGGATCAGATAGGCACCGATTTCCGGCAGGCGCGCCAGTACATCGCGGTTGTGCTGGGCGGCTTCCGGGCTGCTATCGAAGCAATGGATATGGCCGTGGACGATGCTCGACATGGGAGAACCGCGAGTGGGGAAAGCGCGACAGGCTACCAGAGCGCATCTCCGGAGCCGACCCGTAGCCCGGACTTCAGTCCGGGAGATCCCCCGCGCTGAAGCACGGGCTACGTTCCTATCGAAGCTCCGGTGCAGGGCTCAATCCCGCGCGTTGGGCCTCGTGCCTCGGCCCAACCTACGCCCTCCCCCCTTCACTCCCTCGGCCAGAGCTGCGGAAACAACCGGTGCTCCATCGGTGCACCGGCGGGCAGTTCGTCCGCCAGGCCGGGGAATTCCGGGGAGGTTTTCCAGGGCCGGGGCGCGTGGACCATGTCTTCTCCGAGAAAGCGCAGGGAGTAGGCGCGGCGCCTGCGTTCACCGCCTACGCCACCGGAGGCGTGGAGGGTGAGCATGTGGAAGAACACCGCATCGCCCGGCTCCAGCGCCCAGCCGAGGATGGGCCAGCGGGCGCGATCCGCCTCGATATCGGGTAGGTCGGCCAGGGTGCCTTCGGGAAACCAGCGGGCCTGGTTGTCGAGGAAGGTGCGCGGCATGAGCCAGGGCCCCAGGTGGGAGCCGGCGACGAACTCCAGGGTGGCGTCCCGGGCCACCGGGTCCACGGGCATCCACATGCTGCAGTTCTGCCGGCCCTCGACGTTGTAATAGGGCTGGTCCTGGTGCCAGGGGGTGCGCTGCCGGGTGTTGGGTTCCTTGACCAGCAGGTGGTCGTGGTAGAGGCGCGCGCGGCCGCCGCCCATGAGCTGCGCGGCCACGGAGCCGACACGGCTTTCGAAGATGAAGCGGCGGTACTCGTCGAATTCCCGCCAGTTGCAGAAGTCCTCGAAGAACCAGCCGGGGTCGTCCTCGCGGCTGGCGACCTTGGCGCGCTCGCTGGGGTTGGCGAGGTTGTGCTCGATGCCCTGCTTCAGCAGCGCCACCTCCTGCACCTGGAACAGCTGGCGCACGCAGATGGCCCCGTCCCGTTGGAAGTCCTCTATCAGTGCTTGAGGCAGTTCGAATTCGTAGCTGTGCGTGGTCATGGGGTCTCCTTCCCGGGGGTGGTCTGTGGCGAGGATGCGGGGCCAGGCCCCCTTATCAGGTAGATGACGCCGAGCAGCAAAAGCCAGACAGTGCCGATGTAAAGCGCGGTGCGGGTCTCGGGGAATCGCGCCATCACCACGAAGATGAACAGCATGAAGACGATGGCCAGGTACTGCCCCCATGGCCAGAAAGGCACCGGAAAATGCAGTGCGGCGACTTCCTTCGCATCGAGCTGGCGGCGCATGGCGACCTGGGAGAACAGGATCATCAGCCACACCCAGACCACGGCGAAGGTCACGAGGGAGGCGAACAGCAGGAACAGTTCATTGGGCAGCAGGTAGTTGAGCAGCACACCGAACAGCAGCGCGAGGGTCATCACCAGCACCGTCATCCAGGGCACGCCGGCGGCCGAGAGCTTGCCGAAAGAGGCCGGTGCCTGGCCGTTGCCGGCCATGCCGTAGAGCATGCGGCCGGTGCAGAAGATGTCGCTGTTGATGGCGGAGATGGCCGCCGAGATCACCACCAGGTTGAGGATGCTGGCGGCCGAGTCGATACCCAGCCCGCTGAATATCTGCACGAAGGGGCTGCCTTGGCTCCCGATCTTCGACCAGGGGTAGATGGCCATCAGCACCAGCAGGGTGAGCACGTAGAACAGCAGGATGCGCAATGGCACCGAGTTGATGGCCTTGGGGATCATGCGTTGCGGGTTCTGCGCTTCACCGGCGGTGAGGCCGATCACCTCGATGCCGCCGAAGGCGAAGATGACGATGGTGAAGGACGCCACCATCCCCTCCAGCCCATTGGGGAAGAAGCCGCCATGGACCCAGAGGTTGGCGAACGAGGCGATCCCGCCCGCATCGCCGAGACGGATGCCGAGCACCAGCACCGTGAACCCCGCCACGATCATCGCGACGATGGCCACCACCTTTAGCAGCGAGAGCCAGAACTCCAGCTCGCCGAACACCCGCACGCTGCACAGGTTGATGGCGGCGATGACCAGGACGATGCCCAGCACCCAGACCCAACGCGGCGTATCCGGAAACCACAGGCCCATGTAGATGCCGAAGGCGGTCACGTCGGCGAGGCAGACCATCATCATCGAGAAGACGTAGGTCCAGCCGGTTAGAAAGCCGGCGAAGCGCCCCAGGTAGCGGTTGGCATAGTGGCCGAAGGAGCCGGCCACCGGCGTGTGCACGGCCATCTCGCCCAGGGCACGCATCATCAGGTAGACCGCCGCACCGGCGATCAGGTAGGCCAGCAGCACCGAGGGCCCGGCGCGCTGGATGGCCGCCGCCGAACCGTAGAAGAGCCCGGTGCCGATAGCGGAACCGAGGGCCATGAAGCGGATATGCCGGGCGTTGAGGCCACGGCGCATTGCCGAGCTCTGCATTGCGTTACCCCTTTCTTGTCGTTGTTCGTATCGAGCTGGGCTGCCCTAGCGCCCGTACCACCCCCAGGGCTCGTCGCTGAGGTATTCGGTCACCTGCTTCACCTCCAGATAGTTGTCGAGCCCCCAGGGGCCGAGCTCGCGACCGAAGCCGCTGAGACGGGTACCGCCCCAGGGCGCCTGGACGAAGGCAGGTTGCGAGCAGTTGACCCAGACAACGCCCACCCGCAGTTGCCCGGCGACGCGGTTGGCGCGATCGAGGTCGCTGCTCATCACCGCGGCGGCCAAGCCATAGAGGCTGTCGTTGGCCATCTCCAGCGCCTGCTCGTCGGTCTTGAAGCGCCTGACACTGAGCACCGGGCCGAGCAGTTCATGGCGCCAGAGCGGGCTGCCGGTATGGGGCTCATCGAAGATGGTGGGCTCGATGAAATAACCCGACAGCAGGCCCGGCGGGCGCCGGCCGCCGGTGAGCAGGCGTGCGTCCTGCTTGCCTTGGGCGATGATGTCCATCACCTGGCTGTAGCGTGAGGCGCTGACCAGCGGGCCCATCTGCACGCCCGGCTCGGTGCCCGGGCCGATGCAGATATCCCGGGCCGCCTGCACCAGTCGCTCCAGCAGGCGGTTGGCGATGCCCTCCTGCACCAACAGGCGCGAGGTGGCGCTGCTGACCTGGCCCTGGTTCCGGAAGATGCCGTACAACGCCCACTCCACGGCGGCGTCGAGGTCGGCATCGTCGAAGACGATGAGGGAAGATTTGCCGCCCAGCTCCAGCGTCAGGTTCTTGAAGTCGGCAGCGGTGGCGGCCATCAGCCTGGAGCCGGTGACCAGCCGCCCGGAGAAGGCCAGCTTGTCCACTTCGGGGTGCAGCGCCAGGGCCCGCCCAGCATCCTTGCCGCGGCCGGGCAGGATGTTCAGCACGCCCGGAGGCAGGCCAACCGCATGGGCCGTATGGCCCAGTTCCAGCGCCGTGAGCGTGGTCAGCTCCGAGGGTTTGAGCACGCAAGTGGCACCCGCCGCCAGGGCCGGGGCCACTTTGCGGGCGGCCATCAGCAGGGGGAAATTCCAGGGGATGATCAGCCCGGCCACGCCTACCGGCTCATGACGAATGCGGCAACTGAAGCGCGGGTCGTCCAGCACCAGCGGCTGCTCCTGACGTTCGTCCAGGTCACGGGCCAGCCCGGCGTAGTAACGGAAGCAGGCAACGGCTTCGGCGACATCCTGCACGGCCTCTGACAGCGGCTTGCCGTTGTCGAGCACCTCCAGCAGGGCCAATTCCTCGGCACGGCGCTCGAGGTCATCGGCCATGGCCTCGAGGAAGCGCGCCCGCAGGCCGCCACGGGTACTGCCCCACTGGCCTTCGAAGGCCCGCCGTGCGGCGTTCACCGCCAGATCCACCTCCTTCACACCGGCAGCCGCGAAGTCCTGGATCTTCATTTCAGTCGCGGGGTTGATGCTGCTCAGGCGGTTGCGCTGGCTCGAGCGGACCCAACGGCCATCGATATAGAGCGTTGCTGCAGTCATGGGTGATGCCTTACACAGGGGGATCGCAGACGGCACCTCGGGCCGTCCTTCCAGCTCCCAACCTGTCGCCCAGATACGACGGCGGCAGAGCCACACGACTCACACTATCCAGCCCAGCGGCAGTGGGCTTATCCGCCTGGGGGTAGACGCACACCGCTAGCCCCGTCGGCGCACCGGGAAGAAAAGCCGGCCTACGTCAACCCTGCGCGTCGGCCGTCCCGGGAGGGCTACCCCGGCGCATCGGCCAGCCGTTCGGCAGGGCGATGGCCCATGACCACCAGGGCCAGGCTGGCCAGCACCATGGGCGTGGCGATCCACAGGAAGAAGCCATCCAGGCTGCCCGCCGCCGTGAACAGCCAGGCGCCGAGCATGGAGCCGACGATGGAGCCGGCGCGCCCCGCCGAAAGCGCCCAGCTCACCCCCGTGGCCCGCGCGCTGATGGGGTAGAGCGTGGCGGCGACGATGCTGAGGTTGGCCAGCAAGCCGCTGAGGCCGAAGCCGGCGATAAAGACCATCGCCAGCAACGGCGAGCCGCTGCCCAGCTGGGTGCCGATCAGCGCCAGGGCGACGGCGGCGAAAGCGGCCTGCACGGGCAGCACGCGCCGGGGCCCGAGCCTGTCCAGCAGCAGCGCCATGACGATGCTGCCGAGCACCCCGCCCATGGGGATCATCGAGGCGATGGTGGCGGCTTCGCTCACGCCGTAGCCGCTGGAGCGGAGGATGGTGGGCAGCCAGTTGGTCAGCAGGTAGAAGACGAAAAGCCCGCAGAAGAAGGTCAGCCAGAGCATCAACGTACGCAGCGCCCGGTCGCCTTCGAACAGGGTGGAGAGTGGCGAGCGTGGCTGCTCGGGCAGGTCACCCAGCAGGATGGCGCCACGCCAGCTGGCCTTGCCGCCGATGGCCGTCAGCAGGCGCAACAACGCCTTGCGGTGGCGCTTGCGGCCCACCAGGAAATACAGCGATTCCGGCAGCCAGCGCATCAGCACCGGCAGCAGCACCAGCGGCGCCAGGCCACCAAGGGCGAGCATGCCCTGCCAGCCCAGGCTCGGCATCAGCCAGGCCGCCACGCTGCCGCCCATGGCCAGGCCCAGCACGAAGCCCGAATAGCTCAGCGTGGCCAGCAGCACGCGGCGCCGCTTGGGCGCGTACTCCGACGACAGGGTGATGCAGTTGGGCAGAACCCCGCCCAGGCCGATGCCGGTGACGAAGCGCAGCACCACCAGTTCCCCCATCCAGGTGGCGAGCGCCGCCATCAGCGTGCCCAGTGCGAACACCAGGATGCCGCCCAGCAGCACCCGCTTGCGCCCGAAGCGATCCGCCAGCGGCCCGCAGGCCATGGCCCCCACCATCATCCCGAACAGCCCGGCGCCGAAGGCCGGCGCCAGCTCGCTGCGGTCGATGCCCCACTGGGTGATCAGCTCCGGCGCCACGTAGCCGATCACGGCGGTGTCGAAACCATCCAGCAGCATGATGAGGAAACACAGAAGCAGCACCCGCACCTGCAACCAGGAAAGGGGGCTGTCGTCGATGATGTCGGCGATACGCACGGACCTTGGCATAAAGGCTTCTCCCCGAAGCGATGCCCGGAATGGGCAAGGCCACGCTAGCAACGGGGAGAAAAACGGCGCTATCGCAAGGGTGGTAGACAGGGGCCGGCGAGGGTGTAGGACGCGGTCAGACCTCGGAGCGTGCCGGCGTCATACTGCCGGGCACTCGCCTCGACTCTTACAGACAGGGTCGATGCCCCATGCCCGCGTCCCGAGGGCGTGGCGCTCCAGGTTCCAGTGAAGAGGCGGCTGCAGGCTAGGCGATCGGCGCGCCTATGCAGCGCTGGAAAATTCGCTCCAGCCCACGGTAGTCACAGAACACCGCCTCGATGTTGGCCTGCAACCATTCGCCCACCTCGACCGACCACCAACTGATCTCATACCCCGCGTTCACGATGATGTGCTCGAAAAGAATGCGCTGAGCACGGCCGTTTCCATCACGGAAGGGGTGGATCACGTTCAGGTCGCCGAAGCATTCCGCCGCGGCAATCACAAGCTCTTCACGGGGCAGCTCTTCCAGCCAGGAGGCGCGCTCCAGGGCCGCAAAGATCTTGCCGGCCTCAGGCTCTATGCGCTGCTGGACACAGAAGTGGGTATCGCCCTTGGAGATATCCAGCGTCCTCAGTTCGCCGGCCCACTCATAGACATCGGCAAACAACTGGCGATGAATGCGTTGCAGCGCTGCAAGATCGTAAGGGGGAAGTGCGAACTCGATTTCGCTGGCGGCGATTTCGGAGAGGGAGCGCTCGGCCTGGTTGAGTGCAGCGTCGGACGTCAGGCCCAGGCGATTGCGAAGTATTCGGGTGGCGGGATAGCAGTACGGATCCTGGCCCGTACCGTACTTGTCGACCATCAGTCTTGCCTGGCGCGGTAGGCACTCAGCACGGACTCACGGGAAGGCAGCTTGCGCTCGCCGTCGGCGGGAGTGGTATCGAAACCCTCCAGGCGCAGGCTGGCCGCGTAATTGGACTGGCGTGCCTTGGCGTAATAGGCCCTTTTGGCTTGCAGAGATGGCGTTGGCATCGAGAAACCTCCTTCCAGCAACCGAACGATTATAGCGGATTGCCTCTCAGCCCCCCAGCGACGGGGCCAGTCATCAAACACCGCTCACCCGACGGGCCCTTCGGCACACCGCCGAGCACGGCTGCGGCGCTGCGGCCGGCTGAACAGCCCCGCCCCCATCAGCTCGCGCACGAACAGCCCGAAGAACTCCGCCTGGCTGCCGATCTCCAGCTTGTCGTACAGGTTGCGCCGATGGACCTTCACCGTGCCCCGGGTGATGCGCAACTGGTCGGCAATCTGCTGGCTGGAATACCCCTGCAGCAACAGCTGGGCGATCTTGTGCTCGCGCCGCGTCAGCAACTCCTCGCCGAAGCTGCTGAACACCGTGCGCACATGGGTGGTGGGCAGAACGGCATCCGCCGCCGGCTCGCCACGCGCTTCCCAGGCCAGGCGCACCACCTGTGCCACCACCGGTTGCGCATTCCGCAGCAGGCGCATCTCCTCCTCCGTGAACGCCGCCCCGCCCTCCCCGCGCATCAACGACAACACCGCCCGGCAATACAGGGCCGGCGTGGTGAAGAAGCCCAGCTCCTCGCTCAGTTCCAGGCGGTGGTAATAGGCCTGGAAGTAGTGGTTGCAGCGGAAGCTGTCCGGCGACAGAGCGCGCATGCTGTAGAGCCCGTCCGGCTCACCGAACAGGCAACCGAGGAAGAACGGATCGAGTATGTGCACGCCGCTGCGGTAGTCATTGACGAAGGTGGTGCGCAGCTCGGCAGGAAAGGTGTGGAACAGCGGTAGCGGCGAGTGACTGCCCTCATAGAGGAACAGCGCGAAGTGATCGACCGGGGCGATGCGCTGCAGCCAGTGGGTCAGGGCTTGCAGTTGGGGTTGGCCTGGGGGTTGGGCCAGGACGGCTGTTATTTCGTGGGCCCATTCAGCGAGATGCACGCTCATACAGTCGAGCTCCCTCTCAATACACAGGAAGCCAAAAATACAAGCATAGTTGTGAAATAAACACAATCTTGATTGCTGTGCGCTCTTGTAGATTGCGCCGCATGAAAATTACCGACCGTTTAGACGTACTCGTGCAGGCACGGAAGCCGGATATCGATATACGGCGGATAAAAAGGGATATTGCTGACGCGTGTGGCCTCTCGTACGAAGCGGTACGGAGGTGGTACAGCGGCAACACCGAAAACCTGCGCAATGACAACCTCATCGCCATTGCCAGGAAGTACGACACCACCATCGACTGGTTGCTGACCGGCACAGGTGCCCCGCCACGCAGAGACACCGCTTCGGTGAATATCCAGGCCTGGATAACCACTGCGCAGGCCAGATTCAGCAAGCTCGAAACGCCCATCACGGCAGACGCCATTCAAGCCGTGCTGGAAGAGTTGAAAGGGGCCACCAGCCAGCAAACCGACGCTGTTGGCTGCAAAGAGATTTCAGTCCCCTACTACAACTTCGATCAGTCGCCCTCCAGCGCTCCGAGGCCGGTTGATTACAGTGAAACCATTAGCAGCCTGACGCTCAATGAAGCCTTCCTGCAGGAAAAAGCCACGGCGTATTCGAATGCAGAGCAGCTGGCCATTGTCATCCTCTGGGATAACAGCATGGCCGGCACCCTCAACGACCGCGACGCCGTCATCGTCGACTGCGGCGTGAGCGCCTTCAACGGGGATGGCCTGTACCTGATCAACTGGGCCGGCCACCTGTTCATCCGCCGCCTGCAGCTGGCGGGGCAAGATCAGCTCGAACTCATTGCAGACAACCCGACCCACAACCCGCGCACGGTGTCGATGGTGGATGTGGAAGTGCGTGGGCGGGTGTTGGTGGGGTTTGCGATCAAGAAGTTCTGATCTGCTGCGCGCTGATACTTTGGCTCGCTCAGAGCCATATTAAGTAGATCACTCTATTCAGGCCGGCCCGTCAGCTGGAACGAATATCCAACCTTCTCTTTTGGGTACCTCCGAGCCAGGCTGCGCGAGCAGTTCCGGCCTGAAACTGAATAGCCAGGCAATCAGGGCGCAGGCCAGCAGAGCGTCTGCAGGAGGCTGGGAGGCCTCGATGGCATGCAAGCGCCGGTTGTCGATCCACACGCCGCGGCGCTCAATGGCAGGCGAAGAGGGCAAGCTACTGTTCGCTGGAAGGGAATAAAACATCCAAGAAGGCACAACCAGAATCACGCCTATTTGGGAAAAATAGTAGGTAACCTTTATCAATAACCGTGAACCGAGGTCTGAACCAAAGCCGTTAATTAAAATTTAATTAACGATATCATCCGACAGTCCATTATGAATCAAAAAAATATCTCTCAGCCTGCAAAGAAATAGCATCATATGGCAGCCCACGAACGGAACTACCAAATTTCTCTAGCTGCTGTGAATCTGGCATGGGTAGCGACTCAAGATCAGCAGCATTAATTTGCGTATGCCCAGAAAATCGCCGAATGAATCGATCAACTGTCAATGTAGAAATATATCCATATAGACCAAGACAAAGATCATCCCGAAGCTCACACTTCTCCCCCCATATGTAATTCAGGTGATTTTCCACCCCCAAATAATCACTTGGCAGTTCATGGGAAAGCAATGGCGCCGCGACAATCCTAAGCGCTGATTCTTTAAATGATATTCTTCTAACTAAAATATAATTAGCACGAGGGACAAGATTTTTTTCAGAAGCTGGGCACCTCTTGATAAATCTTAATCTGAAATCTTTGATGGAAAAACTTACACCACTAAATAGACTTAAATTATCTTGATATATCAACTCAACGGTATGCTTCGATTTTCTTTTTCGCAATACATCTTCACTTCTAAAATCAACCACTTTCCCTGTTGATGCGCGCAAGCCTAAAGAGCTCAAATTATTTCTAAACTGACCAATTTTTAGCAAAAGCTCGTCATCACCGTGAGCCAAAGGAATGTGTATAAATTTCTGTGCATCTGCTGCGAAAACAATTCGATCCAAACTAGTTAAAACATTAGAAATTTCGCCATTACTTTTCTCGTGACGAACCAAAACAGTATCAACCTGAACTCTGGATATCTTAATTATCAAGACCTCCTGAGTAACCCCCGAGTCACTAAATATTTTCCTAGATTCAAATAAATGGATCTGGTGTATAAAATAGCCATCAAAAAGAAAATTCCTAAACCCCTTAAACATCGGACCATTACAAAAACTTCTAGGAATAATCGCAACAACCTCCCCCTTCGCGGATAGCAGCTTAAGACAACAGGCGAGAAATGACGTATATAGATTTGAATCACTATACCCCAAAAAAGATAGACATTTTTTCCGAATAGATGAATCGGCTGAGATCTTAGAGTATGGGGGATTTATAATAATCCTATCAAAAACCCTATCACGATCTAGCATCTCAAAAAAATCCAAGCAGTACAAATGCACTTTTTCAACCTGCTCAAAATTACGGCGAGCACACTCATACAAATAAGCGTCCCTCTCAACTAGCGAATAGCTCGAATCTTCACGCTCTCGAATACATCGCTCATAAAGCGCCGCCGCTAGATTCCCAACCCCACAACAAGGATCTAGAACCTCATAACTCTCAAGCAGATCAAATGTGAACATTTCCGACATCAACGCAGCAATTCTAGCAGGAGTAAAGTACTGCTCCTCAAGTTTACGTTTCTGCCCATCAATATGGTCTCTCGCAACAACTCTAGAGTTTTCGACAAGCTGGAGAAAAGAGTCACTCACGCCTTAGGATCCCAACATAATTGAAGTACTGCCTTACCAAATCGGTAAATGCTTGGATATCTTCCTCCCCTCTTCCTTTCTGATCCACAATATCATTCAGAGCTTTTATTTGCTCCTCCATCCGCCCAAGGAGCCAGCATATTTGTCGGCGACGTAAATTCAACTTCAGCTTACGATGGATGTAGCTACCTAAAGGAGTTAGCGCAACGATAACTCCATCTGGACGCCTAGCAAGGTGCTCTGCATAATCAGAGTTACAAGGATCTATATAGCCCACTTCATCCACAACAGAGACAAGAGGATCGTTGCTAGGCCAGTCATTGCTCTTGCCTATATTACAAATAGGGCAGCAATAAACTAAATTTGCGTAAGTATTCTTCAGCTGATCAAATTTAGACTTCGGCGCAAAATGATCTATGTGAAAGCCTCGGCGCCCTCCAGAAAAGAAATCGGGTGTATCACAGTACCCACATCGCAGGTAGAAATCCTCACGCAATTCAACTTTATAAGACGAATAGCGATTGCGAGCTGGTAAATTAGTACGCCGGACGGGGCGAACAGACTGTACAGGGTAAAAACTCATTCCCCCACCTTCTTAGCAAGCAGAGCATCAACTTGAGAAACCAACTTAGCAAGCAAATCAATACTTCGGTCTTCTTTAAGCTCCATGGGAAGTGAACTGCTTGAAAGTCCATGCTCCTCAATATATCCATCTAGCTCTAACGCCCGCTGACGCTGCTCCGCAGTTAAGCTATCTATGGGTAGCGCAACAAGCTCCGTCAGCTCTGACTCAGCTGCAAGAAACTCTGCCTTGTGATCTTTGATAATCTTCGCTATTTGCTCTCTAAAAAGAGTCGTATAGTCATCACCACCAAGTATAACCGCCTTGGTTTGCACTAGTCGGGCATCATGCGTAGCTTCAAGAGCATTTGGGGTGTGTGAGGTTAGAAGGAAACATGGTAAATGCTTATTTCTAGCCTGAATGAGCTCAATCAGGCGCTGCCCATTGAAGCCTACTCGCGCCTTTTCATTCAACATAAAGTCAGTGACAACTGCGTCTGGCGGAGAGCTTAAAATAAGCTCCAGTACTTCATCTTCATCTGCACCATTTTCAATTCTGATTACCTCGAGATCGAAATGACCATCGCTGAAATCCTGAAAATAGACAATATCTTCGGGATCCTCATCAACATATATTAATCTTCCCTTACTCATGCCTGCATCTCCATTACTATCGAGAACCCACTAGTACTAATTATTTTTGCCGCCCCACCATACTCTTCGAGAGTTTTCTCAACCAACCACATCCCCAGGCCAGTGCCGGTCTCTTCACCAGCACTATTTATCTTAGTTGTAAAGGTTGGTTTGAATATATCGACTGGATCGACGATGCTTCCTGCGAGACCGGGCCCAGTATCCTGGTATGAGAGAATCAACTTACCATCAGTCAAGCCAACAAGTATACTGATTCCGCGATAACCAGAAAATCCTGGCCTCTTGAAAGCGTCAGCCGAGTTAATAATTAAATTATTGAATATACAATCCAAATCAATCTCATAAGCCCTAATGCATATATCTACCCCTTCAACCGCTACAGTCAGCTCGACCTGCCGCTCTGCAAGAGTACTACTCCACTCATCTCGCAAATTCTCCAGATAATTCTTTATATTTATCTTCACACGCTTTCGCTTATCTTTTCTTATTGTGCGAAGAGAATATTTAATCCAATTCTTTACACGCTCATCGTCGCGCCTGAGCATTTTTATCCTAACAAAAGGATCCTTGTGCTCCGGAAGATTATTCCTGGTCAGAAAATCCAATTCTGCATAGTCATGAATCAGCCTCTCTAAGTGATCAAAACGACCGCCCAACTTAGCATTTAAACTATCCAACTCGTGGGTGAATGATGCAATCGTAATACCACTCGAAGCAAAAACTCTTAGCAGAGAGTTCTCCTTCTTCATTTCCTCAAGGCGATCATCTATCTCTCTTGCCCTTGCCTTCTCTTTTAAAAGAGCTAGAGCGAGCTTCGCCTCATTTGACTCACTCTCTACCTCAGCGTCATTACCATCGCCTTCGTGATCCTTTTTCAGATCCTCAAATATTTTCTGAGCAAGCTCTTCTGCATTTATTTCTTCTCGCTGGGTGAACTGCTCTTCCGATGGCGCTTTTTGGCGCTCCTTATGGTCAAGATATGCTTCTTTGAAAATCGCACTTCGATCCAACTCGAACTCTTTTATAATGTTTTCTATCACATTACAAAAAAGCAAGAAGGTATCATTCTCCTGAATTCCCTCTCTGCTAGATTTGTCTTCTAACCCAATGTTACTGACTCTAGAGATATTAATAGCACCGGAAATATTTCGAGGAGTCACTCTCCACTTTCCTGTCCTTGGGGCAGAGGGATCCTCTGACTGTCTTCTCCCTAAACCAAGCCAATCCCACGAAGCTTTTCCAATATCACCATATGGTCTAACTCGAAAATTATCCCGATATATTCTTATTCCATTGTTATTATCCAGCCACCGCTTTCGAGCAGGGTTAACTGAGCGCTGCATATACACACTTGCATCGACTGTATCGCCTTGCTTTTTGAGGAAATACAAAACAAAATTGAAGCAGCCTATCTTCTTATGTGCATCACTATTTGAGCTCTCTAAACCAGGCATCAGCTGATATAGAGTTTTACTATACCTATACTCACCACCAAAAAGCTTATCATCCGCATATTTTTCCGACTTAAAGAATGGTCTCTGCAAAAATCCATCGCGAATTTTTTTAGGATCCATCTCGTTCCGGATCATTATGAAGCTGACCAACCCGTCATTATCCATTGAAGCCGTTAGCTTGTAGTCAAAGTCATCACAAACACTAGGCTCAACGCGACCAAAGTCTTCGGCGTAACGCTTACTAAATAAAAATACTCGAAAATTTCCTGCATCAGCTGGAGGAACCAATGACTCCAACTCTTGATATATCTTCGCAATACTAGACTTCGACCAATAATCCCTTACTTGGGAAATTCCGATCCTGGTTCCGTTCTTAACGCCAGATTCAAAAACTTCAGAACAAATCTCCTCACTTAAAACAGACAGAACTGATTCCGAAAAAGAAATGTCGGAGAACCCTATCTTTGCACTGACTCTATCAATAGTAAGCCCCTGTGCATCAAAGTCACCCCAGTTGACTTTCCACAACAAAGAACCATCCGAACCAATAGTTTTAGTGTATAAATCACACTTTTCCCCTAATCGATCCAGTGCAAAGCGCCCAATACCTTTTGCCCCCGACCGTATACGACCAGATTCCGAGATAGAATTTATATTTTTATTATCTGTACCAATTGTCATCCAATTGGTCTCAATAACTTCCTCCTCCATTCCAGCACCATCGTCAATAATGTAGATACTTACACTAGACGAAAGCTTTTCATTTATAGTCTTTCGTTCTGCCTCTGAGTATTTATCAAAATACACTTCCGGCAAAAAACTGTAGAGATCGTCCTCAACTCGTCGATTATAGAGCGCACCAACGTCATACTCGCTTAGGAGCTTACACAGTCTTAAAAGCCCCTCTTCAGTAAGCAACCCTGGAAAGTCCACAAACTCGTCATCAAAATAAACGATACAATTCCTTGCATCTGCATCATAGCAATTCTTCATTAGCTCAATTAACGCACCCTCGGCAGACGATACGTTTTCCCGGCCTATTAGCCTTGCGGTTCGAGCAGAAACATTAAACGGTATATCTCTCATATCCCTCCATAAATCCAACCCGATCAGCCAACTCAAAAGCGATCAAGTCATTATTAGTCGTGAGAAATTTAATTACCATATAGTACGTCTATAATTACAGCCATCAGTAAATTCGGCATCGTAGCTTCTGCTATTAACTGTGCGCTGATCTTTTCTCGTGATTCTGCACTTGCTTGCAGTCCAACAGCGATTGCCGGCAGCAACTGAAGAAAGGCAGCATTCGTCTGCAGCTTTTGGCGTCTCTCGTCCAAATTCCACTTTAGGTTAACCTCAGCGGTCAGCTCATCACCCAAATCCCAAGCCAGCCATACCGGCGACGTACGCAGCTGCATTGTTTCGCCGATATCGTCACCGACATCATTGGGGGATACTCCATGCTTCTCCATCGGGAAGCACACCACTGTATATACACCTCCGAAAAACTTATTCCTTTAAAAGCAAAGCGCTCACTAGCTGCTGGATCAAGACTAGACTCCGATACCTCCGGCTACCCTCCTCTGCATATATGTCACCGGCATCGAAGAAGATGTTGATAACTTGCTGACACTCTTTTGTACTGGTGAGGATGCAGCAGGCGCAGAAGCCACTTAGCATCTCAAGATCATCAAGCGTGACCCAATCATTTTCGACAACCTGCCAAAACCGCACGCCCGAGACAAACGCATCGACAATGTGCGCTAACGGCTCTCCGTACTGATTGCTGTAGAAGCTCCGTGATCGATCTGATGCCTTCACCAATTTCAGATCGGCCAAAGTGCCCGCGTAGTACTGAGAAAGAACACCCAAGCTATTCATGAAGTAGCGTTTTGAAGTGTCTTGAGTTGTTGCATATAGGGAAAGACTCAACAGCTCGCCCACTTTTAGGTCGATGTCAGCCGGCACCAGCTTGGTACGCCCTATTATGGCAGCACTATATCGCTCGTTGATGGAGTCGGTCTCCGGCGCATGGTGCTCTGCAATCAAAGTAAACAGACAATCAGCAGGCCGAAATAGCCCGACGAGGTGCCCATAATCGTTCTTCACGTAGCGCTGATCGTAAGAGCAGACCAGCCAAGGATAGAACGCCCAGTCGGTCAAATTGGTGACGTAGGGGAGCGACTGAGCATAGATCATCATACAGGGCGCCTGAGTGCCCAGGTGATCAGTGTCTCCATTGGCATAGAGGGGGTCAACCAACTGGTAGTGAGTTTCATCGACGTCTAATCCATTACTGCGAAACTCGATAGGCCTAAACACTCACTTAAGCCTGCATCACGATTGATACAACTGGGGCGTATCCGCTCGCAGTAGTAGCACTGACACTCATATTGGTGCGTTTATAGCACTAGCTACAAGCCCTCAGAAGCAGCGCATAGCTGTAGCTGCCCGCTTCGTTCTTGTCCAGCACCCTATACCGACCCAGCGAGCGGGAGAGTTGGGCGCAATGGCTACCCAGATGCCGCACCTAACCAGCCTTACAGCAGCGAGCTGCCACACCACCAATGGAGCTAGGAAGCTTTTTAATGTCGGCTGCCGAAACGAACGCAGAAGGTCCGCAATGAAGAGACAAGAACTCAAAAAACTAAAAGCCAAGAAACGAAAAAAGCCCAAGTCTTTCGACTTGGGCCTTTCTCTAAATATGGTCGGGACGGAGTGATTCGAACACTCGACCCCTTGCACCCCATGCAAGTGCGCTACCAGGCTGCGCTACGCCCCGACTTTGTTGCTTGTCCCGCACTGCGGAACGGAGCGAACTATACTTTAAGCTTTTGAATTGTGGAAGGTTTTTTTCAGGTTTTTTTACTTACGCAGAACCATGAGGACGTCTTCAAGCTCGGCGATGGTCTGCCGGATGAGCTGCTTGTATTGGGTGGTGTCGTCCTTCGCTTCGTCACCGGAGAGACGCTGGCGCGCCCCGCCGATGGTAAAGCCCTGGTCGTATAGCAGCGCCCGGATCTGCCGAATCATCAGCACATCCTGGCGCTGGTAGTAGCGCCGGTTGCCGCGTCGCTTTACCGGGTTGAGCTGGGGAAATTCCTGCTCCCAGTAACGCAGCACGTGGGGCTTGACTGCGCAGAGCTCGCTGACCTCGCCAATAGTGAAGTAACGCTTGCCGGGGATTGTCGGCAATTCGTCGTTATGACTTGGTTCCAGCATAAGCTTCGACTCTGGCTTTCAGTTTCTGCCCCGGACGGAACGTCACGACACGGCGAGCCGTGATCGGGATTTCCTCTCCTGTCTTCGGGTTCCGCCCCGGACGCTGACGCTTATCCCGCAGATCGAAGTTGCCGAAACCCGACAACTTGACCTGTTCGTTATGCTCCAGCGCCTGACGGATTTCCTCGAAAAACAGCTCCACCAGTTCCTTGGCTTCCCGTTTATTCAGGCCAAGCTCTTCGTACAGACGTTCAGCCATCTCAGCTTTCGTCAGAGCCCCCATACGCTACTTCCTTAACGTGGCGTTGAACCTTTCTTCCAGCGAGGTGACGATGTTCTGCGTTGTGGTGTTCACCTCATCGTCGTTAAGAGTGCGCGATGGATGCTGCCAGGTCAAGCCGACGGCCAGGCTTTTTCTAAGCGGATCAATACCTTTACCGTGATAGACGTCAAATAGCCTGAGGTCCGTCAACCACTCACCCGCCGCCTCGCGGATGGTGTCGAGTACGGCCTCGGCGGCGACCTCGCGATCCACCAGCAGGGCCAGGTCGCGGCGCACTTCGGGGAAGCGCGAAAGCTCGCGGAATTTGGGCAGGCGGCCGCGCATGACTTCAGCCAATACCAGCTCGAAGAGGTAGACCGGCTGATCCAGGTCCAGGGCTTTTGCCAGCTCGGGGTGGATGGCGCCGAGGTAGCCGACCAGTTGGCCGTCGCGCTCGATGCGGGCAGTCTGGCCCGGGTGCAGGGCATTGTGCTCGCCGGGTACGAAGTCGAAACCGTCCAGCGCGCCGGCGGCGCCGAGCAGGGCTTCGACGTCGGCCTTCACGTCGTAGAAGTCCACGCCGTCACGGCCATGGGCCCAGGCTTCGGGCAGGCGCTTGCCGCAGACGACACCGGCGAGCATGGCTTCCTGCTTGAGCCCTTCCAGCTGGCCGACGAAGCGCAGGCCGCTTTCGAACAGGCGGACGCGACCCTGCTGGCGGTTGAGGTTGTGCTGCAGCGCCTTGACCAGGCCCGGCCACAGGGAGGAGCGCATGGCGGCCATGTCGGCGGAGATGGGGTTGGCCAGCATCAGCGGCTGCACGCCGGGGTTGAACAGTTCGAACAGCTTGGGATCGATGAAGCTGTAGGTGATCGCTTCCTGGTAGCCGCGGGCGACCAGCAGGCGACGCAGGGCCGGCAGTTCGACGGCGGATTCAGAGCGTGCCTTGGGCGCCAGGCGCGCTTGCGGGTAGCGAACCGGCAGGCGGTTGTAGCCGTAGAGGCGGCCGAGCTCTTCGATCAGGTCCACTTCCAGGCTGATGTCGAAGCGGTGGCTGGGAACTTCCACCGTCCATTGGCCTTGGCCAGCGGAGGTGACGCCCAGGCCCAGCGCGGTGAGCAGGCGCTCGACTTCGGCGGCATCCATTTCCATGCCCAGCATCTGGGCGATGCGCTCGGCACGCAGGGTGACCGGTGCGACGCTCGGCAGGTTGGCTTCGCTGACGCTTTCGATAATGGGGCCGGCTTCGCCGCCGACGATGTCCAGCAGCAGCGCGGTGGCACGCTCCATGGCTTCGCGAGCGAGTTGCCAGTCCACGCCACGCTCGAAGCGGTGCGAGGAGTCGGTGTGCAGGCCATAGGAGCGGGCCTTGCCAGCAACGGCGATGGTGTCGAAGAAGGCGGCTTCGAGGAACAGGTCGCGGGTCTTGTCGCTGACGCCGCTGTGCTCGCCACCCATTACGCCGGCGATGGCCAGGGCGCGGGTGTGGTCGGCGATGACGAGGGTGTCGGCACGCAGGCTGACTTCCTGGCCGTCGAGCAGGACGATCTTCTCGCCCTCCTCCGCCATGCGCACGCGGATGCCACCGTTGATTTCGGCGAGATCGAAGGCGTGCATGGGCTGGCCGAGCTCGAGCATCACGTAGTTGGTGATGTCGACGGCGGCGTCGATGCTGCGCACGTCGGCGCGACGCAGGCGCTCGACCATCCACAGCGGGGTGGGCTTGGAGAGGTCGACATTACGCACGACGCGGCCGAGGTAGCGCGGGCAGGCCTTGGGCGCGAGGACTTCGACCGGGCGCACTTCGTCGTGGGACGGGGCGACCGGGGCGATGGCCAGGCGGGTGACCGGGGCGTCGTAGAGCGCGCCGACTTCGCGGGCCAGGCCGGAGAGGTTGAGGCAGTCACCGCGGTTGGGGGTGAGGCCCAGCTCGATGACGACGTCGTCCAGCTCCAGGTAGCGGCGGAAGTCTTCACCCACCGGCGCATCGGCGGCGAGCTCCATGAGGCCGCCGTGGTCTTCGGTGATCTTCAGCTCGTTGGCCGAGCAGAGCATGCCGAAGGATTCGACACCGCGCAGCTTGGCTTTCTTGATCTTGAAGTCGCCCGGCAGCTCGGCGCCGATCATGGCGAAGGGGATCTTCAGGCCGGGGCGCACGTTGGGCGCGCCGCACACCACCTGGAAGGTTTCGCTGCCGTTACTGACCTGGCATACGCGCAGCTTGTCGGCGTCGGGGTGCTGTTCGGTGCTCAGCACCTCGCCCACGACCACGCCGCTGAAGGCGCCGGCAACGGGGGTGACGCTGTCCACTTCCAGGCCGGCCATCGACAGACGGGCCACCAGCTCGTCGCGGGATACCTGCGGGCTTACCCAGCTCCGCAGCCACTGTTCACTGAATTTCATCCAGCTCTCCTAAGGATTCGTTTCGGCCACGTGCGTAGGTGGTCGGCTTTCGCGCTCCCTCGCATTCACGCGGGAGGCGGTGAGCCCGCTGACGGGTTCTCTCACCTGGCCCCACCTGAGGCGGGGCACTCGCTACACAGCTACAACACAACACTCAACGCACGGGGCATTCGTTTCTGACGGCGCGGCCTAGCGGAATTGCGCGAGGAATCGCAGGTCGTTATCGAAGAACAGGCGCAAGTCGTTGACGCCATAGCGGAGCATGGCCAGACGCTCGACGCCCATGCCGAAGGCGAAGCCCTGGTACTTCTCCGGGTCGATGCCGGACATGCGCAGCACGTTGGGGTGGACCATGCCGCAACCCATCACTTCCAGCCAGCCGGTCTGCTTGCACACGCGGCAACCTTTGCCGGAGCACATGACGCATTGCATATCGACTTCGGCCGAAGGCTCGGTGAAGGGGAAGAAGGACGGGCGGAAACGCACGCCGAGGTCCTTCTCGAAGAACACGCGGAGGAATTCCTCGATGGTGCCCTTGAGGTCAGCGAAGCTGATGCCCTCGTCGACCAGCAGGCCTTCGACCTGGTGGAACATCGGCGAGTGGGTGATATCCGAGTCGCAACGGTAGACACGACCCGGGCAGACGATGCGGATCGGCGGTTGCTGGGATTCCATGGTGCGCACCTGGACCGGCGAGGTGTGGGTACGCAGCAGCATGTTGGCGTTGAAATAGAAGGTGTCGTGCATCGCCCGGGCCGGGTGGTGGCCGGGGATGTTGAGCGCTTCGAAGTTGTGATAGTCGTCTTCGACCTCAGGGCCTTCGGCGATGCCGTAGCCGATGTGGGTGAAGAACTGCTCGACGCGCTCCAGGGTACGGGTGACCGGGTGCAGGCCGCCGGAGACCTGGCCACGGCCAGGCAGGGTGACGTCGATGCGCTCGGCCGCGAGCTTGGCGCCGAGGGCGGCCTGCTCAAGCGAATCCTTGCGGGCATTCAGGGCGTCTTGTACGCGTTCCTTGGCGGTGTTGATCAGGGCGCCGACTTTGGGGCGCTCTTCCGCCGGCAGGTCGCCCAGGGTCTTCATCACCTGAGTCAGTTCGCCTTTCTTGCCAAGGTAATGAACGCGAATCTGCTCAAGGGCATTCACGTCGTCGGTGTTTTGCACTGCCTCAAGCGCTTGAGAGACCAGCGCATCCAGATTTTCCATGTACAGACTCCAGATACGAAATAGGGGAAGAGCACAAGGCTCTTCCCCTATTGGTGACGTTCAGCACCGGGATAGCCCGGTGATTGTCGGGGACTTAAGCCAGTACGGCTTTCGCTTTCTCGACAATCGCAGCAAACGCCGCTTTTTCGTTCACTGCCAGATCGGCCAGAACCTTGCGATCGATCTCGATGGCCGCTTTTTTCAGGCCAGCGATCAGACGGCTGTAGGACAGACCGTTCAGACGAGCACCAGCGTTGATACGAGCGATCCACAGAGCGCGGAACTGACGTTTGCGCTGACGACGGTCACGGTAGGCGTATTGGCCAGCCTTGATCACCGCCTGCTTGGCAACGCGGAACACGCGGCTGCGTGCGCCGTAGTAGCCTTTGGCGAGTTTCAGAATCTTTTTGTGACGCTTGCGAGCGATAACGCCGCGCTTAACACGAGCCATGAGTAGCTTCCTCTAGATATCTTGACCGATTAACGAACGCGCAGCATGCGCTCGACTTTTGCTTTGTCCGACGGATGCATCAGTTCGCTACCGCGAAGTTGACGCTTACGCTTGGTGGACATCTTGGTCAGGATGTGGCTCTTGAAAGCGTGCTTGTGTTTGTAGCCAGCAGCGGTCTTGAGGAAACGCTTGGCTGCACCGCTCTTGGTTTTCATCTTTGGCATGTTCGGATACTCCGCATTGAGTGATTACGCATAACCGCAAGGCCTGCCAGTGCCCTGGTGGTTACTTTTTCTTTTTGGGAGCGATGACCATCATCAGCTGGCGTCCTTCCAGCTTAGGATGCTGTTCAACGGTGCCGAGTTCGGCGAGGTCGGCTTCGACCCGCTTCAACAGCTCCATGCCCAGCTCCTGGTGAGCCATCTCACGACCACGGAATCGAAGCGATACCTTGGCCTTGTCTCCCTCATTAAGGAAACGTACCAGGTTGCGTAGTTTTACCTGGTAATCCCCTTCTTCCGTCCCTGGACGAAACTTGATTTCTTTGATCTGTTGCTGGTGCTGATTCTTCTTCGCCGCAGCAGCCTGCTTCTTCTTCTCGAACAGGTGCTTGCCGTAGTCCATGATCCGGCATACGGGCGGCACTGCATCAGCGGAAATTTCCACCAGATCCAGCTTTGCTTCTTCAGCAGCGCGAAGCGCTTCATCAATCGAGACGACGCCAATTTGCTGGCCGTCTGCACCAATCAGTCGCACCTCTCGAGCCGAGATATTCTCGTTAATCGGGGCCTTAGGTGCAGCTCGTTTATCTTGTCTCATTTCACGCTTAATAATGATTACTCCAATTCTTGGCGACCACGCCGGGAAACCGCCTGCGCAAGCGTAGTGACGAATTGGTCGAGGGGCATGGAGCCCAGATCGACGCCTTCACGGGTTCGCACAGCAACGGATCGTGTCTCAACCTCCCGATCTCCAATAACCAGGAGATAGGGAACCTTGAGCAAAGTATGCTCGCGGATTTTAAAGCCGATTTTTTCGTTTCTCAAGTCGGACTTGGCACGGAACCCGCTTTGGTTGAGAGTTTTTTCAACCTCGAGGGCAAAATCGGCCTGCTTGTCGGTGATATTCATGATCACCGCCTGGGTCGGCGCGAGCCACGCCGGGAACAGCCCCGCGTAGTGCTCGATGAGCATGCCGATGAAGCGCTCGAAGGAGCCGAGGATGGCGCGGTGCAACATCACCGGGCGCGTACGGCTGTTATCTTCGGCGATATAGCTGGCATCCAGACGCTCCGGAAGGTTCGGATCGTACTGCAGGGTGCCGCACTGCCAGTTACGGCCGAGGCAGTCCTTGAGGGTGAATTCGATCTTCGGACCGTAGAAAGCACCTTCACCCGGCTGGTATTCCCAGGCCAGGCCGGACTCGTTGAGGGCGTCGGCGAGGGCACCTTCGGCGCGATCCCACAGTTCGTCGGATCCCACGCGTTTGGCCGGGCGAGTCGACAATTTCATCGACACATCGCCGAAGCCGAAGTCCGAATACACCTGCAGCGTCAGCTTGATGAAGTCGGCCGCCTCTTTCTTCACCTGTTCTTCGGTGCAGAAGATGTGGGCGTCGTCCTGGGTGAAGCCGCGCACGCGCATGATGCCGTGCAGGGCGCCGGACGGCTCGTTACGGTGGCAGGCACCGAACTCGGCCAGGCGCAGCGGCAAGTCGCGGTAGGACTTCAGGCCCTGGTTGAAGATCTGCACGTGGCACGGGCAGTTCATCGGCTTGACGGCGTAGTCGCGGCTCTCGGAAGCCGTGGTGAACATGTTCTCGGCGTAGTTGGACCAGTGGCCCGAACGCTCCCAGAGGATGCGATCGACGACCTGGGGCGTACGCACTTCCACATAGCCGTGCTCACGCTGCACCTGGCGCATGTACTGCTCCAGCACCTGGTACAGGGTCCAGCCATTGGGGTGCCAGAACACCATGCCCGGCGCTTCTTCCTGCAGGTGGAACAGGTCGAGCTGCTTGCCGATGCGGCGGTGATCGCGTTTCTCGGCCTCCTCGATGCGCTGGACATAAGCGGCCAGCTGCTTCTTGTCGGCCCAGGCGGTGCCATAGATACGCTGCAGCTGCTCGTTCTTCGAGTCGCCGCGCCAGTAGGCACCGGAAATCTTGGTGAGCTTGAACGCTTTCAGGAAGCGGGTGTTGGGCACGTGCGGGCCCCGGCACATGTCCACGTACTCCTCATGGAAGTACAGGCCCATGGCTTTCTCGTCCGGCATGTCTTCGACCAGGCGCAGCTTGTAGTCCTCGCCACGGGCCTTGAACACTTCGATCACCTCGGCGCGCGGGGTGACCTTCTTGATCACGTCGTAATCCTTGTCGATCAGCTCGGCCATGCGCTTCTCGATGGCGGCCATATCGTCAGGCGTGAAGGAGCGCTCGAAGGCGATGTCGTAATAGAAGCCTTCATCGATGACCGGGCCGATCACCATGCGGGCGGTCGGGTACAGCTGCTTGACGGCATGCCCGACCAGGTGGGCGCAGGAGTGACGAATGATTTCGACTCCGGCCTCGTCCTTCGGGGTGATGATCTGCAGGGTGGCGTCGCTGTCGATCAGGTCGCAGGCATCGACGAGCTTGCCGTCGACCTTGCCGGCGACGGTGGCCTTGGCCAGGCCGGCACCAATGGATTGCGCCACCTCGAGTACGGATACCGGGTGATCGAACGAACGCTGACTGCCGTCGGGAAGAGTAATGATGGGCATGGCGCCTCCTCTCCTAGTGGTGACCTCTACCAAAGGCCACATGGGTTGGGATGAGCCAGTAATTGATCCGGGGGTATGCCTGCCACACGATGACAGAGCCCGAAGGCCAACCGAGCCGAACCAGAGTCACTGGAGGTGTCGAGAATCGCGGATGCTTCCAGAAACACGTGACAGTGACAAGCACCCGATGCGAGCGGCACGCCTTTATATAGGCGCGACGACCGAAACCGGCGATGCGCAGGGCACGCAACGAGCAGGAAGAATCGCGAAGCGCGGCACTCTAGCACAAAAGAATCAATGACTTAGAAGCGCGCAACACTGCAACCCCACGGCATGCATCGATCCCAATACCCCAAGACCCTGTCGCAGGCCCCGCCATCCGGGCACTGACATTCAATTGCCATCATCGAAATGTGACAACAATCACACAAGAAACCGGAACAGTTCACAGTCGCACTGATATGCTCCGTCGAATCCATCGACCAAGGAGTCATGCGATGAAGGAACAACGTACTTTCCTTGCTCTCCGCGCCCACATTGACGAGTTGCTCAGGGACGGAGCCAGCATTATCAGTCGCGACCCTCTCACCCTGAAGGTCAGCGGCCATCTCTATCGCGTGAACTACGGCATGCTGATCAGCCACTCCGTAGCCGCCTGACCGCGCCCGGGCGCTCTCGCCCGGCGCTGCCCCGCCCTCCCCGCCTGACACCTTCCTCGACGGCGTTTCTGACTGCACATCCATGTTTCGAACGAATAGTCAAAAACGTACAAAGCGCAACGGAATTTCGGAACGCGAGCCCTGTCACAGCTACTGCTATTCTGCTCGCATCTTCCCAGGGGAGACTGATCCGTGAAGGAACAACGGAATTTTCATGCTTTGCGTGCGCACATCGATGAATTGCTCAAGGAAGGAGCACGAATCATCGGACGGGAACCACTCACCATCAGGATCAACGACGGCCTCTACCGTGTACTGCACGGCATGCTGATTGCCGATATCTGAAACCAGACCCGACGCACCGCCTTACCACCTCCGCCAGCGCGACAACCTCGCACTGCGGCTTTCCTTTATTGCTCAACACCCTTCGAACGCCCATATCAGGGAATGAACACAGGCTCCTCGGGCGCAGGCTCGGAGTGATCGTCATCGCTATTCGACCAGCCCGCCCCAGCCCCGAAGTCCAGCGCCTGGGTCTGCAGGTTGTAGCCGACATCCCCACCACTGAAGTAGCCCTCGCCCTGATAGGCAACACCGATGTTCGGCCGGAAAGCGGACGACGCGAACAGATAGTCGAGGCCGACGGAGCCCAACATCTCGTTGTCCTGGTCATCGCTGAACGCCTTGACCCCCGCCGCCACGCCACCGCCGAAGACATAGCTCACCCCGACACCGAAGCCGATGTCGCTCGCCTGCGCCGCGCCGCCCATCGATAGCAGCACAGCCCAAGCCGCCACCGATGTCGCCCGACGACCGAAATCGATTCGCTTGCTCATGGCAAACGCCTCCTCGCTCGTAAATGCATTTTCAAGCGTAGAGAGCCTGCGGATATATCCAAGCGAAGCGGGACCACTTTTCCGATATATGGACATCTACTAGGGCGACCCGGCGAGCCCAAACGACAGAAACAAAAAGCCCGGCGCAAGGCCGGGCTCATCGATACGCGCAACACTCACTTCATCGAGTTGGCGAAGGCATTCCATTCCTCGGTCGCCTTGAGCGCCGCCTCGCGATGCTTGCGCACCGCCTCGTTCCGCTCGGTCACAAAGGCCGTGATGCACTTGTTGTAGCTGTCGACATCACGGGCGAACTGGTCGCGATGCGCCTCATCCCTGAACTGCGCCGGCACATCCGGCCGCTTGCAATCATGGTGAGGGGTAGCTGATTCAGCGAAAACAGCAGGCGAGATCAGGAGAAGTACGGCGAGAGCTTTGCGCATTCGTTTCCTCACGAGAAGCCGGCAGCTTCCCTCAGCGGCAGCCATATAAAGAAGCCGGAAAACTAAAACGCACGGCCAGTTGAGTCAAGCAAGGCGCACTACCAGAAGCCCAGGCCTCTCAATATCCCTACTTAGAGAAACGACCGACACCGGCTCACTTGAGCGGGTCCGCCGCCCGCCAGGTCCCGGGCGCCTGAAGCAACGAGGCCTTGTTGGGCAGACCCCGACAGGCACGATAGGCAATCGCCTGGGACTTCTGATCCCGCTCCACCAAAGCCCCCGCCTCGACACCCTCATAGCCCCACTCAGCCGCCAGACAGTCGACCCACAAGGATTCGACCCCGCCCTTTCCATTGCCGAGCCTGATCACCGCCTTGGAGTCATCGACCCACTCAACCGAGGCAACCTTCAGCCCACCGCCGACCAGATCCTGCGCAGATGCGGTCATGGGCATCATCGCCACCACAAGAACACCACAAAGATGGATACGCATTTAATCCCCTCCCTGGATAGGTAAAGCGAATGCAACAAGGCGCCAACCGTGCGATCAAGGGCAAGCGCCGGCCGGCGCACGGACGATCCTGGCGCTCGATGACGACGTGGTTTCAGCCTCTGCATAGGCATCCATGTTCAAAAGCTGCTGGCCGCCAGCCTCATCGATGACCGAGTAGTTGCCATCGGAGAGCGTGCGCCAGCAGCCCCTGACCTCGGCGCCTTCGCTGTGGGAAACATAAGCATGCCTCTCGGCAGCACGCGAAACAGGCAGCTCGCACGCTCTCTCGAGGAAAAGCACGTCAGGCACATCGCCCAGCGAGAACGCATCGCCCACACACTGATGCCCCTTATCAGCCCGCACCAGCACCTGCTCGGCGCTGGCGGCACCGGCAACCAACGCGCACAGCATTCCCATTGCGTATTTCATGGTGATCCTCCGTGAACAGAATCGAGCGACCTGAAGCCCAGATTGTGAGCTGCGCTCCCTGGGAGAATCCAGAGCTTCCTGGAGGAGGAGATGGCCACCATCCATTTGAGGGGCGCACGGAGAAGGAGATCGAGCACCAGCGGGCACAGGCAGGCTTGAAAGCCTGAACCATGAGGAGGGCCCGGAAGCCCTTTGAAGGAAAATCGGAAAACAAAAAAGGGCGACCCTTTCGGATCGCCCTTCATGCGCTGCAGTGATGCAGCTTCGAATTGGTAGGCACAATTGGACTCGAACCAACGACCCCCACCATGTCAAGGTGGTGCTCTAACCAACTGAGCTATGTGCCTTCGATGGGTGCGCATTCTACAGCCATGCGTTTCGACGTCAACAACTTTTTTCGCTAACTGCCTGAAAAAGTGAAGTTTTTGTTGTTCAACGCCGCGTTAAATATCTTGCACAGCCCCTAGCCGGCTATTTTCAACTCGGGTAGCATCACGCCATCCGTAAAAAATAAAAAACAGAGATTCAAGATGACGCACACTCCCTACCCCCAATCCTATTACGCAGCATCGGCCAACCCGGTACCGCAGCGGCCGGAGCTGGTCGGCGAGACCGAGACCGACATCTGCATCATCGGCGCCGGTTACACCGGGCTGTCCACCGCCCTCTTCCTCCTGGAAAACGGCTTCAAGGTCACCATCGTCGAAGCGGCCAAGGTCGGTTTCGGCGCGTCCGGCCGTAACGGCGGGCAGATCGTCAACAGCTACAGCCGCGACATTGACGTGATCGAGCGCACCGTCGACCCGAAGCAGGCGCAACTGCTCGGCCAGATGGCGTTCGAAGGCGGCCGCATCATTCGCGAGCGCATCGCCAAGTACAACATCCAGTGCGATCTGAAGGACGGCGGTGTGTTCGCCGCCATCACGCCCAAGCAGATGGGCCACCTGGAGTCGCAGAAGAAGCTGTGGGAACGCTACGGCCACACCCAGCTGGAGCTGCTGGACGCCAAGCGCATCCGCGAGGTCGTGTCGACCGAGAACTATATAGGCGGCATGCTCGACATGAGTGGCGGCCATATCCACCCTCTGAACCTGGCCCTGGGCGAGGCAGCGGCGGTGGAATCCCTCGGCGGCATCATCCATGAGCAATCCCCGGCCATTCGTGTGGAGCGCGGCGCCAACCCGGTCGTGCACACGCCCAAGGGCCGCGTGAAGGCCAAGTTCGTGGTCGTGGCGGGTAACGCCTACCTGGGCAACCTGCTGCCCGAGCTGGCGTCCAAGTCCATGCCGTGCGGCACCCAGGTGATCACCACCGAGCCGCTGTCGGAAGAAATGGCCAAGAGCCTGCTGCCCCAGGACTACTGCGTCGAAGACTGCAACTACCTGCTGGACTACTACCGCCTCACCGGCGATAACCGCCTGATCTATGGCGGCGGCGTGGTCTATGGCGCCCGTGACCCGGCGAACATCGAGGCGATCATCCGCCCGAAGATGCTCAAGACCTTCCCGCAGCTGAAGAACGTGAAGATCGACTACGCCTGGACCGGCAACTTCCTGCTGACCCTCTCGCGCCTGCCCCAGGTCGGCCGTATCGGCGACAACATCTATTACTCCCAGGGCTGCAGCGGCCACGGCGTCACCTACACCCACCTGGCGGGCAAGGTACTGGCCGAAGCACTGCGCGGCCAGGCGGAGCGTTTCGACGCCTTCGCCAGCCTGCCCCACTACCCCTTCCCGGGTGGCCGCCTGTTCCAGGTACCGTTCAGCGCCATCGGCGCCTGGTACTACAGCCTGCGCGACAAGTTGGGGATCTGATCCCGCGATATGAAAACGGCGCCCTCGGGCGCCGTTTTTCATTGGGGCTGCGGCACCGCCAGAGAACTCAGTGCAGCTGCTTCCTGGCGATATTCGCCGCATCGGCCTGCCCGGCACCGGCCAGCGCATCGACGGCCTGGGTCCAACGCGACCTGTCCGCCTCGGCGGGCAGCTGGTTCGGCGCCTGCAGCAACGCGGCCCAGTGGCCAGCGCTTTCCCAACCCGATTCGAACTCCGAGAAGCTCATCGGCAGACGGCGTATGCCACCGGCACGCAGGAGCAGTACCTGCTTGTTGCGGTCGTAGCCCACCACCAGCGCGTAGCGCCAGGACGGCAGCCAACCGTAGCCCTGGCGCAGGTGCACCAGCACGGGATTGCCCGCCGCCACCTGCACCAGCAGGTCTTCCAGTTGATTGCCCAGCGGGTACAGCAGCAACCCATGGCGATTCACCACGCCCGCTAGGTTCTGTTGCAGTGCCTCTTCCCGTTCGGGCAGGCGCAGCTCCCTTTCCACCATGCCCGGCGTCACCGTCTCGCCCTGCAGGGTGAACAGCGCAGCCAGGCTGGCCGGCGCGCTCTGGTAGGCATGCTGGGCGAAGAAGGGCACGTTGCTCAGCTCCACCGCTTCGGGCAGGGCACGCAGCCTGGGCGATGTGGAAGGCTGGCTGGAACAGGCCGCCAACAGCAGGCAGAGCACGAGCCCGGCGCAGCGGGTGAAGGATCGGTCAAGGCGAATAGGCACTGCATCTACCCCGGTGGTTCAGGTGCATGGCAGGCACCGGCGCGAGCGGCCGGCCCATGGCGCACCTGTATACCCGAGGCACGCCTGGCAACGCACGGAAATGACGGTTTTTCGAGACCGTTATCACCAATCCATTCATTGCTGCGACAAATAGTTATTTATTCACGACGGCCTGTGACTTCCGGGTCAGGTTTCGCCATCCATATCCACGACGGCACACAAACGGTCGAGCCGACCGGGTCCGTCACCTCAATGGGCACAATACGGAGAGACCCACCCCATGAATGCAACACTGCGCTTCAACGAAGCCCTGATCATCGCCGGCCGCGCCTTCCAACCCTTCCAGTGCGTGGCCTGGGCCCCACAGGATGGCAACGGCGAGCTGAGCCTCAGCGTCATCGACCGCACCAGCACCCGCCTGCTGGGCCGCTCGAAAATCGCCAGCAGCACCTATTCCGACCCCGAACAACTGGCCAGCATCCTCAAGCAGTCCCGCGAGGAGCTGAGCCGCCAAGGTTACAGCCTCGCCCCCTGGGAGATGCCCGAGTAATACCTCCCAGCGCTGTGCCCACTGCGCGGCGGGCAGCTTCCCGGCTGCCCGCCCTGGCGTTATCGCAACGCCGCCTCGCTTTTCACTGAAGAAATTCCCCCGCCTTCGCTGTCCATAACCTTGCAGCCCGAGCACACGCGGCAACCCGCCCGCGCTAGCCTCGCTCGCCCGCGCAAGGAGCACACAGGCCATGAGCCCATTCGACTGGCACCGCATCCTCATCGATGAGTTCCCCCTGAGCTTCCTCGCGGAAGTCGCGCTACGCGCCCTCTTCGCCTTCGTCGTGGTCTTCGCCTTCCTGAAGATTTCCGGGCGCCGCGGCGTACGGCAGATCTCCCTGTTCGAGGTGCTGGTCATCCTCACCCTCGGCTCTGCCGCCGGCGACGTCTCCTTCTATGAAGACGTGCCGCTGCTGCCGATCCTCGTGGTCTTCATCACCCTGCTGGTGCTCTACCGCGTCACCACCTACGCGATGGAGCGCAACCGTCGCTTCGGCGCCTGGCTGGAGGGCGAGCCGGTGGTGATCATCCGCGACGGCCTGTACGACACCGAGGCGCTGGCCCGCAAGAACATCTCCAGCGACGAGTTCTTCATGGAGCTGCGCCGCCAGAGCGTCGAGCACCTGGGCCAGGTGCGCCTGGCCATACTCGAAGTGAACGGCGACGTCAGCCTGTACTTCTTCGACGAAAACGAGGTGCGCGCCGGCCTCTCGGTGCTGCCCTGCCCGTTGCGCCAGAACGTGAAACGCGCGCCGGAAGACGGCCTCTACGCCTGCAACCACTGCGGCCACACCCAGCGCCTGGCGGCCGGTGAAGACTGCCACTGCCCACGCTGCAAACACCCCGGCGGCTCACTGGCCCTGAGCCGCCGCCACCAATCCTCACCCGTGGCGTTGCAGCCATGACCGCCGCCACCCCGCCGGCGCTGCCGCCGCAACTGCGCTACGTCGAGGACAGCATGCCCGGCTTCGCCCGGCGCCTGAGCCGCGGCAAGTTCGTCTACATCGACCTGGCCGGCAAACCGATACGCGACGAGCTGGAGATCCAGCGCATCAACAAGCTCGCCATCCCGCCCGCCTACCAGCAGGTGTGGATCTGCGCCGACCCACAGGGC
Organism: Pseudomonas sp. PDM13; assembly: GCF_025685765.1. Taxonomy (NCBI): domain Bacteria; kingdom Pseudomonadati; phylum Pseudomonadota; class Gammaproteobacteria; order Pseudomonadales; family Pseudomonadaceae; genus Pseudomonas; species Pseudomonas sp. PDM13. Next base: position 237,384 of record NZ_JAOTQU010000004.1, on the reverse strand, counting down.
CACATCCAGGCCACCGCCCGCGATGCCCGCAAGCGCAAGCAGTACCGCTACCACCCGCTGTGGATCGAGATACGCGACGCCGCCAAGTACGAGCGTCTGCTGCGCTTCGGCCAGGCCCTGCCGGCCCTGCGCAGGCGCATCGACCTGCACCTGGGCGAAGCGGGGCTGGGCCGCGACAAGGTCATGGCCGCCGTGGTCGCCCTGCTCGACCGCACCCTGATCCGCATCGGCAACAGCCGCTACGCGCGGGACAACAAATCCTTCGGTCTCACCACCCTGCGCACCCGCCATGTCGCCGTGAAGGGCAACAACATCCGATTCGAATTCAAGGGCAAGAGCGGCATCGAGCACAGCGTCCGGCTCAGCAGCCCGCGCCTGGCGCGCATTCTCCGCCGCTGCCTGGAGCTGCCCGGCCAGCACCTGTTCCAGTACCTGGATGAGGGCGCCGAGCGCCGCACCGTCAGCTCCCACGACATCAACGACTACCTGCGCAGCCACGCCGGCGAAGACTTCACCGCCAAGGACTACCGCACCTGGGCCGGCAGCGCCCTGGCCCTGGAACACCTGCGCAAGCACCGCTGGCAGGACGAAGCCACGGCGAAGAAGCACCTGGTGGAGGTCATCCGCCAGGTGTCCAGCGAGCTGGGCAACACCCCGGCCATCTGCCGCAAGTGCTACGTCCACCCCGCCATCATCGAGGCCTTCCTCGCCGGTGAACTGCAGGGCCTGAAGAAGGCCCGCAAGCGCAAGGGCCTGAGTGCCGAGGAAGCCTCGCTGATGCATTTCCTCCAGGCGCTGCACGTCGCCCCGGCGGGCTGAGCGCCTGGCCAGCGATTTGGCAATATCTGTGGGGTTATTGTCATTGTCGCCAAACCCGGCAGGACGCAGACTGGCACCATCAACCTGATGGAGCCCCGCCATGGCCCCCTTGCGCACCATCGCCTGCCTGGCATTCGACGACGTGATGAGCCTGGACGTGACCGGCCCGCTGCAGGTGTTCGCCTCGGCCAACGTCGAGCGCCAGCGCCAGGGCCTGCCCGACGCCTACGGCATCCGCCTGATCGGCACCGAAGCCGGCGCGGTGAAGACCTCAGCCGGCTTCGCCCTGGTCGCCGAGGCCGCCTATCACGAGGTCGACCCGGCCTCCCTCGACACCCTGCTGGTGGCGGGCGGCATGGGCGTCGAGCGCATGTGCCGCAACCCACCGCTGCTGGCCTGGCTGCGTGACGCCGAGCCCCGGGTGCGCCGGCTCGGCTCCATCTGCTCCGGTGCCCTGATCCTCGCCGCCGCCGGCCTGCTCGCCGGGCGCAGCGCCACGACACACTGGTCCGACGTGCCCGCCCTGGGCGGCTATTGCGATATCGACGTGCAGGGCGACCGCCTGCACACCTACGACCCCGCCGGCCGCGATGGCGACCCTCATGTGTTCACTTCCGCCGGGGTCACCGCCGGCATCGATCTGGCCCTGGCGCTGGTGGAGGCCGACCTCGGCCGCACCATGGCGCTGGCGGTGGCGCGCCGGCTGGTGCTGTTCCTGCGTCGCCCCGGCGGCCAGGCGCAGTTCAGCGCCCTGCTCAACTGCGAGCCCAGCCGCACCCCACGCCTCGCCGCCCTGCTGGAATGGATACCCGGCAACCTCGGCGGCGACCTGTCGCTGGAGGCCCTGGCCAGCCAGGCCAGCATGGCGCCGCGCAGCCTGTCCCGGGTCTTCGTCCAGGAGTTGGGCATGGGCCCCGGCAAGTACATCGAACGGGTACGCCTGGAGGCGGCCCGCGCGCTGCTGCAGGACGCCCAGGCCTCGATCGCCACCGTGGCCCGCCTCACCGGCTTCGGCCACCCGGAAAACCTGCGCCGCACCTTTCACAAACACCTGTCCATCAGCCCGCAGGAATACGCGGAACGCTTCGGACGCCCCACCCAAGCCTGAGGAAACCGCCATGCTCGAACTGCGCCCCAACTGCGAATGCTGCGACAAGGACCTGCCACCCGATTCCGCCGAGGCGATGATCTGCTCCTTCGAGTGCACCTTCTGCCGCGATTGCGTCGAAACCCACCTCGCCGGCCACTGCCCCAACTGCGCCGGCAAGCTGGTCGGGCGCCCCATCCGCCCCGCCGCCAAGCTCGCCGCCAACCCGCCATCGAGCCAACGCATCCACAACCCCGCTGGCTGCGCCAAGCGCGCCTGAACCGGAAGACGACCATGCTCGAACTGGTGAAGAAATTCCGTGGCGACGCCATCGCCCTGCCCCCACGCCCCGCCACGCGCCAGGTGTTCATCGCCTGGCTCGGCGGCGTCCTGGCCATCGCCAGCATCGCCGGCCTGGGCGACGCGCTGACCCTGAGCCTGCTGCTGGGCTCCTTCGGCGCCTCCTGCGTGCTGGTGTTCGGCTTCCCCGACGTGCCCTTCTCGCAGCCGCGCAACGTAGTCTTCGGCCACCTGCTGAGCACCTTCACCGGCCTGGCCTTCCTGCACTTCTGCGGCCCGCACTGGTGGGCCGTGGCCCTGGCGGTGGGCAGCGCCATCGCCCTGATGATGCTGACCCGCACCGTGCACCCGCCGGCCGGCTCCAACCCGGTGATCGTCTTCCTCCTGCAGCCGGGCTGGGATTTCCTGCTCTACCCCACCCTCAGCGGCGCCCTGCTGCTGGTGCTGGTGGCGCTGATCTACAACAACGCGAGCCGCGAGGCCCGCTACCCCAAGTACTGGTAAGCCACCGAGGTCCCCATGCTGCTGCGCAACCCGAGCATCCGCCTGCTGTTCGCTGGCCAGGCCCTGTACTGGAGCTGTTCGATGATCGGCATCACCCTCACCTCGCTGGTGGGGCTGCAACTGGCGCCGCTCAACGCCCTGGCCACCCTGCCACTGGCGCTGCTGGTACTGGGCAACCTGCTGGCGGTGCAGCCGCTATCGCTGTTCATGCAGCGCCATGGCCGCCGCCCCGGGCTGATGCTCGGTGCCGCCGCTGGCGTACTGGGCGGCCTGCTCAGCGCCCTGGGCGTCTGGCTCGGCCACTTCACCCTGCTGTGCCTGGGCGCCCTGCCCATCGGCGCCTACCAGGCCTCGGCCATGTATTACCGCTTCGCCGCCCAGGAGGCCGTGGACGAACAGCACAAGGGCCGCGCCACCGCCTATGTCGTGGGCGGCGGGGTTTGTGCGGCCTTGCTGGCGCCGAGCCTGGCGCTCTGGTCACGCAACGCCCTGGAAACGCCCTTCGTCGGTGCCTACCTGGCCATCGCCGGCCTCGCGCTGATCGCCCTGGTGCTGCTGCGCCTGCTGCGCGAAGGCCAGGCGCCACGCCCGCCCAAGGCCGGCTGGGCCGCCACCCGCGCCCTGCTGCAACGGCCGCTGGTGCGCGCCGCCATCGCCACCACCGCCATTGGCCACGGCTTGATGATTCTGGTGATGAATGCCACGCCCCTGGCCATGACCTTCTGCGGCCTGCCCCTGGAGGCCGGTTCCGAGGTGATCCGCTGGCACATGCTCGGCATGTTCCTCCCCGCCTTCGCCGCTGGCCCGCTGGTGGACAGGTTCGGCAGCCGCCGCGTGGCCCTGGTGGGCGCGGTGCTGTTGCTCCTGAGCGCCGGCATCGCCCTGGCCGGGCTGGGCATGGGGTATTTCCTGGTGAGTTCGTTCCTGCTGGGGCTGGGCTGGAACCTGATGCTGGTGGCCGGCACCACCCTGCTGGCGGAAGGGCACAACGCCGACGAACGCGGCCAGGCCCAGGCGCTGATGGAGCTGTGCAACAGCCTGGTGGCCGCCTGCGCCTCCTTCGCCTCCGGCGCGTTGATCACCGGTCTCGGCTGGGGTGCAGTGAACCTCGGCATGCTGCCGCTGGTGGCGATCGTCCTGCTGGCGCTGTTCTCGGTACGCCGCGGCAAGGCCGCCCAGGCCGAAGCGACACCCTGATCACCGCCCCACATCGCGGCACGCCCCGTAGGCGCGAGTTCTGCTCGCGAAGCTCTACCCGCACCGATCGTAGGATGGGAAGAGCTCCGCGAATCTCATCGATTCGGTATCTCCCATGAACATCGGACAGCATGGGTTTCGCTGCGCTCTACGCCATCCTACGGTGCATAGCGCGCGGCAAAGGTAGGACGGGTGAAACCCGCGAGAATCCTGCACGGAAGACGTCGGGTTGCACCCGGATCGTAGGATGGGAAGAGCTACGCGAATCCCATCGATTCGGTGCATCCACGAACACCGGACAGCATGGGTTTCGCTGCGCTCTACGCCATCCTACGGTGCCTACCCAGCGGCAAAGGTAGGGCGGGTGAAACCCGCGAGAACCCGCACGAAAGACGTCGGGCTTCACCCGGATCGTAGGATGGGAAGAGCTCCGCGAATCCCATCGGTTCGGTGTATCCCCGAACACCGGACAGCATGGGTTTCGCTGCGCTCTACGCCATCCTACGGGGGAATCGCGCGCCAATAAAAAAGGCAGCCCGGAGGCTGCCTTTCTTCTTGCCGCTGCACGCCTCAGTAGTAGGCGTTTTCGCGGTTGCTGTGGTCGGTGACGTCACGCACGCCCTTCAGCTCGGGGATGCGCTCGAGCAAGGTGCGCTCGACACCGTCCTTGAGGGTCAGGTCGACCTGGCCGCAGCCCTGGCAGCCGCCGCCGAACTGCAGCACGGCGATGCCTTCCTCGACCACGTCCACCAGACTCACCTGGCCACCGTGGCTGGCGAGGCCGGGGTTGATCTCGGTCTGCAGGTAGTAGTTGATGCGTTCGTTGAGCGGGCTGTCTTCATTGACCATCGGCACCTTGGCGTTCGGCGCCTTGATGGTCAGCTGGCCGCCCATGCGGTCGGTGGCGTAGTCGACCACGGCGTCGTCGAGGAAGGGCTCGCTGACGGCGTCGATCCAGGCGGTGAAGGAAGCCAGGGCCAGCGGGGTGTCCTCGGGCTTCTGCTCACCGGGCTTGCAGTAGGCGATGCAGGTCTCGGCGTACTGGGTGCCCGGCTGGGTGATGAAGACACGGATGCCGATACCGCTGGTGTTCTGCTTCGACAGCAGGTCAGCCAGGTAATCTTCGGCTGCCTGGGTAATGGTGATGGCGCTCATGGCAACTCCTCGCAAACATGGGGCGCAGTGTACGCCAATCAGGTCCTACGGATAAAGTCCTAGTGTTTTAGTAGGAATTATTCGCGACAACTCCTCAGAGGTTCTGATAACGGTTCATATCGAGCACGCCCGCCTCCACCGGCTCGGTTTCGCGGATGTAGGCCGAGAGGTCGTGGAAGTAGTGCCAGAACTGCGGGTGGCTGCGGCGGATGCCCCAGCGCTCCACCACCTTGTCGAAGGCCGCCGTGTCCTTGACCTGGCTCAGGGCGCTGACGAACTCCGGCACCTCCTCGGCGCGCAGGTTGAACATGAAGTTCGGGTAGCTGGTGAGCACGCTGGGGTAGATGGTCAGGGTGTCCAGCCCCGGCTGGTAGCGCAGCTCCTCACCCATCATGAAGGCCACGTTGCTGTGGGCGCGGTTGCGCAACACGCTGTAGACCTCACGACGCCCGTCGGCCAGCTCCACACGCAACAGCGTCGCCTCCGGCAACTGGTCGATCACCTTGAGCCCCGCCGCCGGCCGGCTGACCAGTTGGCTCAGGGCCTGCTCGGCCTGTTGCAGCGCCGGGTCAATGCCCGGGCGGTAGCAGTTGCCGGTGGTGCAGCGGTTGATCGGGTCCGGCCGCGCATTGAGGTCGGCGTAGCGCTTGAGCAACTGCGCGGCGAAGGAGCCCTTGGCGCGCTCCACCGGGAGGAACAGCCCGGTGGGCGTGTCGTCGTCGATGTCCTCGTAGTCCAGCCACATCTTCAGCTTGCCGCTGTTCTGGTACCAGTCGTCGAGGATCGGCGTGCGCGACTCGGCCGGCATCAGGCGCAGGAAGTTGACCTCGGCGCCGTTGCGGATCAGGTCGAAGTACAGCCGCGTCTGCGCCTGGTGGGAGACGTTGCCATACACGTCGAAGTTGACCACCAGCTGGTAGTAGGTGCGCTCCAGCAGCGGGTAGTCCATCAGCCACATCGTCTGCGGCACCTCGCCGATCAGGCCCTTGCGCACGAAGGCACTGTCGAACTGGCGGTAGATGGACAGCAGCGCGTTGTCGTTGCCGGTCCAGATATCCGCCCAGGTGGGTACCGGCGCGGCGGCATAGGCGTCGCGGCGCAGTTCCTCGTAGGCGTTACGCTTGTCGCGGTAGCTGTGCCACAGGCTCAGCAGCCCGCCGATCTCGTCGAACTGCCCGGGCATCGCCAGCAGCGGCGTCGCTTCACCCCGGTAGGCCGCATCGGTGACGTAGAGGTCGTGTTGCGGGTCCTGGAACAGCGCCCAGAAGTTATCGCGGATCACGTCCGTGGCGATCTGCCCGCGGCACACCGGCCCGCGGATGAAGGTGCGCACGAAGTACTCGGCGTTATCCAGCATGAACTGGTAGCGCGCCTGGGCCGGGATGGCCTCGAAGGTCTCGAAGGGGTTGGCCCGGCGCTGGGCGCCATAGCCCGGCACCTTGTCGGTGCTCCAGTCGCTGCCGAAGAACAGCTCATTGACCCGCGCCAGCTTGGCGTCGTCCAGCGGGTAGGTGATGTGCGTCTTGTGCACGATCACGCCCTGGATGGGCCACAGGCGGTAGTAGAAGTCGGTGCCCGGGTCGTCGTTGGGGCGACGCGTGGCGATGGGGTCGATGGGCTTGCCGCTGGGCGTACGTGAACGCACCAGCTGGAAGAAATGCCCGCTCTTGCCGCCATCGAAATACAGGTGGGCGAGGAAAAGGTGCTCGAACAACCAGCGCCCCACCAGCACCTCGCGGGCGCCCCGGGCGTTGAGCAGGGTCTCCCACTCGGCCACCTGGCGTGCCTCGTCGGGCGTGGGCGTCGGCGCGACCTCTTCAACCGGTGCGCCGGCCGCCAGCCAGCGCTGCAGGGTCTGGTACTGCTGGTCGCCCAGCCCGGTCACGGCGAAGGGCATGCCGGCGTGGGCGAACTTCTTCGCGTAGTCGTCGAACTCCCCCGGCGCCGGGCACTGGTTCTCGCGGTTGATGCTGATGTCCAGGTCCGCCGGCAGCTTGGCATTGGGGGCGAGCGGCGTGCTGTGGCCGAGCTCCAGCATGCGGGCCATCAGGGCAGCCTGGGAGGCCTGGCCGTGCAGGACGGAATAGAAGTCCTTCTGCCGCCAGGCCGCTTCGCCACGGGCATCGAAATACAGCCGGGTGGTGGGTTGAGCCTGGGTGCGGGTGCCGTCGTAGACCGGCTTCTTGGTCGCCCCGCGCGTGGCGCCCTCGGCGCTGCCCAGGTTGAGCTGGCACGGCGAGTCGTAGCAGGCGTGGCAGGCCACGCACTTCTCGGTGAAGATCGGCTGGATGTCGCGGCTATAGGAAATATCCTCGGCCTGCGCCGCAGCGCCCAGGAACAGGAAGGCGGCGGCGAACAACGCGCGATACGGCATGAAGCGTTTTCCTTGGCGAACGGACCGGCCGATTCTAACGGCATCCGCGCTGCGCTGCAGCGAACCGGTAGCCAAGGTGGTAGCGATGGGCTGCGCCCTCACGGCGCAGCGCCATCGCCCAGCCTGCCGCAGCGGCTCAGCTGTAGGTCAGGCCCAGGCCGGCGGCGATGCGCTCCAGGGTGGCCTTTTCTTCCTTGCTGATCTTGCTGCCGAAGCCGAGGAAGCCGCCGGACGCCGAGGCCACCGTCTTGCCCAGGCCCAGCAGCGCCTGCTTGAACGCCTGCGCCTCCTCCGGCGCCACCTTGGTCTCGACGATCAGGCGGATGCGCAGCAGTTCCTGGGCGTGGTTGAACGGCGTGGTCAGCAGTTCGGTCAGCAGCTGCGGCACATCGGTGATGACGTTGGTGATGATGCGCGAGTACAGCTCGCCGCCTTCCTTGGCCGAATCCCCCAGTTGCTTGACGAAGGCCTGGGCCTCCTTGTTGTCGAGCTTGCCGTCGGCGGCGGCCACCAGCAGGAACACCATGAAGGGCGCGCGGCGCAGGGCCTGGAACTCCTCGGCGGTGAAATTGGTGTTCTCCTGGCCGTGGAAGCCGGAGCTTTCGCCAGCCTGATCGACGAAGTTGCTGTTCCACACTTCCAGGGCTTCCTCGTTGTTCTCCAGGCCGTCGAAGAAGGCGGCGGCCAGCTCCTGGAGTTCATCGTTGGAGAAGCCCGCGCCAGCCGAGGCCTTCGGCTTGTGCACGGCGAAGCCGGCTTCGTGACCGGCGTTGCGGTAGGGCAGCAGCCACTGGAAATGACGCTGCTTGTCCGAAGCGAAGCGGATGTCGACGATCAGGCAGTCGGTCTTGCCGGTGGGCAGGGTGACCAGGCCGTCGCGGATGAACACGGCGCCCAGCTTGTCTGCGGCCAGGTTGGTGATGCGCGCATCGCCCTGCTGCATGGCTTCCACCGAGCTGTCCATGAACAGCCGCTCCATGCTGGTCTGCTGGTCCGTGCCCAGGTAGCCGACGATGGGGATCAGCATCTCGCCGGTGGCGACGCCCTGTACTGCATGACCGGCCCAGTAGCCGGCCATTTCCATCACTTTCTTCGCCTGTTCCATCGAACTGCTTCCTTGTGTGTGTTCAGTCTTGCGTGCGGTGTGGGGTATTCGGGCGGCCTGTCTTTCGCCTCTTCGCGGGCCCTGCCCTGCTGCACTAGCGAGGTGCCAGCATCAATCTGCAACAGCCGCGCCTGCCTGTGAAGGGCAGCAGCCGGCTTTCGTGACCCAGATCGACAATCCAGGGAGCTTGCCGCCCCACCGCCCGTCCGCCACGGCCTGCCGAGCGCTGCAGACGTGAACGCCGTCATCCCTTGCACAGGGCCGCCGGCGTATCCTGCCGCCACGCCAGACCGCCAGGGATGATGTCGGCGCAGCTACAGGGACCGTTCTCGGGGCCGCCGTCCGGCGCTCCCCCTCCTGAACTGCAGCCGAACGCCACCCGGTCGGCCCCAGCCATGCCACAGGAGATCCTGACCATGAAACCCCTCGCCGGCGCCCTTGCCGCCCTGACCCTCAGCGCCTGTGCCCAGGCGTCCGATTGCGGCTTCGCGCCGCTGAAACTGGTGGCGAGCCCCGAGGCGCCCACCACCTTCGTCGGCGACGGCCAGCACCTGCAGGTGCGCTTCGTCAACGAGAACCCGGACATAGCCGAACCCGACTCCTTCCCCGAGCCGCCGGTGGTGCTGCTGGACAAGGCCAGCGGCAAGAGCTGCAACATCGAGGATGGCGGCATCTGGGCCCGCGACCCGCTGTTCCTCAGCCGCGACGAGAAGCGCCTGGTGACCTACGAGTTCAGCGGCTCCAACGGCGAGCTGGTGGCCTACGACACCGCCACCTGCAAGGTGCTGCACCGCCAGGACATCACCGGCAAGCACGCCTCCATCGAGGGCGAGGAGCTGGTGCTGGGCGACGACTGCGACGACACCGGCGGCTGCAAGACCCACGCAAAGCAACCCGTACAGCCTTTCTGCAAACCCTGATAGGGATGAGTCAATGAGCCTCGACACCTGCATCGTCAACGCCGCCACCGCGGCCTGGGACCAGAGCTATATCGCCGGTACCCAGAACAAGAAGAACTGCTCCGGCTTCCTCCAATCGGTGGCCGCCACCCTCGGCGTACCGATCCCCGCCGGCACCGCCGACTCCATCATGGGCGGCCTGCCCCAGGCCACCGGCTGGAAGGAACTGGCCAGCGGTGACGAAGCCGCGCAGAAGGCCTCCCAGGGTTACTTCGTGATCGCCGGCATCAAGGGCAGCGACCACAACCCGGCGCGCAACAACGGCCACGTCGCCGTGGTCATCGGCGGCACCCTGTACCGTGGCAAGTACCCCCGCGTCTGGTGCGGCAGCATCGCCGGCTCGGTCGGCCAGAGCCAGGGCCTGCGCTCGGTCGGCGAGGTGTGGAACCGCACCGACCGCGACCTGGTGAAGTACTTCGTCTACGCCACGGCCAGCTGCCGCGGCTGATCCCCCCGCGCCGTGGATGACCCGCCCTCATCCACGGCCGCCCTCCCCGCTCTCCCCCGCGACGCCTGCATCCCCGCGCACCGGGCCCGCCCGGGCCGTCGCGACCTTTCGCCGCAACCAACATGAGCCATTTTCATGCGCCAGCCGGTGGGCGGTCGATCCCCCTCATCTTTGCTATGCTTCGCACCCTTTTTCCGCCCAGCTAGTCAGGTCCTCCATGTCCAGCCCGCTCAACGATCGCAGCGCTCGCCTGCACGCCCTCCACCAGGCCCTCAAGGAACGCATCCTGATCCTCGATGGCGGCATGGGCACCATGATCCAGAGCTACAAGTTGCAGGAGGAGGATTACCGCGGCGCGCGCTTCGCCGACTGGCCGAGCGACGTCAAGGGCAACAACGACCTGCTGCTGCTGTCGCGCCCGGACGTGATCCAGGCCATCGAGAAGGCCTACCTCGACGCCGGTGCCGACATCCTCGAGACCAACACCTTCAACGCCACCCAGGTGTCCCAGGCCGACTACGGCATGGAATCCCTGGTGTACGAGCTGAACGTCGAGGGCGCGCGCCTGGCCCGTGAAGTGGCCGACGCCAAGACCCTGGAAACCCCGGACCGCCCGCGCTTCGTCGCCGGCGTCCTCGGCCCGACCAGCCGCACCTGCTCCATCTCCCCCGACGTCAACGACCCGGGCTACCGCAACGTCACCTTCGACGAGCTGGTGGAGAACTACACCGAGGCCACCAAGGGCCTGATGGAAGGCGGCGCCGACCTCATCCTCATCGAAACCATCTTCGACACCCTCAACGCCAAGGCGGCGATCTTCGCCGTGCAGGGCGTGTTCGAGGAGCTGGGCGTCGAGCTGCCGATCATGATCTCCGGCACCATCACCGACGCCTCCGGCCGCACCCTATCGGGCCAGACCACCGAAGCCTTCTGGAACTCGGTGAGCCACGCCAAGCCGATCTCCGTGGGCCTGAACTGCGCCCTCGGTGCCAAGGAACTGCGCCCCTACCTCGCCGAACTGGCGGGCAAGGCCGGCACCCATGTCTCCGCGCACCCCAACGCCGGCCTGCCCAACGCCTTCGGCGAGTACGACGAGACCCCGGCGGAAATGGCCGTGGTGGTCGAGGAATTCGCTGCCAGTGGCTTCCTCAACATCATCGGCGGCTGCTGCGGCACCACCCCGGGGCACATCGAGGCCATCGCCAAGGCCGTGGCCAAGCACCCGCCGCGCGTGATCCCGGAAATCCCCAAGGCCTGCCGCCTGTCGGGCCTGGAGCCCTTCACCATCGACCGCAGTTCGCTGTTCGTGAACGTCGGCGAGCGCACCAACATCACCGGCTCCGCCAAGTTCGCCCGGCTGATCCGCGAGGAGAACTACACCGAAGCCCTGGAAGTCGCCCTGCAGCAGGTAGAAGCCGGCGCCCAGGTCATCGACATCAACATGGACGAGGGCATGCTCGACTCCAAGGCGGCGATGGTGCGTTTCCTCAACCTCATCGCCGGCGAGCCGGACATCTCCCGCGTGCCGATCATGATCGACTCCTCCAAGTGGGAGGTGATCGAGGCCGGCCTGAAGTGCATTCAGGGCAAGGGCATCGTCAACTCCATCTCGATGAAGGAAGGCGTCGAGCAGTTCAAGCACCACGCCAAGCTGTGCAAGCGCTACGGCGCCGCCGTGGTGGTGATGGCCTTCGACGAAGTCGGCCAGGCCGACACCCAGGCGCGCAAGGAAGAGATCTGCCAGCGCAGCTACGACATCCTGGTCAATGAAGTGGGCTTCCCGCCGGAAGACATCATCTTCGACCCGAACATCTTCGCCGTCGCCACCGGCATCGAGGAACACAACAACTACGCGGTCGACTTCATCAACGCCTGCGCCTACATCCGTGACAACCTGCCCCATGCGCTGAGCTCGGGCGGCGTATCCAACGTGTCGTTCTCCTTCCGTGGCAACAACCCGGTGCGCGAGGCGATCCACTCGGTGTTCCTCTACTACGCCATCCAGAACGGCCTCACCATGGGCATCGTCAACGCCGGCCAGTTGGAGATCTACGACGAGATCCCGAAAGAGCTGCGCGACGCCGTGGAAGACGTGGTGCTCAACCGCAGCGCCAACGCCACCGAAGCCCTGCTGGCCATCGCCGACAAATACCGGGGCGACGGTGCGGTCAAGGAAGTGGAGAACGAGGAGTGGCGCTCGCTGCCCGTGGACAAGCGCCTGGAACACGCGCTGGTCAAGGGCATCACCGCCTTCATCGTCGAAGACACCGAGGAATGCCGCCAGCAGTGCGCGCGCCCCATCGAGGTGATCGAAGGCCCGCTGATGTCCGGCATGAACGTGGTCGGTGACCTGTTCGGCTCAGGCAAGATGTTCCTGCCCCAGGTGGTGAAATCCGCCCGGGTGATGAAGCAGGCCGTGGCCCACCTGATCCCCTTCATCGAAGAGGAAAAGGGCGACAAGCCGGAAGCCAAGGGCAAGATCCTCATGGCCACCGTCAAAGGCGACGTTCACGACATCGGCAAGAACATCGTCGGCGTGGTGCTCGGCTGCAACGGCTACGACATCGTCGACCTCGGCGTGATGGTGCCGGCGGAGAAGATCCTGCAGACCGCCATTGCCGAGAAGTGCGACATCATCGGCCTCTCCGGCCTGATCACCCCCTCGCTGGACGAGATGGTCCACGTCGCCCGAGAAATGCAGCGCCAGGGCTTCGAGCTGCCGCTGATGATCGGCGGCGCCACCACCTCCAAGGCCCACACCGCGGTGAAGATCGACCCGCAGTACAGCAACGACGCCGTGGTCTACGTCACCGACGCCTCGCGCGCCGTGGGCGTCGCCACCCAGCTGCTGTCCAAGGAACTCAAGAGCGGCTTCGTCGAGCGCACCCGCGCCGACTACGTCGAAGTCCGCGAGCGCACCGCCAACCGCGCCGCCCGCACCGAGCGCCTGGCCTACGCCGACGCCCTGGCCAACAAGCCGGCCTTCGACTGGGCCGGCTACCGCGCGCCCAAGCCGAGCTTCACCGGCGTGCGCGTGCTGGAAGACATCGACCTCGCGGTGCTGGCCGAGTACATCGACTGGACGCCCTTCTTCATCTCCTGGGACCTGGCCGGCAAATACCCGCGCATCCTCACCGACGAAGTGGTGGGCGAAGCCGCCACCGCGCTGTTCGCCGACGCCCAGGCCATGCTGAAGAAGCTCATCGACGAGAAGCTGATCAAGGCCCGCGCCGTATTCGGTTTCTGGCCGGCCAACCAGGTCAACCACGACGACATCGAAGTGCGTGACGACCAGGGCAAGCCGCTGGCCACCCTGCACCACCTGCGCCAGCAGACCATCAAGCCCGACAGCAAGCCCAACCTGTGCCTGGCCGACTTCGTCGCGCCCAAGGAAAGCGGCGTGGTCGACTACGTCGGCGGCTTCATCACCACCGCCGGCATCGGCGCCGAGGAAGTGGCCAAGGCCTATGAGGCCAAGGGCGACGACTACAACTCGATCATGGTCAAGGCCCTGGCCGACCGCCTGGCCGAGGCCTGCGCCGAATGGCTGCACGAGCGCGTGCGCAAGGAACACTGGGGCTACGCCGCCGACGAGCACCTGGACAACGAGGCACTGATCAAGGAGCAGTACAACGGCATCCGCCCGGCGCCCGGCTACCCGGCCTGCCCGGACCACACCGAGAAGGCCACCCTGTTCAACCTGCTGGACCCGAGCGCCAGCTTCGACGCGCCCGGCGTCAGCGGCGTGTTCCTCACCGAGCACTTCGCCATGTTCCCGGCGGCGGCCGTCAGCGGCTGGTACTTCGCCCACCCTGAGGCGCAGTACTTCGCCGTCGGCAAGATCGAGCGCGACCAGGTGGAGAGCTACAGCAAGCGCAAGGGCCAGGACCAGGCCGTGAGCGAACGCTGGCTGGCGCCGAACCTCGGCTACGACTACTGACCCCGACCAGGCCCGCGCAATGCGGGCCTGGTTCTTTCTGGCTCCCAGCGGCACAACGATGGGTTTCGCGGGGCTCTACCCATCCTACGGGTGCCCAGTCCGCGCGGCTTGGTGCTCTTCGTAGGATGGGTCGGGCGGCGTTCCGCGAGCGAAACGAAACCCATCACCGCGATGCCCCCGACACGCTCGATCATTCCCTGAACGCCCCCCCAGAAACGACCACTCCTCCGAAACCACTGCAGGAACCCCGACATCTGCCGACACGCCTTTCAGAGGCGCAATGGCCCGGGCACTGCTATTGCATATGAAGTGCCTGCCGCGCCTCTGCCGTGCGCCGCCCTTCAGCTCGGGAATCGAGGAGTACCGAATGTCTCTGCTGCCTGACCGCATTTCCAGCCGCCTGACCCTGGGCGCGATCTTCCTCCTGCTGCTCACCGCCCTCGCCGTGTTCGCCATCATGGTGTTCCGTGGCCAGCCCCGGGTGGTGGCGGAAAGTAACGCCCTGATCGAGCAGACCGGCAGCGCCATCGTCCGCCAGCTCGGCCTCAAGCTCGCCGGCATCGAGGGCCTGGCGGTGAGCATGGCGCACCTCGCCGAGGTGCTGCCCCGGGAAGAGGCGCAATACCGCGACAACTACCCCAACCTGATCGACAACGGCGGCGATGCGGCCATCGCCGGCGGCGGCATCTGGCCGGAGCCGGGCGCCTTCGCCGAAGGCGTCGACCGCCGCAGCTTCTTCTGGGCACGCGGTGCCAGCGGTGCGCTGGAATACTCCGACGACTACAACAAGCCCGAGGGCCCCGGTTACCACAACGACGCCTGGTACACCGGCGCGCGCAGCGCCAGCGGCAATGTCTGCACCTGGTCCGAGGCCTACCAGGACCCGGTCAGCAAGGTGCCCATGGTCACCTGCAGCGTGCCCTACGAGCTGCAGGCGCGCTTCGCCGGGGTCAGCACCATCGACCTGCGCCTCGACGACCTGGCCGCCTTCCTCAAGGACCAGGGCAAGGTCACCGGCGGCTATGCCTTCGCCCTCGACCAGGCCGGCAACATCCTGTTCTTCCCCCTGCCGGGCAGCGGCGCCGAAGCCAGCATGCAGAAGTTCGACGACCTCGCCGCCCGTGAAGCCTGGCTGCAGCCGCTGGCGGAGGCACGGCGCAAGCTCGGTTCCAGCGGCACCGCCAGCGTGGCGCTGGACGACGACGCCCTGCTGGGCGAAGCCAGCCAGGCCAACCTCTTCGTGATGCCGCAAACCCACTGGACCATCGGCCTGGTCACGCCGCAGGCGCGGGTCACCGGCCTGGCGCGCGCGCTCACCTACGAGCTGCTGCTGTTCCTCCTGCCGCTGCTGGGCCTGCTGCTGTTCTTCGTCTGGCTGGCCGGGCGCAAGGTGCTGGAGCAGCTCGGCGAAACCACCGCGCAGATCGACGCCCTCGGCAGCGGCCAGGGCCACGGCGGCGCGCTGACCATCCTCCGTGATGACGAGATCGGCGGCCTGCGCCGCTCAGTCAACCAGTACGCCGGGCGCCTGCAGGGCATGCTCCAGGTGATCGCCGACGAATCCCGCCGCCTGCAGGAAGAGGCCGCCAGCCTCGGCCGCCTCAGTGGCGCCCTGCTCCACCGCGCCGAACAGCAACGCCAGGAAAACACCCAGTTGGCGGCGGCCATCACCGAGATGTCCTCCAGTGCCAACGAGGTGGCGCAGAACACCAACGACTGCGCCGACACCGCCCAACGCTCCCAGGGCGTGGTCAGCGAAGGCCAGCAGAAGGTCAGCTCCAACAGCCGCTCCATCCAGGCGCTCTCCAGCGAAATGGCCGCTGCCGCCGCAGTGATCGCGCGCCTGGAGCAAGACAGCCAGCAAGTGGGTGCCGTGCTCGATGTGATCAAGGCCATCTCCGAGCAGACCAACCTGCTGGCCCTCAACGCCGCCATCGAGGCCGCCCGTGCCGGCGAACAGGGCCGGGGTTTCGCCGTGGTCGCCGACGAAGTGCGCTCCCTGGCGGCCAAGACGCAGAGTTCGGCCAACGAGATCAGCACCATGATCGCCAGCCTGCAGCAGGCCTCGCGCCAGGCGGTGCAGGCCATGCAGGCGGGCGAGGCACGCACCCGCCATGCGGTGGAGGAAGCCGAAGGCGCGGCCACCGCGCTGTCGACCACAGTGCAGAGCTTCGACGACATCTCCCAGCGCGCCCAGCAGATAGCCGTGGCCGCCCAGGAGCAGAGCCACGTGACCCAGGAGATCAACGAACTGGCGGTGCGCATCCACTCGGTGAGCGAGGAAAACGCCCGCGACGCGGTGGACCTGGACGCCCTCGGCCAGGCCATGCAGCAGTCGGCGACGCGCCTGGCGGAGCTGAGCCGGGGCCGCTGAAGGCCGCGACCCCATGCCGCCCTGGGTGAGGGGGCGTCTGCTGCTAGCATGGCGCCCCCTCATTGCCACAAGGAACCGGCATGCGCCTTCCTCGTACCTGTGTCCTGCTGCTCCCCCTCCTGCTCGGCGGCTGCGGCAGCTTCATCGCCCGCGGCGACAGCGCCCACCTGGTCGACGCCGACTACTACAAGGGCACCCAGGCCGACTGGCAGTTGCTGACCGATGGGCTGAATAGCGGCTACGCACCCTTGACCCTGTTCTGCTGGAT
This sequence comes from Pseudomonas sp. PDM13, assembly GCF_025685765.1. Classification (NCBI taxonomy): domain Bacteria; kingdom Pseudomonadati; phylum Pseudomonadota; class Gammaproteobacteria; order Pseudomonadales; family Pseudomonadaceae; genus Pseudomonas; species Pseudomonas sp. PDM13. Next base: position 220,854 of record NZ_JAOTQU010000004.1, on the reverse strand, counting down.
GTCGCTGGTCTGCCCGGTGGCCACTCTGGCCTCGATCCCCCTGGACCTGGCGGTGGACACCGCGCTACTGCCCCACGACCACACCGCGCGGCCCTGAAGGCCGCGTCGCCCCTACTTAAGCACCAACGCCGGTGGTAGGATTCGCGCCCCATGCGTATCCAAGACCTGCACGACCGCCTCGCCGCCCTCGGCGCCAAACCCATCCACCGTGGGCGGGTGATCCGCGCCTGGCTGCAGGGCAAGCCCCTCGATGCCTGCACCCTGCGCCAGCAGGCCCAGGACTTCCTGCCCATCAGCGTGCGTGAAGGCCTGCCGGCCCTGGCCGATGAGCTGGACAACCTCGCGCGGCTGCGCTCGGAACACCCCGCCGCCGACGGATCGGCACGGCTGCTGGTGGGCCTGGCCGACGGCCAGATGGTCGAAAGCGTATTGCTGCCCCGCGACGGCCTGTGCGTCTCCAGCCAGGTCGGCTGCGCCGTGGGCTGGGTGTTCTGCATGACCGGCAAGAGCGGTCTGCTGCGCCAGGTCGGCAGCATGGAGATCGTCGCCCAGGTGGCCCTGGCGCGGCGCTACCGCAAGGTGAAGAAGGTGGTGTTCATGGGCATGGGCGAGCCGGCCCACAACCTCGACAACGTGCTGGACGCCATCGACCTGCTGGGCACCGACGGCGGCATTGGCCACAAGAACCTGGTGTTCTCCACCGTGGGCGATCCGCGCGTCTTCGAGCGCCTGCCGCAGCAGCGGGTCAAGCCGGCCCTGGCGTTGTCGCTGCACAGCAGTCGCGCCGAGTTGCGCGAGCAACTGCTGCCCAAGGCGCCGCGCATCAGCCCCGAGGAACTGGTGGAGCTGGGCGAAGCCTATGCCCGCACCACGGACTACCCCATCCAGTACCAGTGGACGCTGCTCGCCGGCATCAACGACAGCCAGGAGGAAGCCGACGGCATCCTGCGGCTGCTCAAGGGCAAGTTCGCGGTGATGAACCTCATCCCCTACAACAGCCTGGAAGCGGACGACTACCAGCGCCCGGGCGGTGATCGCATCATCGAGTTGGTGCGCTACCTGCACAGCCGTGGCGTGCTGACCAAGGTGCGCAACTCCGCCGGCCAGGACATCGATGGCGGCTGCGGCCAGTTGCGCGCCCGCGCCGAGAAGGTCAACACCCGTCTGCTGCATCCCGTGCATTGATCCGGGCAGCCTGCCGGGGGCGAGCTAAGCTTGTGCCCCACGGAGGTGCACCATGGACGACAGCAACATCGACGACGACAGCCAACGCCCCCTGACCTTCCGCGAGATGCTCCACAGCGTCGCGGCGGCCGCATTCGGCGTGCAGAGCGGCAAGAACCGCTCGCGGGACTTCAGCCGTGGCAAGCCCAGCCACTTCATCATCCTCGGGGTGCTCTTCACCCTGGTGTTCGCGCTGACGCTCTTCGGCGTGGTCAAGCTGGTGCTGCACTTCGCCGGGCTCTGAGCCTCAGTCCAGCAGCGGCTGCATGCCGAAGCGGTAGACCCGCAGCCCCGGGTTGTAGACGGCGCTATAGGCACGGAAGTCCAGGTTCAGCCCCTTGCCCTGCACGCGTGCCAGCAGGCGCCGGGCGCGCTCGGCATCCAGTTGCACATAGACGTTGGCTTGCAGGTCCTTGCCGCCGCGCCGGACGAAGTCCTGCCCGGCGTCATAGTCGTGCAGCAGCACCATGGCCCAGCCACCGAGGGTGAAGTTGCCCCCCACCAGGCCATCGATACGGCCATCGATGGTCGCCTGCAACGACTCGGGGGAACTGTTGAGCACCGCGAAGTGCAGGTCGTGCCCCGGCTTGCGCCCCAGCTCCTGCGCCGCCTGCATGGTGCCCAGGGCCATCTGGTCGTCGGCCACCCACACCGTACGGGTCTGCGGGTAGCGCCGCAGCAGCTGCAGGGCCTGCTCATAGGCACGTTCACGGCTCCACTCGGCATACACCAGCTGGCGCAGGCGCACCTTGGGGTACTCCTCCAGCGCCCGCTGCAAGCCTTCCTCGCGGCGCTGCGCCGCCGGGGTCTGCTTGATGCCGGAGAACGCCAGCATCTCGAAGACCTGGTCCGGCTCGCGGCTGCGCTGGCCGTCGATCAAGGCACGGGCCAGCAGGTAGCCGGCCACTTCCTCGTTGGCCACCAGGCTGCCGATCCAATTGGGGTAGCGCTCGCGGGAGCCGCCGACCATCTTCTGCTGGTCGTCGGTCAGGCTGCTGTTGATGGCGAACAGCTTCACCGGGCTGCCACGGAACAGGCGCAGGATCTCCGGCCCCATGTACTGCTCGTTGGTGAACACCAGGTAGCCCGGCGGCTCGCTGGCCTCCTTCACCTGCCGTGCCTGCTCCAGGGTGCGACTCAGGTCGTGGTCGCCATAGAGCACCTTCAGGTCCATGCCCAGGCGCTGGGCGGCGGCACTCATGAAGGCGACATGGGATTGCCAGAACGGCTCGGCGCTGGTGCCGGGGCAGAGAAAGACGACCGAAGCACCGTGGGCCAATGCGCTGCAGCAGAGGCAGAAACCGATCAGAAGGGTACGCAGGACATACATCGGGCATGGACTCGATTCGAAGCCCGCGCAGTATAACGCCGCCCTGCGCGGGGCCCCGGTGCCGCCCGTCCATTGGCCGGTGGGTGGATTACTGGTGGCTGACCCAGAACACCGCCGTGGCGACCACGATCAGGATGAGGCAGAAAATCGCGGCGGCATCGATGCCGCTGTCAGGGCTGGAACCTTCGGTGTGATCGCTCATGGCATCCCCTTGTTGTGGTTATGGGTGCTACGCCCACGAGTTAAGACCAGGACCGGCAACCTCTCAAGCCGAGGCGATGGCCATCTCCCCCGCCCGGTAACCCCGTGCAACGGAAAAACATGAGCCAGGCAGCAGAAACAGGCATTGACGAGGCGATGACGCAGGTCGCGCGCGCCCCGGATGAATTACCATCGGCCATCGCACCGCCAAGGACAGGTTCATCATGTTGCAGAAGTTGCTGGAAAAAATCGGCCTCTCCACCCCCGCCACCCCCTTCACCAAGCATGTCGCCGAAAGCCTCGAGGTACTCGACATCCTCGTCCCGGGCCTGGCGACCCGCGCCGCCAGCTACGTGCTCAGCGGCCGTGACGAGACGGTGCTGCTCGACCTGGGCAAGCTCAGCGGCGAAGAGGCCGTGGTCCTGCTCGACCAGCCGGCCACCATGGGCTGGTGGCACCCCTCGGGCAACGTGCGCAACGACGCGCAGAAGCACAAGAAGCGCATCAACGCCGCCGCCAACGCCCGCGCCCGCCTCTATATAGTCACCCCGGAAACCGACCCGCTGGCCCTCGCCCGCTTCGGCAAGGTGCTCGCAGCCGCCTGCCAGGGCGCCAACCTGGTGCGCACCGCCAAGGTGCCCGACTGGCTCATCTACCTGGTGGTGGACGCCCTGCACACCACCGTGAAGAACCTCGGCAACAAGCACGGCGAGGACATGCGCAAGCACTGGAACTTCACCCTGCTGACGCGCCTGCTGGCCGTGGACGAACTGCCAGTCGACGACGCCCTGCTGCTGGTCCTCGACCGCCGCGACCTGGACTTCTACCACTGGCGCGACATCGCCGCGCTGCTCAACCTGCCCGGCCTCGCCGACTACCTGCTGCAACACCCGCAGAGCACCCGCGCCCTGCCCGCCCAACTGTCGGCGAGCGGCTGCCTGAACCTGGTGCAGCTGCTCGGCTACAGCACCCTGGCCGGTGCCTATGCCGACGTGCTGGTGCGCCTGGCGGTGAGCGCGGCCAAAAGCGTTCGTGCCGCTGCTGCGCCGCAGGTCGAAGCCCTGCCGCTGGAGGTCAAGCTCAGCCATCTGCAACACCTGCTGGAAACCGGCGCCAACAGCGAGCGCGCCCAGGCCGCCGACATGCTCGCCCGCAGCGGCGAGGAGGCCCGCGCCCTGCTCCAGGCACGCCTGGAGGTGGAAAGCTCCAAGCCCGTGCAGCAGGCCCTGAGCAGTGCCCTGGCGCGCCTGGACAGCCAGACCCGCGCCCAGCAGGAGGAACTGCCCGAGGCCAGCGACTTCGAGCGCTGTGCCGAGGTCCAGCTCGGCGATGCGGTGCTGCAGCTGCTGCGCCAGAACCTCGTGGAGCTGCTGGAGGAAAGCCGCCTCTCCGCCGAGGAGGAGGTCCGCCAGAACCTCGAACACAAGCGCAAGTGGGACTGGCAGCAGAAGACCTACAAGTCGCTGCAGGCGCTGGGCGAGTCGGACCTGCGCAACGCCCTGGAGCGCCTCAACGGCGCGGCGCGCGGCAAGTTCCCGAACGGCATGGACCTGGTGCTGCAATACAAGGGGCGCCTGGCCGCCAACGCCGACGTCAACCTGCTGCACATCCTCCGCTCCCCGGCCAACCGCCATTTCAACTGGTACCAGGTTGCCCAGTGGCTCAAGGGCGACGCCCTGCAGCGCCTGGACCTGCGCACCCTGGAAGACGCCCTGCAACGCAGCGGCCACGACGACCCGGCGCGGGCCACCGCAGACATCTGCTTCGGCTGGAACTCGCCCATCGGGCAGATCGCCCCGGAGCGCGTCTGGCCCTTCTTCGCCGCGCACCCCGAGTTCATCGAAGAGGCCTTCGGCCTGCGCCCCGCTCCGGGCCGCTACAGCTACAGCGTGGCCACCACGCTGACCCTGCTGGAGCAGTTCCCCAGCCTGCCGGCGCGCTTCGTCCCCGTGCTGCTCGAACTGGCCCTGGGCAGCAGCAAGACCAACCGCGCCGAGGCCCAGCAACTGCTGGAGACCCTGCCGGACATCGGCGACCGCGCCGTGGAAGCCCTGGCTTCGAGCAAGCAGGAGATCCGCACCCTGGCCGCCGAATGGCTGCAGCGCCTGGGCTACCACGCGGCGATTCCCGCGCTGAAGGCGACCCTGGCCAAGGAAAAACGCGAGACCGTCCGCGCCGCCCTGCTCACCACCCTGGAAAGCCTCGGCGAAGACATCTCCGGCCACCTGGCTCCGGACGTGCTGCTGGCCGAGGCGCAGAAAGGCCTGCAGGCCAAGCCGCCGGCCAGCCTCGCCTGGCTCGACCTGGACCACCTGCCCGCCTGCCAGTGGCTCGACGGCACGCCGGTGGAGCCGGCCATCCTGCGCTGGTGGGTGATCCTTGCCTGCAAGCTCAAGGAGCCGGCCGGCAACGGCCTGCTCAACCTCTACCTGGAGCGCCTGGCACCCGCCAGCCGCAACGCCCTGGGCAAGAGCCTGCTGTTGGGCTTCATCGCCCAGGACACCCGCAACCCCAGCCTGGAAGAGGCCATCGCCTACGCCCAGGCCAACGTCGCGCGGCAGATGCAGAACTACCAATCCTGGGCGAAGTACTCCCCCGAGTACGCCGACATCACCCAGGAGCAGGCCTTCGAATCCCTCAAGCGCGAGCACCTGGCCAACTACCTGGGCAGCGCCATCGCCGACAAGGGCATCCTCGCCCTCACCTGGCACACCACCGCCCACGAGCAGGTGAGCCTGATCCAGGCCTACATGCGCGACCATTACCCGCGTCGCTCGCAGATCGAAGCCATGATCAGCGCCGCCGCCAACAGCAACGAGCCCCTGGTCATCCAGCTGCTGCTGTCCATCGCCCGCCGCCACCGCACCGCCTCGGTACAGACCCGGGCCCGCGAGCTGGTGGAGCAGATCGCCCAGCGCAACGGCTGGAGCGCCGACGAGCTGGCCGACCGCACCATCCCCAGCGCCGGCTTCGACGAGAGCGGCGTACTCACCCTGCACTACGGCGAGCGCCTGTTCACCGCGCGCCTGGACGCGGCGCTCAAGCTGGAGCTGTGCAACCCCGACGGCAAGGTGGTCAAGGCGCTGCCGGAACCGCGCAAGAGCGATGACCCGGCGCTGATCAAGGAAGCCAAGTCGCAGTTCTCCACCAGCAAGAAGGAGCTCAAGCAGGTGATCGACCTGCAAAGCCAGCGCCTCTACGAAGCCATGTGCGCGGCGCGCCTGTGGCCGGTGGGCGAATGGCGCGAGTACCTGCAGCAGCACCCGATCATGCGGCACCTGCTGCAGCGCCTGGTCTGGGCGGAAGTCGGTGCCGACGGCGCCACCCGCCTGTTCCGCCCCACCGAGGACGGCAGCCTGATCGACCTCGACGACGACGAAGTGGAACTGGCTGACGACAGCCGCATCCGCCTCGCCCACGCCGCGCTGGTGGATGGCGAAACGGCCAAGGGCTGGGTGCGCCACTTCAAGGACTACAAGGTCAAGCCGCTGTTCGCGCAGATGTCGCGCCAACTGCCGGAGATCGCCCCCGAAGCCGCCGACCCGGCCAGCGACAACAGCATCAGCGACCGCCTGGGCTGGCTCAGCGACACCTTCACCCTGCGTGGCGTGCTGACCAAGCTCGGCTACCAGCGCGCCGCAGCCGAGGACGGCGGCTTCTTCGACCACTACTTCAAGGAATTCAACAGCCTGGGCCTGCGCGTGAGCATCGGCTTCACCGGCAACTGCCTGCCGGAGGAGAACGTCCCCGCTGCGCTGACCCGCCTCGCCTTCGAGAAGATCGGCCGCCGCTGGTCCAGCGGCGACAACCTGCCGCTGGCCGATATCCCGCCGGTGCTGCTGGCCGAAACCTATGCCGACTACCGCGCCGCCGCCGATGCCTGCGTCGGCTTCGATCCCCAGTGGGAGAAGAAGACCCCATGGTAAGCACCGTTCTCCGCCAGGCCTCGGAACAGCATTTCGCCGAGGAACTGCAACGCCTGACCCAGGCCGACCAGCAGGCCGGCGCCGACCTGCCGCCCGGCTGGCTGCGCTCGCCGCGCTCGGTGCGGCGCTTCATCCTCGGTGACGAGGCGCTCGGCGTCAGCCGCAAGTTCTATGGCGACGACGCCCTGGTGGACCGCGCCATCGTCACCCTGCTCGGCCGCCAGGGCCTGATGCTGGTGGGCGAGCCGGGTACGGCCAAGTCGATGCTCTCCGAGCTGCTCGCCGCCGCGATCAGCGGTGACTCGATGCTCACCATCCAGGGCACCGCCGGCACCACCGAAGACCACATCAAGTACTCCTGGAACTACGCCCTGCTGCTGGCCGAAGGGCCGACCCAGCGCGCCCTCGTGGGCTCGCCGCTGTATCAGGGCATGAGCCAGGGCAAGCTGGTGCGCTTCGAGGAGATCACCCGCTGCCCGCCGGAAATCCAGGACGTACTGATTTCCCTGCTCTCGGAAAAGCAGATGATGATCCCCGAGCTGGGCGAGGCCGGGCAGTTACACGCCCGCCCCGGCTTCAACCTGATCGCCACCGCCAACCTGCGCGACCGCGGCGTGCACGAGATGTCCGCCGCCCTCAAGCGCCGCTTCAACTTCGAGACCGTGCGCCCCATCGCCGACAGCGAATTCGAAGTGGAGCTGGTGATGCGCCAGCTGCTCCGCGAGCTGGGCGACGAAGCCGGCAAGGTGACGATCGAGCGCGATGTCATCGGCCTGCTGGTCACCGTGTTCCAGGAGCTGCGTGGCGGCACCACCCGCGAAGGCACCGCGATCAAGGCTCCGGACGCGGTCATGTCCACCGCCGAAGCGGTCAGCGTCGCCTATGCCGCCGCCCTGGAAGCCCGCTACCTCGGCGACGGCCGCCTGACCCCGGCCGAGCTGGCGCGCCAGCTGCTGGGCGTGGTGTTCAAGGACAACCGCGACGACGCCAAGCGCCTGCGCCACTACCTGGACAGCGTGGTGCGCGAGCGTGCCCGCCGCGACGACCGCTGGAAGCACTTCTTCGACGCCAGCAAGGGCCTGTGGGACTGACCCATGCCGCCCGCACACAGCCCCGGCGCTGACCCGCGCCTGCCCGCGCGGCTGCAGGCCGCCGAGCGCAACCGCCAGGCATTGGCTGCGGCCGGCCTGCATTTCGCGCCGCTGCGCCACCACAGCCCGGCCTGCGCCTTCGCCCTGCGCGCGCAGCTGGACGAGCTGCGCCCGGCGGCGGTGCTGATCGAGGGGCCGGCCGACTTCGACGCCCTGCTCCCCGACCTGCTCGACCCGCGCAGCCGCCCGCCCCTGGCGATCCTCTCCCAGCACCGCAACGGCGTCTCGGGCGATGCGCCGCCGCGCTCGGCGTTCTTCCCCTTCTGCGACTACTCGCCGGAATGGCAGGCCCTGCGCGAAGGCCATCGCCTCGGCGCGCAGCTGGCCTTCATCGACCTGCCCTGGGCCCGCCAGGAAGCCGCCGAGGAAGACCCGGAACAGAGCCGCAGCCTGATGGCCGAGCGCTACCTGGCCCACAGCGACTACATCGCCGCCCTGGCCCGCGAGGCCCATTGCCGCGACCACGACGAACTCTGGGAGCACCTGTTCGAACTGCGCGACGCGGACGCCCTGGGGGACTGGCGCGCGCTGTTCGGCGACGCCTTCGCCTGGTGCTCCATGGCGCGCCTCGACTATGAGGACGACGTGCTCGCCGCCGAAGGCTCGCTGGCCCGTGAAGCACACATGCTCGCCTGCATCCGCGACTGGCGCGCGCGTTGCGACGGCCCCCTGCTGGTGGTCACCGGCGGCTTCCACACCCTCGCCCTGGTGGAGGCGCTGGCCAGCGACAGCCCGCCCGCCGCCACACCCACCGCCAGCGGCGACAGCCAGGCCTGGCTGATCCGCTACAGCTTCGACCGCCTCGACGCCCTCAATGGCTATGCCTCGGGCATGCCCTCGCCGGCCTACCACCAGCGGGTCTGGGAGGCGCTGCTGGAAAACCCGGCCGACGGGCTGGCGCGCCAGCGCATCGCCGCCCGCATCCTCAGTGCCATCGCCGCCGAAACCCGCGAACGGCAACTGGCCGATGCCCTGTCCTTCGCCAGCGTCAGCCAGGCCGCGCAACAGGCCGCCGGCCTGGCCACCCTGCGCCAGCACCCGGGGCCGGGGCGCTACGACCTGCTGGACGCCATCCACTCCTGCTTCGTCAAAGGCAGCCTGGACAATGGCCAGGCCGCCTTCCTCGCGGCGGTGAAGAACCAGCTGGGCGGCAACCGCCTGGGCGATGTTCCACCCTCCAGCCTCGCCCCGCCGCTGGTGGAGGAAGCCCGGCGCCTGGCCCTCGGCCACCGCCTCGACCTCAGCGACAGCCTCGCCCGCCGCGCCCGGCTGGACCTCTACCGCAAGCCCCGTCACCGCGCCCGGGGCCGCTTCCTGCACCTGATGGCCTACCTGGACAGCGGCTTCGCCCGGCACCTGGGCGGCCCGGACTTCGTCAACGGCACCGGCCTGGACCTGCTCTTCGAGGAATGGGAATACGCCTGGTCGCCGCTGGTCGAGGCGCGCCTGATCGAGCGCTCCGAACTGGGCAGCAGCCTGCGCGAAGTCGCGGTCCGCCGCCTGCTGGATGAAGAGCAGGCCTTGCAGACCAGCGGCCAGGGCCGCAGCGCCAGCCGCGCGGTGAAACTGCTGGCGCGGGCCGGCTCCATCGGCCTCGGCGAACAGCTGCCGCGCTTGTTCGAGCGCCTGGCCGAACACCTGGAAGAAGACCCCGAGCTGGCCTCGGTGGTGACCTGTGGCCAGCGCCTGCTGCACCTGTGGCGCGGCCGCGAGCTGCTGGGCCTGGACGGCTACCCGCAACTGCCGGAGCTGCTGCAGCGCATCCTCCCCGCCACCCTGTTCCTGCTGCCGGGCCTCGCCGACTGCGACGCCGACCGTGAAGGCGCCGCCATCGACGCCCTGCTCGGCCTGCGCGAATTCCTCCACCTGGGCAGCAGCCAGGCCGGCCTGGCCCACCAGGAGGCACCGCTGCACGAAACCCTCGATCGCCTGCAAGCCGTGGCCCCCGCCGGCATCGCCGGTGCCCTCGACGCGCTGCGCTTCATCGATGGGCGCAGCAGCGAGGAACAACTGGCCGCAGCCCTGCAACGGCGCTTCGGCCCCGGCGCCGACAGCGAAGGCGCGGTGCGCTACCTGACCGGGCTGCTGCAGGCCGCGCCGGAGCTGATCCTGCGGGTGGACGACCTGGCCCTGGGGCTCAACACCCTGGTGGCCAACTGGGACGAGGCCACCTTCGTCCGCCACCTGCCGGACCTGCGCCTCGCCTTCACCCGCCTCAAGCCCCGCGAAACCGGGCGCCTGGCCGATCACCTGGCCGGGCTCAACGGCATCGCCGGGGCCGCCCTCGACAGCGCCCACCACGAACTCGACAGCCACGACCTGCTCGCCGGCGCCGCCCTGCAGCTGGCGCTCAAGCGCTCGCTGGAGCGCGACGGGCTGCTGGCCTGGGCCCAGGAGACCCACCATGAGTGACCTGGAAGCCGCCCGCCGCTGGCGCCTGATCCTCGGCCGCTACGCCGACCGCGCGCTGCACGAAGCGAAGTTCGACGCCGCCGACGCGCGCCTGGAGAAGACCCTCGACTACCTCTACAACCGCGAGTACCAACGTCGCGGCCACGTCCAGGGCGGGCGCGGCGGCTCGCTGGACGACAGCCAGCTGACCGCGCTGAACTGGCTGGAGCAGGCGCGCACGCTGTTCCCCCGCTCCACCTTCGAGCGCCTGCAGGTGCAGGCCATCGAGCGCTACGAGATCAGCGCCCTGCTCACCGACCCGAACAGTCTGGCCACCCTCGAACCCAGCCCGGCGCTGGCCAAGGCCCTGCTCGGCGTGCGCGGCCGCCTGAGTGCGGACACCCGCGATGCCGTGCGCCAGCTGATCACCCGGGTGGTGGAGGAAATCCTCCAGCGCCTGCGCAACCGGTTCACCAACGCCCTGCACGGACGGCGCAACCGCTTCCGCCGCTCGCTGGTGAAGAACGCACAGAACTTCGACTGGCGCGCCACCATCGCCGCCAACCTCAAGCACTACGACCCGCAGCACAAACGCCTGCTGATCGAATCGCCACGCTTCAACGCCCGCGTCCGCCGGCAACTGCCCTGGGACATCATCCTCTGCGTCGACCAGAGCGCCTCGATGCTCGACTCGGTGATGTACAGCGCCATCTGCGCCAGCATCCTCGCCAGCCTGCCCAGCGTGCGCGTGCGCCTGGTGCTGTTCGACACCCAGGTGGTGGACCTCAGCCACCTGGCCCACGACCCGGTGGAGGTGCTGCTCACCGTGCAACTGGGCGGCGGCACCGACATCGGCAAGGCCATGCGCTACTGCGAGCAACTGGTGGAGAACCCGCAACGCACGGTGCTCACCCTGATCAGCGACTTCGAGGAAGGCGCCGCCGTGGGCCCGCTGCTGGCCTGCGTGACGCGCCTCAACGAAGCGCGGGTCAGGCTGCTCGGCCTCGCCGCCCTGGATGACGGCGCCCAGCCGGTCTACGACCCGGCCATGGGGCAGCGCCTCGCCGACCGCGGTATGCAGATCGCCGCGCTGACCCCGGAGCATTTCGCCCAGTGGCTGGCCGAGGTGATGCAATGAGTGCCTGGCAGCAGCGCTACCGCAGCTACGACGATGCCGCGCTGGAGGTGCTGGCCAACGCCGGCCTGCTGCGCCGCGCCACCAAGGACGTGGAGGCCGGCAAGCTGCGCTGGCTGGAGAACGACGACCAGGGCGGCCTGGTGGAAGCCGACGGCCAGCAGGTGCGCCTGGACGGCAGCGGCGTCGATGCCGCGCGCTGCACCTGCCCCGCCAACGGCTGCTGCAAGCACATCCTCGCGGCCGTCATCTGGCTGCGCGAACAACCCGCCGATGCCGCCGGTGACGATGCGACGGAAGAGGACGCCGACCTGGCGCTGCGCGACGCCCTGGCCCAGGACCCGCAACAGCTGCAGAAGCAGGCCGGCAAGGCCGCCACGCGCAAGGCCCGCCAATGGCTGGGCGAGCTGGTCGAGGCGCGGCACCAGAGCCACGGCCGGCGCCTGGCCATCCAGCTGCCGGCGCTGGCCTGCGAGGTCACCTACCTGGCCGGCGGCGGCTTCGACGGCATGCTCTCGGAAACCCGCGAGAGTGAGCGCAAGGCCCTGCACCTCGCCGCGCTGGCGCTGCTGTTCCAGGCACAGGGGCAGCCCTGGGCCTGGCCGGCGGACAGCGAGCCGGCGCCGGCCGACCCGCTGCAACTGAACGCACCGGAGCAGGAATTGCTCGCCAGCGTCCAGCACCTGCTGCAGGAGCTGCTGCGCCAGGGGCTGTCCCACGCCAGCCAGGCCAGCGCTGTGCAATTGCGCATGCTCAACCTGTCCGCCCGCACCGAAGGCCTGCCGCGCCTCGCCGCCCAGTTGCGCACCCTGGGCGGGCAGATCAACCGCCTGGCCAACCGCGACGACCACATCAGCGAGCGCGAAGCCCTGGTGCAGATGGCCCAGGTGCACGCCCTGGCCAGCGCCCTGCAACGTGCCGGCGCCGAACACCTGCCCGCCCTGCGCGGGCGCCTGCGCCGCGACTACCAGGCCGGCGCCCAGCTCGACCTGCTGCCCCTGGGCGCCCACTGGTGGACCACCCCCGGCGGCGCCCGCGGCCTGACCCTGGCCTTCTGGGACCTGCAGGCCGGCGACGTGCTGGAAGCCAGCCTGGCCCGTCCGGATAACAGCGACCCGGGCTTCCGCCGTGAAGCGGTGTGGGCCCAGCAGGCGCTGTGGAAATCCACCCCGCAGCAGCTGTGCCAGGCGCCCCTGTGCCTGACGGCACCGCGCCAGGCCGACGACGGACGCCTGGCCGCCCACGGCGACAGTCGCAGCCAGGCCCAGCCCCGCTGGCCCGCAGCTGATGCACGCCTGGCCGAGATCGGTATCGGCCGCTGGAGCCAGCTGCGCGAACAGCTCGAAGACAGCGCCGCCCTCAGCGCGGAGGCCCCCACCAGCCTGCTGCTGCGCCCGGCCCGTTGCCAGGAGGCGGTGCTCGATGAAGTGCGCCAGGTGCTGTGCTGGACGCTGGAGGACGACCAGGGCGAGGCCATCACCCTGGAGCTGCTGTGCACCGCGGAGCGGCGCGAACGCCTGGACAACCTGGAACGGGCGCAGAAGGCCCGTGACGACATCCGCGCGGTGCTGGTGCGGCCGAGCCTGGATGGCCGGCGCCGGACCCTGGAGCCGCTGGCGCTGCTGATCGCCGGCAGTGGCGAGCTGCGCTGCCTGTCGCTGGATTTCGAATCGGTGATCCGTGGCGGCCTGAGCCTCAACCGCCGCCTGTTCGAGCGCATCCAGCGCCTGCTCGACCGCCAGCGCCCCGTTGCCGCCACCCAGGAAGCGCCTGGCCTGGCCGCGCGCCTGGTGGAACCGGCCCTGGACGTGCTGGAGTCCCTGGCCAGTTGTGGGCGCCAGCAGCTCTCACGGCACCAGCGCGAGGTGCTGCAGCAGCAGGAAGTACTGGCCAGCGCCGCCGGCGTCGAGCTGCTCGCCCAGCACCTGCGGCAGCTGCGCGAGCCCCCCGAACTGCCTCCGCAGGCGCTGCTGGCCAGCAGCCATCTGATGAGCCGTCTGCTGGCCCTGGGGTAAGGGCCGGCGGCGGTGCATTCCACCAGTCGAGAACCATTCTCGCCTTAGTGCCAGTTGGGGTGGGCGTGGTTATGCTTGGTCGCGCACTTATGCATTCCAGTTCTTTACATATACTCAAACATCACTTTTGCGCATAAACCTGAGCTGGTATCTTCCCCCGGCTCCGACAGGAGTGCGCGGCCGTGCGCGCAGAAAAGCTGTAAGCAGCCTGACAACAGGACATTTCATGTACGTATACGACGAGTACGATCAACGGATCGTCGAGGACCGCGTCAAGCAGTTCCGCGATCAGACCCGCCGCTACCTGGCCGGCGAGCTCTCAGGCGAGGAGTTCCGTCCCCTGCGCCTGCAGAATGGCCTGTATATCCAGCGCTACGCGCCGATGCTGCGCGTAGCCGTGCCTTACGGCCTGCTCTCCTCCACCCAGGTGCGCAAGCTGGCGCAGATCGCTCGCGACTACGACAAGGGCTACGCCCACATCAGCACCCGCCAGAACGTGCAGTTCAACTGGCCGGAGCTGGAGGACGTGCCGGAGATCCTCGCCGAGCTGGCCACCGTGCAGATGCACGCCATCCAGACCAGCGGCAACTGCATCCGCAACACCACCACCGACCAGTTCGCCGGCGTCGCCCATGACGAGCTGGTGGACCCGCGCCCCTGGTGCGAGATCATCCGTCAGTGGTCCACCTTCCACCCCGAGTTCTCGCACCTGCCGCGCAAGTTCAAGATCGCCGTCAATGGCGCCGTGAGCGACCGCGCCGCCATCGAAGTGCACGACATCGGCCTGGAAGCGGTGAAGAACGAAGCCGGCGAGCTGGGCTTCCGCGTCTCCGTCGGCGGCGGCCTGGGCCGTACCCCGATCGTGGGCAGCTTCATCAACGAATTCCTGCCCTGGCAGCACCTGCTGAGCTACCTCGACTCCATCCTGCGTGTGTACAACCGCTATGGCCGTCGCGATAACAAGTACAAGGCGCGCATCAAGATCCTGGTCAAGGCGCTGACCCCGGAAGTCTTCGCCGAGCGCGTGGAAGCCGAATGGGCGCACCTGAAGGATGGCCCGACCACCCTGACCGAAGCCGAAGTCGAGCGCGTCGCCAAGCACTTCGTCGACCCGGCCTACAAGGCCCTGGACGACCAGGCCGCCGCCCTCGCCCAGCTCGACGCCGAGCACCCGGGCTTCGCCCGCTGGCGCCAGCGCAACGTAGTGGCCCACAAGAAGCCGGGCTACGCCGCCGTGACCCTGTCGCTGAAGCCCACTGGCGTCGCCCCGGGCGATGTCACCGACAAGCAGCTGGACGCCATCGCCGACCTGGCCGACCGCTACGCCTTCGGTGAAGTGCGCAACAGCCACAACCAGAACATCATCCTCGCCGACGTCGAGCAGGCTCAGCTGTTCACCCTTTGGGGCGAGCTGCGCGAGCAGGGCTTCGCCACGCCGAACGTGGGCCTGCTGACCGACATCATCTGCTGCCCGGGGGGCGACTTCTGCTCCCTGGCCAACGCCAAGTCGATCCCGGTGGCCGAAGCCATCCAGCGCCGCTTCGATGACCTGGACTACCTGTTCGACATCGGCAACCTGGACCTGAACATCTCCGGCTGCATGAACGCCTGCGGCCACCACCACGTGGGCCATATCGGCATCCTCGGCGTGGACAAGAAGGGCCAGGAGTTCTACCAGGTGTCCCTCGGTGGCAGCGCCGGCCGCGAAGCCAGCCTGGCGCAGATCCTCGGCCCATCCTTCGCCCAGGAAGCCATGCCCGACGTGATCGAGAAGATCATCGACGTCTACGTGGAGAAGCGCACCGAAGAAGAACTCTTCCTCGATACCTATCGCCGCATCGGCATCGACCCCTTCAAGGAGCGCGTATATGCAGCGAATAATTAAGAACAACCAGGTCATCGACGAAACCTGGCACCTGCTGGACAAGGACGCGACCCTCGACGGCATGTCCAACTGCGACGACCTGATCGTGCCGCTGGCCCTGTGGCGCGATCACGCCCACGCGCTCAAGGCCCGCGACGGCGGCCTCGGCGTGTGGCTCGATGCCGACGAGGAGATCGAAGAGATCGCCGACCAGCTGAACAACTTCAAGGTCATCGCCCTGAACTTCCCGGCCTTCACCGACGGTCGCCACTCCTCCACCGCCTACCTGCTGCGCGAGCGTTATGGCTACAAGGGTGAAGTGCGCGCCATCGGCGATGTGCTGCGCGACCAACTGTTCGCCCTCAAGCGCTGCGGCTTCGACGCCTTCGCCCTGCGCGCGGACAAGGACCCCTACGACGCCCTCAAGGCCTTCGAGGACTACTCCGAGGTCTACCAGGCCTCCAGCGACCAGCCCCTGCCGCTGTTCCGCCGCCGCTCGGCCTGAGCCGCGCCCAATAAAAAGCCCCGCATATGCGGGGCTTTTTATTGGGCGCGAACCTGCCGATGTAGCCCGGGCTTCAGCCCGGTGCGCACGCCGTTTCATGGGGCGAATCATGTGCCAGGCCAGGCATCGCTTGGTGGATGAAAAGAGCGCCATCCACCCATCGGTCAGCACCGTGGGTTGGATCCGCGCCGTAGGATGGGTAGAGCGTAGCGAAACCCATCACCGCAAACGCCGGCTCGCACCCGACCTACAGGCCGCAGGGCTGCCCCCGGCACGGTGCCCCCTGGCGGCATCGCCTGGTGGATGAAAAGAGCGTCATCCACCCTACGTACTACCGATCACACCGAACGCTCTTTCACGCCCGCACGCTTTCCCAGGCGACCTGGGCCAGCAGGTCGCGGCAGTCGGCGAGGCTGCTGCGGGTGCGGCCGGCCAGCCAGTTGCGGGCGAAGTCGTGGGTGGGGCCGATCACCACCGAGGCAAAGCAGTCCTCGGGCAGCGCCCGCAGCGCGCCGGCTTCGCGATGGGCCTGCAGCGCCGCGAGGATGCGTGCATGGTGCTCGCGGTTGGCCTCGCGCAACTGCTCGCCCACCTCGCCCGCCTCCACCCGCGAGCGGCTGTGCAGGACGAAGCGCGCCCAGTCGGGGTTGGCCACCACCCAGTCGATGTACGCCGTCACCAGCAGCTTCACACAGGCCTCGGCATCGGCGGCCTTGGCGAAGCCTGTCTGCAACAGCTCGGCGTACTGGCCGACCCCGGCCAGGTAGAGCGCGCCGATGATCCGCTCCTTGTTGCCGAAGTGGTGGTAGAGGCTGCCGATGCTGGCGCCGGAGCGATCACGGATCATCTCGATGGTGGTGGCGTCCACGCCTTCCTCGGTGAAGCACTGGAGGGCGGCCTGGAGGATGTCGTCTTTGCGCGAGGAACGAGCCATGGAACTCCCGATGCATGACTAGAATATAATTCTAGAATTCTTTTCCAATTTTCATATACTGCTGCGGCGCGCGCTCATCTTCAATCCACTCACGAGAGAATCGGAACCCATGAGCCAGATGTTGCAGATGTTCCAGCAGGCCGGTGCGGCGCAGTTCAGCGCCATGATCGGCCAGGTCGCCCCCTACTTCGCCAGCATCGCCCCGCAGTTCGTCGAACTGCGTGCCGGCTACGCCGAGATCACCTTTCCCAAGCGCCGCGAGGTGCTCAACCACATCGGCACCGTGCACGCCATCGCCCTGTGCAACGCCGCCGAGCTGGTGGCCGGCACCATGACCGACGCCTCCATCCCCGCCGGCACCCGCTGGATTCCCCGTGGCATGACGGTGGAGTACCTGGCCAAGGCCAGCGGCGACGTGCGCGCGGTGGCCGATGGCAGCGCGGTGGACTGGTCCGTCCTGGGCGACATCAAGGTGCCGGTGATGGCCTATGTCGGCGACACCGCCGTACTGCGCGCCGAGATCACCATGTACCTGAGCAAGGCTTGAAACACAGAGGCCCGGATCGCTCCGGGCCTCTTTCTTTCATTCATTCACTGCCAGAAGCGCTGCTGGCTGAGGCGACCCCACCAGTTCAGCAGCACCCGGTCGACGGCCGCGCTGGCGGCCAGGCCGAAGCGCTCCTGCAGGCTCTTCTTCTCGACGAAGTTGAGCAGGAACATGTCGGCCTCGCGGGCACGCTCGCCGAGGTATTCGTCGCTGGTCTTCAGCTCGTCCACCAGTTGCTTGTCCAGCGCGGCCATGCCCAGCCAGACCTCGCCGGTGGCCACTTCATCGATGGCCAGTTGCGGGCGGTAGCGGGCGACGAAGTTCTTGAACAGCTCGTGGGTGGTCTCCAGGTCTTCCTGGAACTTCTCCCGGCCCTTCTCGGTGTTCTCGCCGAACACGGTGAGGGTGCGCTTGTACTCGCCGGCGGTGAGCACCTCGAAGTCGACGTCATGCTTCTTCAGCAGGCGGTGCACGTTGGGCAGTTGTGCCACCACGCCGATGGAACCGAGGATGGCGAAGGGCGCGGAGAGCACCTTGTCGCCGATGCAGGCCATCATGTAGCCGCCGCTGGCGGCGACCTTGTCGACGCACACGGTCAGCGGGACGCCCGCCTGGCGGATACGCGCCAGCTGCGAGGAGGCCAGGCCGTAGCTGTGGACCATGCCGCCACCGCTTTCCAGGCGCAGCACCACCTCGTCGGCCGGGGTGGCCAGGGTCAGCAATGCGGTGATCTCGTGGCGCATCTGCTCGGCGGCCGAGGCCTTGATGTCGCCGTCAAAGTCGAGGACGAAGACCCGGGGCTTCTGCTCGCCGGCCTTCTTCGCCGCCTTGGCGGCCTTGGCCTCGTCCTTGCGCAGGGCCTTGATGCGGTCCTTGTCCAGCAGCGAATGCTCCAGACGCTCGCGCAGGCCTTTATAGAAGTCGTTGAGCTTGGTCACCACCAACTGGCCGCCACCGGCGCGCCGTCCCCGCCCGCGTACAGCGGCCACCGCCACCAGGACGACCAGGATGGCCACCACCAGCGTTATCGTCTTGACGAGAAAGCTCGCGTAATCGGCTAAGAACTCCACAACACCCCCTTTGGGATCGACTGGCGCCCGCTCTGGCAGGCGCGAAACCGGCCAAGCATACCCGCCCGCGCCGGTCATCCACCAGCGACGGAAAAACCCCTTAATAAATAGCGGGAATGCATTCAAACAAGCGTATGTTTTTTCGTTGACAGCCCCGGAGCTTCCTCATAACCTCGCGAAACTTTCAACGTCCCGGGACGGCAGCGTACGTGGGCAGCATCTACCTGATCCGACATGGCCAGGCTTCATTCGGCGCCGATAACTACGACGTGCTTTCCAGCGTCGGAGTTCGCCAGGCCGAAGTACTGGGCGATCACCTCGCGAGCCTCGGCCTGCGCCTCGATCGTTGCGTCGCGGGCAGCCTGCAACGCCAGCAGCACACCGCCGAAGCCGCACTGTCGCGCTTCCGCGCCGCCGGCCTGGACGCCCCCGCCGTGGACACCGACCCGGCCTTCAACGAATTCGATGCGGACGCCGTGATCCGCGCGCTGCTGCCCAGCCTGCTGGAGCAGGAGCCCGAAGCCCTGCACATCATGCGCAACGCCCCGCAGAACCGCGCCGAGTTCCAGCGCCTGTTCTCCAAGCTGGTGCTGCGCTGGGTGGCCGGCGACTACGACAACGCCGAGCTGCAGAGCTGGCAGGCCTTCCACGACCAGGTCGCGGGCGGGCTGGAGCGCGTGCTGCAACACGCCGAAAGCAAACAGAACATCGCGGTCTTCACCTCCGGCGGTACCATCACCGCCCTGCTCCACCATGTGGCCGGCGTGCCGGCGGACCGCGCATTCGAACTCAACTGGCAGATCGTCAATACTTCGCTCTCACGCCTGAAGTTCCGCGGCAGCGAAGTGGCGCTAGCTTCCTTCAACAGTCATGTGCATCTGGAACTGTTGAAGGCGCCGGAGCTCATCACCTATCGATGAGCACGGCCCACTGCGCCCCAGAAGGGGCGCTAGAAAAACCTGAAAATAAAGGAAAGAACCATGACCACAGTTGCTGACATCGTCAAAAACATGCAGTCCAAGTTCAACGCCGGTGCCGCCGCTGGCCTGGACCTGGTATTCCAGTTCAACATCGAAGATGGCGACAACCACTACCTGGTCGTCAAGGACGGCACCTGCGACGTACAGCAAGGTGATGCCCCGAACCCGAACGTCACCCTGATCATGTCCACCGAAACCCTGGTTGGCATCATGACCGGCGAAACCGACGGCATGCAGGCCTTCATGGGCGGCAAACTGCGCGCCGAAGGCGACATGATGCTCGCCATGAAGCTCGGCGAGCTCTTCCCGGTCTAAGCTTCGAGCTGACCAGGAACAGAGAAAACCGGAGTCCCAGGGCTCCGGTTTTTTTTCGCCCGGCGCAGGTGAATCCGGGCTAATCAGGCAGTTTGATTGTGCTGCAACACGCCTGCCTATAACGGCCCTTCGCCCTTGTGACGCCATCCGGGCGGCATTAGATTAGCGAATAGTCTCGGGCCCTCATCATAAGTAGAAGGGATAAGCATGACGCTTACTGATCAGTCCACCCGCATCCGCGAAGGCGAAGAGCTCGACGCCGCGGCCATCGATCCTTACCTCAAGGCCAACATCCCCGGCCTGACCGGTACGCCGCGCATCAGCCAGTTTCCCGGTGGTGCCTCGAACCTGACCTACCTGCTGGAATACCCGGAGCGCGAGTTCGTCCTGCGTCGCCCGCCCTTCGGCCACAAGGCCAAGTCCGCCCATGACATGGGCCGCGAGTTCCGCATCCTCAACCAGCTCAACGACGGTTTCCCCTACTGCCCGAAAGCCTACGTGCACTGCACCGACGAGTCGGTGATCGGTGCCGAGTTCTACGTGATGGACCGGGTCAAGGGCGTGATCCTGCGGGCCGACGTGCCGGCCGAGCTGGGCCTCGACGAAGCCAAGACCCGCGAGCTGTGCAAGAGCTTCATCGACAAGTTCGTCGAACTGCACAACGTCGACTACAACGCCTGCGGCCTGGGTGACCTGGGCAAGCCGGAAGGCTACGTGCAGCGCCAGATCTCCGGCTGGAGCGACCGCTACGAGAAAGCCCTGACCCCCGACGCCCCCACCTGGGAGCCGGTCAAGGCCTGGCTGCGCGAGAAGATGCCCGCCGACCACCACAAGCCGGCGATCGTGCACAACGACTACCGCTTCGACAACGTGATCCTCGACCCGGCCAACCCGATGAACATCATCGGCGTGCTCGACTGGGAGCTGACCACCCTCGGCGACCCGCTGATGGACCTGGGCAACACCCTCGCCTACTGGATCGAAGCCGCCGACCCGGCCCCGGTGCAGCTGATGCGCCGCCAGCCCAGCCACCTGCCGGGCATGCTGAGCCGCCAGGAGTTCGCCGACTACTACGCCGAGCGCGCCGGCCTGCCGCCGATCACCAACCTCGACTTCTACTACACCTACGGCCTGTTCCGCCTGGCCGGCATCGTGCAGCAGATCTACTACCGCTTCTTCCACGGCCAGACCCAGGACAAGCGCTTCGCACAGTTCATCCACATGAACAAGCTGCTGGAGCAGATGAGCCTGCAGGTCATCGGCAAATCACGGCTGTAACACGGCTCACAACAAGGGGAACCCCATGTCCAAGACCAACCTGTTCGACCTCGACGGCAAGATCGCCTTCGTATCCGGCGCCAGCCGTGGCATCGGCGAGGCCATCGCCAAGCTGCTGGCCCAGCAGGGCGCCCACGTGATCGTCTCCAGCCGCAAGATCGACGGCTGCCAGGCCGTCGCCGACGCCATCGTCGCCGAGGGTGGCAAAGCCACCGCCATCGCCTGCCACATCGGCGAGATGGAGCAGATCCAGAGCGTCTTCGCGCAGATCCGCGAGCAGTTCGGCCGCCTCGACATCCTGGTCAACAACGCCGCCACCAACCCGCAGTTCTGCAACGTGCTGGACACCGACCTGTCGGCCTTCCAGAAGACCGTCGACGTGAACATCCGCGGCTACTACTTCATGTCCATCGAAGGCGGCAAGCTGATGAAGCAGAACGGCGGTGGCAGCATCATCAACGTCGCCTCCATCAACGGCGTTTCCCCGGGCGAGTTCCAGGGCATCTACTCGGTGACCAAGGCCGCCGTGATCAGCATGACCAAGGTCTTCGCCAAGGAATGCGCGCAGTTCGGCATCCGCTGCAACGCCCTGCTGCCGGGCCTGACCGACACCAAGTTCGCCTCGGCCCTGACCAAGAACGACGCCATCCTCAACGTCGCCCTGCAGCGCATCCCGCTGAAGCGCGTGGCTGACCCGAGCGAAATGGCCGGTACTGTGCTCTACCTCGCCAGCGACGCCTCCAGCTACACCACCGGCGTGGCACTGAACGTGGACGGCGGCTTCCTCTCCTGAGGAAACCCCACCCATGAAAAAGGGAGCCTGAATGGCTCCCTTTTTCTTTTCTGCATCCGAGCGCCCTTATGGGGCTCTGGGCGACCTGCAGGTTGGGCTGAGGTACGAAGCCCAACGCAGCGAAGCCGACCCATGCACGCTGGGCCTGGCTGCGCTCGGCGCGACCCTACGCGATCAGCGCCAGTCCTTGAGCGCCTGGGTGGCGACCGGGTTGAGCGGCTGGGCCAGCAGGCCGGTGGGCGAGAGGCTGACGGAGTAGACCGCGCCGTCGGCCATGGGCAGGTAGGTCACCCGCTGCGCCTGGGGGTCGAACAGGAACAGGTCGCGCTGGTTGAGCCGCAGCCAGCGCCACAGGTCGATGCCATAGGGGCTGGCGGCCAGCTCGGCCTCGGCGTGCTGGGCCAGTTGCTGCTCCTCGATGGCGAGGAAGCGCCCGGAAAGCTTCTCCAGGCGGTAGCCCGGCTGCAGGCCGATCAGTTCGGCCAGGCCCTTGAGGCGGAAGATCCGCGCATCCAGCTGCCACAGGTCGCCATCCAGCAATACCGTGCGCTCGTTGCCGCCTTCGAGCAGGGTCACTTCGTAGCGCTGCGGGCCCAGGGCCTTGAAGTTGAGGGTGACGATGGGCTTGTCGGGGTGCAGGGGCTCGTAGCGGGTCAGGTCCCAGGCCACGGTGCCCACCAGCAGCGCCAGGGCGAGGAAGCCCAGGCCGAGGGTGCCGCGCAGCCAACCGAGGAACCAACTGCGATCGAAGAGGATGCGCGCGGCCACAACCGCGGCAAGCAGAGCCAGCAGGGCGATGCCCCAGGCCAGGCCGTCATACTGCATGGAACCCTTTCCTTCTGTGCAAAATAGCCGGCATTATGCGGACCTCCCGGCGCAGCGACCAGTTGCCGCGCTGCGCAATCGGACACAGATCGAGCATTTATGCCCTTCCCTCTCGACTTCGCCGTCGACCCCGTCACCCTTCTGGTGCTGGCGGCGGTCGCGTTCCTCGCCGGTTTCATCGACGCCATCGCCGGCGGTGGTGGCCTGCTGACCATCCCCGCCCTGCTCACCGCCGGGCTGCCGCCGCACCTGGTGCTGGGCACCAACAAGCTGTGCGCCACCTTTGGCTCGGCCACCGCCAGCTACACCTTCTACCGACGCAAGCTGTTCGAGCCGGCCAAGTGGCGCAGCGCGCTGATCGCCACCGCCCTGGGCGCGGCCATAGGCGCGGTGATCGCCCACTGGCTGCCGGCCCACTGGCTGAACCAGATGCTCCCCGCCGTGGTGTTCGGCTGCGGCCTGTACCTGCTGTTCGGCAAGGTGCCGGATGCCCAGCACGCCGTCGACGCGCCCATTCCCCGTGGACGCCAATGGCCCCAGGGCTTGGGCCTGGGTTTCTACGACGGCGTCGCCGGCCCAGGCACCGGCGCCTTCTGGACCGTCAGCAGCCTGCTGATGTATCCCCTCGACCTGGTGCGTGCCAGCGGCGTGGCGCGGACGATGAACTTCGTCAGCAACGGCGTCGCCCTCGCGGTCTTCGTGGTGGGTGGCCAGGTGGCCTGGCTGCTGGGCATCTGCATGGGCATCGCGCTGATGGCGGGCGCCTTCCTCGGCGCGCGCACGGCCATCAGCGGCGGGGCGAAGTTCATCCGCCCGGTATTCATCTGCGTGGTGTTGGCGCTGACCGCGCGGCTAGCCTGGCAGCACTGGTTCTGAGTGACCCAGGCGGCGCGCCAGGTAGAGGTCGATCAGGTAGCGCGCGATGGACTTGCTCGCCGGCAGCGGCGGCAGGTCGTGGATGGAGAACCACTGGGCGTCTTCGATCTCGCCCGGCTGCGGGACGATATCGCCGCTGACGTATTCGGCGTGGAAGCCGAGCATCAGCGAATGGGGGAAGGGCCAGTTCTGGCTGGCGATGTACTGCGGCATGGCGATTTCCACGCCGACTTCCTCGCGCACTTCGCGCGCCACGCACTGCTCCACCGACTCGCCCGGCTCGACGAAGCCGGCCAGGGTGCTGTAGACGCCGCTGACGAAGCGCGGCGAGCGCGCCAGCAGCAGCTCGTCACCGCGGGTCACCAGCACGATCATGCTCGGCGACAGACGCGGGTAATGGTGCACGCCGCAGCTTTCGCAGTGCATGGCCCGCTCACCGGCGACCTGGCGCATGCGCGCGCCACAGCTGCCGCAGAAGCGTTGCTGGTCAGCCCAGGTGCCGATCTGGGTGGCGAAGCCGAGCATGCGGAAGGTGTCCGGGTCGCCCTGCATCATCAATTGGCGCAAGCCGACCCAGGCGCTGCCGGGCACATCGGCGGTGCTCGCCAGTTCCAGCAGGTAGATTTCATCGCCATCGAAGTGGCCGATGCCGTGTTCGGAGAGGATCGGCAGGTCCTGGCGCTTCAGCCATTCCCGGGGGAACAGCACGCCATTGCCATCGGCCAGGAACTGCTGGCGGCAGTGGGCCAGGGCCCAGCCACCGGCGCGGCTAGCATCGAGCAAGCTGGGCTGCCAGCGTTCGTTGGCCATCAGGCCGCCACCGACAGGCCCAGTGCGCGGACGCTTTCAGCGGCCAGGTCGAGCACGCTCGGCTGGGCATCGGGGCGCAGCACGCCGCCGCCTTCGAGGTAGTACTCGAGGCTGGTGAGGGCGTCGGCCAGGGTTTCCAGCAGTTGCTCGGAGGGCATCTGCGGCGCTTCGATCATGTCTTTCTGGATGAAGTCGCCACAGGCACCCACCAGCACCGCCGCGCGTTCCTGGCCGAGGAACCAGAGGCCGCCACGCACGGCTTGCAGGGTCAGGGGCACGTTGGCCAGGTGCAGCTTGTCGCCATTGGATTCGAGGTACGCGGTGATGGCGCGCTTGGCCATGGCCAGGCCGGCCTGGGCTTCGTCGATCACCACGATGCGCGCTTCGGTCAGCTGGTGCTGGGCGAAGGATTCCGATTCGGTCATCGCCTGGGCCGCCGCCTGGCGGTTCTCGCGACGCTCGCCACGCTCGAGGTCGGCCACCATGCTTTCGACATAGAGCACGGCATCGGCCAGCTTGTGCAGGGATTCGGGGGCGGCCGGCGATTGCTCGCTCCAGCCGGCGACCACCGGCAGCTGCGCATGCAGGGCGTTGGCGGCGGAGGTCTGGCCGACCATGCCGAGGGTCTTGGCCAACTTGCCCAGCAGGGCGTGCAGGCTGCCGAAGCTTTCCACCTGGGCGGTGCCGCGCTCGATCAGGTCGAGCACGTCCTTGACGCTGGCCAGCTCCTCGCGGATGGCCGAGGACAGGGAACGCATCACGGCCTGGCCCGGGCCGGCCAGACGCTGGTATTCCTCTTCCAGCAGGTGGTCGGTGAAGGGCAGCGCGGTCATGCCGAAGACGCTACGCAGCTCACTGGCACGCGGCCCCTGGCTATCGGCCAGGGCGACGAGGTAGAGCAGTTCCTTTTGCAGGTTGCGCGGCGCTTCGTAGAGTTCATTGGCGAGCAGTTGCTTGAGCTCGCGGTCGATGCGCGAGAACAGCTGCTTGCGCGCCTTGCGCGGCAGCAGCTGGCCGTCCAGCACCGCTTCCACGGCGGCGGCGCCGATCCAGCACAGGCGCGCACGGGGGTCGATGGCGTAGAGGCTGTCGAGGCGACCGAGGGCACGCCCCATCAGCTTGAGGCTGGCCTGGGGGTTCTGCTCGCGGATGAAGCCCAGCAGGCCCACCTGGTACATCTGCCGCAGGCGACGGGCCAGGAGGTCCTGGGCACCGGTCTCGGGGAGGTTGGCGGCAGCGGGCACGCGCGCCTGGTCCAGGCGCACGCTGAAGAAGAAGCTTTCCGGCAGGGCCGGCTGGTTGGCGGCCTGGCGCAGGTCGTTGATCGCCGGCAGCAACAGCTCGGGCATTTCCTGGCGGTGGGCGTCGACGTTTTCCAGATAGCGGCGCAGCACGTAAAGCGCATTGGCGAGCGCGGCCAGCTGGCTGTCGCGCTCTTCACCAGCCCCGGCCGGGATGTCGGTCGCCTGGTCCAGGACTTCCTGGGCCAGCAGCTCGGCGCCGGTGAGTTCGATGAGGTTGAGGGTGCCGCGCACCTGCTGCAGGCTTTCCACAGCCTGTTGCAGCAGGCTGCCGTTCTCGCGTTCGACGATGAACTGCTCGAGGCTCTGTTCGGCCTGTTCGATAGTGGCGAACAGCTCGTCGCGCACCAGGCTCAGGGAAGTGGCTCCAGTGACCATGCGTCTAGCGCGCCTCCCGCGCGGAGTTCTCGTACAGCATCAGTCGGCGAATTCCGGCTTTTGTTTGTTCATATGGGCGGCCATGGCCACACGCAGGTCGGCGGACTGCAGCATCGCTGCGTTCCAGGTGGCGATGTATTCCAGGCCATCGTCCACGCGGTGGTCGCGCATGTAGCGAATCATTTCCTTGGTACCGCGCACGGCGACCGGCGACTTGGCGGCGATCTCGCGCGCCAGGGCGAAGACGCCTTCCAGCAGCGCATCACGGTCGGCGTAGGTGCGGTTGACCAGGCCGATGGCGCGGGCTTCCTCGCCATCGATGGTGCGACCGGTGAAGGCCAGCTCACGCATCATGCCGTCGCCGATGATGCGCGGCAGGCGTTGCAGGGTGCCGACGTCAGCGGCCATGCCGATGTCGATCTCCTTGATGGAGAACTGCGCATCGGGGGTGGCGTAACGCATGTCGCAGGCGGAGATCAGGTCGATGGCACCGCCCAGGCAATAGCCCTGGATGGCGGCGAGCACCGGCTTGCTGCAGTTGTCCACGGCATTGAACGAGGCCTGCAGCTCGAGGATCTTGCGGCGCAGGGTCTGGGCGTTGCGGCCCACGTCCTTGCCCAGCTGGGTGCCGACCGAAGCCAGCAGCATCAGGTCGATGCCCGAGGAGAAGTGCTTGCCGGCGCCGGACAGCACCACCACGCGGACTTCATCGGTTTCGTCGATCCAACGGAAGATATCGATGATTTCCGTCCAGAAATCGGCGTTCATCGCGTTGATCTTTTCGGGGCGATTGATCTCGACGTGGGCAATCTTGTCTGTCAGTTCTACACGAAAAGCTTTGTAGTCGGACACCGTCGCGATCCTCGCCAGTTCTGCTGCTGGCATGCGTGAAAATTCTTGGGGAATAAACCCCGCAACTATAACAAGCGCGGGTGAAAAGTCGAAGACGGCCTCTGTGATGCAGGACACGCCATGGCAGATAGAAGCCGCTTGCAACGGGGCTCAGAGGCGCGTGGCCAGGGCATCCCGGTGCACCCGGTTGCGCCATTGCCGCCAGGTGTAGAGCGGGATGCCGGCCATGAGCACGAGGAAGCCCCAGAAGATCGCCTGCTCGCCGGTGCCGTACAGCGCCCAGATCGAGTAGATGAAGCCGAGCACGCCGATGGCCACCAGCCGGCCGCGCTCGCGCGCGGAGAAATCCCCCGGCTGCACCGCCAGTTGCTGCAGCAACGCGGCGGTGCAGAAGGCATAGGGCACGACGCCGGTCATGGTGCCGAGCAGGATGATCACGTTGAACACGTCCACCAGGTCGCCACGCCCGTCCACCAGCACCAGCGCGGTGACCAGGACGCCGGAAATCAGCAGGCCGTTGGCCGGCACATCGTATTTGTTGGTCTTGGCCAGGGATTCGGGCAGCAGCCCGTCGCGTGCGGTGGCCATGGGGATCTGCCCCTGCAGCAGCACCCAGCCGTTGAGCGCGCCCAGGCAGGCGATCACCGCGCCGGCCGCCACCAGGTGGTAGCCCCAGTCGCCGATGAGCACCCGCGCCGCATCGGCGAAGGGCGCGGTGGAGCGCATCAGCACCTCGGGCGGCAGCACGCCCTGCACCGCCGTGATGGAGAGGATGTAGACGGCGGCGGCGACCAGGGTGCCGAACACCGTGGCGCGGGGAATGGTGCGCTTGGGGTCGCGCACGTGGTCCGCCGGCACGGTCGCCGACTCCAGGCCGATGAAGGACCAGAGCGTCAGCGCCGCCGTGGTAGCGATGGCCTTGGCATAGCCGCCGGAGCCGGGCGGCAGCTCGCTGACCTCGGGGATGCGCAGGTATTCCGGGTGGAAGGAGAACCAGCCGAGGATGCCCACCAGCAGCAGCGGGATCAGCTTGAGAGCGGTGAGGATGTTCTGCGCCAGGCCGAAGGCGCCGATGCCACGCAGGTTGATCAGGGTGCACAGCCAGATGGCGCCGATGGCGGTGGTCACCGTCAGCACCGGGTCGCGCAGGGCGGGGAAGAACACCTGCAGGTAGCCCACCAGGGTCACCGAGATGGCGGCGTTGCCGATCCACGCGGCCTTCCAGTAGGTCCAGGCGCAGAGGTAGCCGGCAAAGGCGCCGAAGCCGTCACGGGTATAGGCGTAGGGCCCGCCGGCTGCGGGGTTGAGCCGGGCCAGGCGGGCGAAGGTCAGCGCCAGGATCACCGCCCCGGTGCTGGAGATGAGCCAGCCGAACAGGCTCAGCCCGCCATAGGCGGCGAGGCTGGAGGGCAGCAGGAAGACCCCCGAGCCGATCATGTTGCCCACCACCAGCGCGGTGCAGGTCCAGAACCCCATGGTGCCGGACCTGCCCGCCGGTTTCTGCTCGCTCATCGCGCCCCCGGCTCGTCACTCCCTTATGCAATCAACGGTATAGCAGCGCCCCGTTGGGCTGTCGTCGTGCTGCAGGCCGTGGACATCGGAATCGAAGCCGGGGAAGGCGCTGTCGAAGGTCCGGGCGAAGGCCAGGTAGTCGATGATCGAGCGGGTCTGTGCGGTGAAACGCTCCCCCGGCATGATCAGCGGGATGCCCGGCGGGTACGGCACCAGCATCACCGCGGCGATGCGCCCTTGCAGCTGCTCGATGGGCACCGCCTCGACCTCGCCGCGCACCAGCTTGTCATAGGCCTCCGACGGCTTGATGGCCAGCTCCGGCAGCGCGGTGTACATGCGCCGCATGGCCTTGGCCGTGGCGTTGTCGCGGTAGCAGGCGTGCAGCTGGTCGCAGAGGTCACGCAGGCCCAGCCCCTGGTAGCGGGCGGCATCGGCCCGGGCCACCGAGGGCAGCGCATTGGTCAGCGGGGCGTTGGCGTCGTAGGAGCGCTTGAACTCCAGCAGCTCGGTGAGCAGGGTGCTCCATTTACCCTTGGTGATGCCCATGGAGAACAGCACGAGGAAGGAGTAGAGACCGGTCTTCTCCACCACCAGGCCACGCTCCCAGAGGAACTTGCCGACCACCGCCGCCGGGATGCCCTGCTCGCCGAGCTTGCCGTCGGCACTGAGCCCGGGGGTGACCAGGGTGACCTTGATCGGGTCGAGCAGCACGTAGTCGTCCGCCACCTCGCCGAAGCCGTGCCAGTCGGCGCCGGGCTCCAGCACCCAGTCGCCGGTGGCCACCGCCTCGGCGCCTTCCACCTGGGGCGGCTCCCAGATATCGAACCACCAGTCCTTGGCATCCAGGGTCTGCCAGACGTTGGCCAGGGCACGGCGGAAGCTCAGGGCCTCGTCGAAGGTTTCCTGGATCAGCGAGCGGCCGGCGGGGCCTTCCATCATCGCCGAGGCGACGTCCAGCGAGGCGATGATGCCGTACTGGGGCGAAGTGGAGATGTGCATCATGAACGCCTCGTTGAAGCGGTCACGGTCCAGCTGGCGGGCGCCGCCGTCCTGCACATGGATCATCGAGGCCTGGCTGAAGGCCGCCAGCAGCTTGTGGGTGGAATGGGTGGTGAACACCAGCGGGCCTTCCTCGCTGCGCGCCGTGCCCATGCCGTAGCGGCCGTCGTAGAACTCGTGGAAGGCGGCGTAGGCGTACCAGGCCTCGTCGAAGTGCAGCACCTCAACGGTGTCGCCCAGCGCCTGCTTGATCAGCTCGGCGTTGTAGCAGAGGCCGTCGTAGGTGGAGTTGGTCACCACCGCCAGCTTGACCTTGGGCGCGCGGCCCCGGGCCAGTGGGCTGGCGTCGATCTTGGCCTGGATGGATTCGCGGCTGAACTCGCTCAGGGGGATGGGCCCGATGATGCCCAGTTCGTTGCGCTCGGGGCTCAGGTAGAGCGGGATGGCGCCGGTCATGATGATCGAGTGGAGGATCGACTTGTGGCAGTTGCGGTCCACCAGCACCAGGTCGTCGCGGGCGACCATGGAGTGCCAGACGATCTTGTTCGCGGTAGAGGTGCCGTTGATCACGAAGAAGGTGTGGTCGGCGCCGAAGTTGCGCGCGGCGCGGGCCTCGGCTTCGGCCAGGGGGCCGGTGTGGTCCAGCAGCGAGCCCAGCTCGGGCACCGAGACGGAGAGGTCCGAACGCAGGGTGTTTTCGCCGAAGAACTGGTGGAAGGCCTGCCCCACCGGGCTCTTGCGGTAGGCGACGCCACCACCGTGGCCGGGCGTGTGCCAGGAGTAGTTGGATTGCGCGGTGTGTTCCACCAGGGCGCGGAAGAACGGCGGCAGCAGGCCTTCGAGGTAGTTGCGCGCGGCGCGGGCGACCTGGCGGGCGAGGAAGGGCACGGTGTCTTCGAAGAGGTAGAGCAGGCCCCGCAGCTGGTTGAGGTCGGCCATGGCTTCGGCCGGGGCGTTCTCGATGGTCACCTGTTCGCCCAGGGCGAAGATCGGCAGTTGCGGCGCGCGCACCCGGGCCACGCGGATCAGCTCGACCACGTCCTGCAGCAGGCGCTGGTTCTCGCCTGCCCCTTCGGCGGCGACGAGGATGCAGGCCAGGCCGTGGTGGGTGGAGGCGACGATGCGGCCTTCGGCGGAACTGGCGGTGGAGAGGATGACGAAACCGTCCTGCTCCAGTTCGCGGGCGATGCCGCGCACGCGATCACCGGCGACCGTATCGGCCTTGATGTCGCGGTGGACGATGAGGATGGGGAACTTCAGGTCTTTGTACATGCAGGCTTCCCGAGGGCGGCGGGGTCGGTCCCGCCTGTGCCCTCAGGGTAGAAGCTCACCGGAGTCGACGGAACCCCGGTTGCCCCAGCCTGTACGAAAAGGTCGCGCCCCTGGAATTCGACCGACTCAGGCTTCCGGCGTGGCCGGTTGCTCCATCTGCACCCAGAGCGCCGGGGCGCCGGCGGACTTCTCGATCACGCCCATGCGCACCTTGTGGGCTGCGATCTCTTCCTCGGTTGCGAGGAGCACGCGGCCCGGTGCACGGCCGCTGATGCGACGGATGGGGCTGGCCACGGGGCGGCCACCGCCATCGTCGGCACCCTCGCCCGCCAGGGACAGGTTGGTCTGGCCACCGGTCATCGCCAGGTAGACGTCGGCGAGGATCTCGGCGTCGAGCAGTGCGCCGTGGAGGTCGCGGCCGGAGTTGTCGACGTCGTAGCGCTTGCACAGGGCGTCCAGGCTGTTGCGCTGGCCCGGGTGGCGCTCGCGGGCCATCATCAGGGTGTCGAGTACGCCGCAATGTTCGGCGATGTCGGAGCGATCGCTCTGGCCCAGCAGGGCGAACTCGTTGTTGATGAAGCCGATGTCGAACGCCGCGTTGTGGATGATCAGCTCGGCGCCCTTGATGAATTCGAAGAATTCGTCGGCGATGTCCTTGAAGCGCGGCTTGCCCACCAGGAATTCATTGGTGATGCCGTGGACCGCGATGGCGCCCTCGTCCACTTCACGATCGGGCTGCAGGTAATAGTGGAAGTGACGCCCCGTGAGGCGGCGGCCATCCAGCTCGACGCAGCCGATCTCGATGATGCGGTGAGCATCGGTCACCGGCATGCCGGTGGTTTCGGTATCCAGTACTACATAACGCATGTTCGGGCCCGTGAATGAGTGGCTCTATATATAGAAGGAAGAACGCCGCAGGCGGCATTCTAGCGGGCGTTCAGCTCACTGACACCCCGGTTGGCCAACTGGTCGGCGCGCTCGTTGCCCGGGTGACCGGTATGGCCGCGGACCCACTGCCATTCCACTTCGTGGCGGTTCACCTGCTCGTCGAGCATCTGCCACAGGTCGGCGTTCTTCACCGGCTGCTTGGCGGCGGTCTTCCAACCGCGCTTCTTCCAGTTGGGCATCCATTCGCGGATGCCGCGCATCACGTACTCGGAGTCGGTCACCAGGCGCACCTTGCACGACCGCTTGAGCTCGGCCAGGCCACTGATGGCGGCCATCAGCTCCATGCGGTTGTTGGTGGTATCGCGTTCGCCGCCCCAGAGCTCGCGCTCGACGCCCTTGTAGACGAGCAATACGCCCCAGCCACCGGGACCGGGGTTACCCTTGCAGGCGCCGTCGGTGTACATCTCGACTTGATCGGTCACTTAAGCCTCGTGTTTCGAATCGCGCCGGCTGACCTTGGCCACCGGCATCGGCACCAGCTTGCCCATGGGCTCGCGTCGGGCCGGACGCAGCGGGCGCAGGCCGACCACCAGCTTGCGCGCCACCAATAGATAGAAGCCGGCACCGAACCATTGCCCGGCACCGCCCCACCGCTCCAGCCGTGCCAGGCGCGTTTGCCAGGCTGCCGAAGCGAGCGGCGGACGATAGCACCCGAAGCGGCGTTTCTCCAGCGCGAAGCCCAGCAGGTTGAGCCAGTCGGCAACCCGTGTCGGCGAGATGCAGCGGGCCTTGCCCAGGGCATCACCGGCAAAGTAATGACGCAGGCCCCAGGGGCTCCAGGGGTTGACCCCGACGATCAGCAGGTGCCCGCCGGGCCGCACGCTGCGCGCGGCTTCACGCAGCAGGCCATGGGGCGACAGACAGAAGTCCAGCCCGTGCTGCAGCACCACCACATCGGCGGCGTGCTCGCTGAGCGGCCAGGCATTTTCCTCGCAGACGATCTCGACGCCGGACAGCGGCGCGCCCAGGTGCACGCTGCGCTGGATCTGCTTCGCGCCCGGCGGCAGCTCGGCGCGCGGGCCGTAGTGCACCAGGTAGCCACCGAAGTAGCGCGCCAGTTCGTCCTCCAGCAGGCGCTGCTCCTCGAACAGCATCAGGCCACCGAGCGGCCCTTCGAACCAGGCGCGGGCATCGTCGATAAGCTCGATCCAGGCAGGATCGGCCTGGGCGAAGGCTTGCTCGGTCATGGAAATCTCCTGCATGGGAGCCCTAAGATGCTCCTTTGCGTACTGATTGGCGACCGGATCATGATACAGATCGACCCCTTGCGTGCCTTCTCCGACAACTACATCTGGCTGTTGCAGGATGCGACCGAACGCCGCTGCGCCGTGGTCGACCCGGGCGATGCGACGCCGGTGCTGGCCTGGCTCGACGCCCACCCCGGCTGGACCCTGTCGGACATCCTCATCACCCACCACCACGCCGACCACGTCGGTGGCGTCGAGCGCATCAAGGCCGCCACCGGCGCCCGGGTGCTCGGCCCGGCCAACGAGCGCATCCCCGGCCGCGACCTGGCCCTGGATGAAGGCGACGAGGTGCAGGTGCTGGGCCTGTCGTTCCGCGTCATCCATGTGCCCGGCCACACCCTGGGCCACATCGCCTTCTTCCACGCCGACGCCAGCCGCCCCCTGCTGTTCAGCGGCGACACGCTGTTCGCCGCCGGCTGCGGGCGCATGTTCGAAGGCAACCCGGTGGACATGCAGGCCGCCCTCGCCCGCCTTGCCGCGCTGCCCGTGGAGACCCTGGTCTACTGCGCCCACGAATACACCCTGAGCAACCTGCGCTTCGCCCGCGCCGTGGAGCCCGACAACGCCGACATCGCCCAGCGCTTCGAGGCTGTCACCCGGCTGCGCGAGCAGGACGGCATCAGCCTGCCTTCGACCATCGGCCTGGAACGCCTGACCAACCCCTTCCTGCGGGTGAATGAAACATCCGTAAAAGAAATAGCCGACAAGCGGGCCGGCAGCCATAACCCCGCACCCGCACAGGTTTTTGCCGTCCTCCGGGCATGGAAAGACGGCTTCTGAAACCCCTCCCAGGTCACAGTTGAGCTGGTGAAAACTTGACCACTCCCGGGTCGGTTCCTAGAATCGCCCGACCTTTTTGCCCGGAAAAGCACCCTGACCAATGCCGTCCAAGTCGTACCAAACCCTTGATCTAGACGCATTGGTTCGAGCCTCCCGGGTGCTCGTGCTGATGTGTGCCGCTGCGCTGGCGGGCTGCCAGAGCGCCGTTCACAAGCCCGAGGACGCGGGCCAGGACACCGACCTTGCCGTCGGCATGCAACAACAGACCCAGTGGCTGGAAGAAGTACCGGCCGAAGTGCGCGAACCCCAGGACATCTGGGAGCGCATGCGCAAGGGCTTCGCCCTGCAGGACGAGATCGGCGTCAACCCGCGCATCGAGCAGCAGCGCCTGTGGTTCGTCAGCAACCCCTCCTTCGTCGAGAACGCCAGCCAACGCGGCAGCCTCTATATCCACTACATCGTCGAGCGTCTCGAAGAGCGCAAGATGCCGCTGGAACTGGCCCTGTTGCCGGTGATCGAGAGCGCCTACAACCCCTTCGCCTACTCCCGCGCCGATGCCGTGGGCCTGTGGCAGTTCATCCCGTCCACCGGCCGCCACTTCAACCTGCGCCAGACCAGCTGGTACGACGGCCGCCGTGACATCACCGCCTCCACCAACGCGGCCATGGATTACCTCGGCCGCCTGCACGAGATGTTCAACGGCGACTGGCTGCTGGCCCTGGCCGCCTACAACGCCGGCGAAGGCACGGTGAGCCGCGCCATCGAGCGCAACCAGAAGCTGGGCCTGCCCACCGACTACTGGAACCTGCCGCTGCCCCAGGAAACCCGCGACTACGTGCCCAAGCTGCTGGCCCTGTCCCAGGTGGTGGGCGCGCCCGAAGCCTACGGTGTGAACCTCAGCCCCATCGCCAACGAGCCCTACTTCGAAGTGGTCGAGCTGAAGCAGCGCATGGACCTCTCCCGCGTGGCCGCCATGGCCCAGGTGGACGAGGACGAGCTGTACCAGCTCAACCCCGCCTTCAAGAAACGCATCACAGTGGATGGCCCGCAACAGCTGCTGGTGCCCACCGAGAAGGCCGAGCTGCTGGCCGCCAACCTGTCGCTGATGAAGCCCCAGGACCTGGTGGAATGGCAGGAGTACAAGGTGCGCAACGGCGACAGCCTGCACGGCATCGCCAACCGTTACCACGTGACGGTGAACACCCTGAAGGAGATCAACGGGCTTTCCGGCAACCACCTGCGCGTGGGCCAAGCCCTGAGCATCCCCGTGGAGCCGGGCGTCAAGCCGACCCAGCCGCTGTTCCAGAACCTGGCCCGTGCCGAGGAGCGCCCGAGCGCAACGGCCCGTACCTACAAGGTGAAGAGCGGCGACAACCTCTGGCAGATCGCCAAGCAGACCAAGGTCGACGTGAGTGATATCAAGCGCTGGAACCGCCTCTCCGGCAATTCGCTGAAGGTCGGCCAGAGCCTGGCCCTGCAGGCCCCCGGCCAGCCGAGCGCGAAAAGCACCGCGCGCATGGTGGCCGCGATCGACAAGCCCGGCCGTGATGCGGTGACCTACTACAAGGTCAAGGAAGGCGACTCGCTCTATGTGATCGCCAAGCGCTTCAAGGTCGAGATGAAGCACCTGCAGCGCTGGAACCCACGCAGCGGCCACGCCCTCAAGCCGGGCCAGACCCTCACGCTCTATCTGCCCTGACCCTTGCTCAGCGCCTCCAGGCAGCGCCCGGCCAGCTGGGCGAAGCGCTGGAAGGCGACGAACTGTTCATGCTTCAGGGCCCTGCCCGATAGCCGGCAGTCGGCGTAGATCACCCCGATCTCCCGGCTGCCCGCGCGCAGCGGCGCGACGAAGAACATGCCCTGGCCGAACCAGCGGCGCATGGGCTGGCTGACCAGCTCGTTGAGGCTGTAGCTCGCCGGAATCCCCATCCACAACGCCTCGCGACTGCGCAGCACGTAGCTGAACAGGTGCGGCTGCTCGGGCAACTCCGCCGGCAGCTCGAACTCGGTGAGCCAGTGCGCACTGCCCTCGCCCACCGCCCGCTTGGCGCGGAAGCGGGTCTGGCGGTCGGCGAGCACGGCGATCATCACCCGCTCCAGCCCGACGCCCTGGTGCAGGCCCTTGCACAGGGTGTCGAGAATCAGCCCGACATCGGCACTGCTCGACACCATCATCCCCAGGTCCTGCAGGGCTTGCTGCATCAACAGCAGGTCGGGCTGCAGCAGCCGCGCCTTGCGCTGGGCCTGCTGCTGCAACAGCAGTTCGGGGTCGGTGTTGGGGATCAGCGCGCAGAGCTTGCTGGCACCGAAGGTCGCCGCCACCTTCACCGCCTCGTCGGCGCTGGCCAGCACCTGCTGCATGGCCTCCTCGGGGGTGACGCCGATGAAGGTCGCCAACTGTTGCACCAGCTTGCCCATCTGTGCCGAATCCCAGCCTTCCAGGGCCGCCTCGCTGATGCGTACGCCGAGGTTCACGGCCTTCACCGACGGGTCGTTCTGCGCGCCGCCGCCCTGGGCCAGGGCGACGATCTCGCCGAGGTTCCAGCTCTTCACCAGACCGCCGCTGAGCTGGCGGAAGCTGGTGCCCAGCACCTGGCGCACCGCCTCGTCCTCATCGGCACCCGGCTGTGCCAGGGCACTGGCCAGCTCATCGGCCTGTTCGCCGCCGCAGCCCCAGAAGGCCAGCTCGCCCAGGTGGTAGAGCAAGGCGGCGATGAACACCTCTTCCTGGTCCCGGGTGAGCACGTAGCCGGCGATGTTGCGTGCCTGCACGGCGGCGTGGAAGGAACGCGCGAGCAGCTCCTGCAGCTGCTCGCGCGGTGCGCGGGTGAGCAGGCCGTCGATCAGCGACAGCGAGAGACCGATCAGCCGCACGTTGTCGAAGCCGATCAGCACGATGGCCCGCGAGATGGTGCGGATGGTCTCCTGGGAGGGGTTGTAATAAACGCTATTGCCGACCCGCAGCACCTTGGAGGTGAGCGCGGCGTCGCGCAAGAGCACGTCGGCCAACTGCTGGACCGACGCCTTGTCGTGTTGCGCCAGCTTGTGCAGGTCCTGCACCACCGCGGCGAGAGCGGGCAAATCCGCCTGATTGAGCCTGTCGATCCATGACTGCAAACCATGGCTACGTGAACCCAAGATAGGAACCCCTGCACGTTTTCCCGAAGTGTAGTCAAAATGCTGGCCATCCGGCCTGGGGCCAGCCCTTTTTCCAGTGGATACAAGCTGTTACTGTACCGGTCGAAACGCCCGCCCGCCGGCTCCCGCCGAGGGCCCAGAGAAGATGAAGCCGGCGGCTGGCCCGTCCGAGGTTCCCATGCCCTGCCAGGCTCACGACCCCACCCCAGACCACCCTGCCATGGACCGGACACACGCCTGATGCGTCGCCTCCTCCTCCTGCTGATCAGCCTGGCCGCCAGTGGCCCGGTGGCCGCGACCATCAGCGAGAGCCATGGCTATGCCCAGTTCGGCGCACTCAAGTACCCCGAGACCTTCAGCCACTTCGACTGGGTCAACCCCGATGCCCCCAAGGGCGGCACCCTGCGGGTGATGGCCTTCGGCACCTTCGACACCCTCAACCCCTACACCTTCAAGGGCAGCAGCCCGGTCTCCACGCCCAACTTCCTGCAGTATGGGGTGACCGAGCTGAACGAGCCGCTGATGGCCGGCACCGGCGCCTATGACCCCTCAGGCGACGAGCCGGCGTCCAGCTACGGGCTGATCGCCAGGAGCGTGGAGTACAGCGAGGACCGCAGCTGGGTGGTGTTCAACCTGCGCCCGGAAGCGCGCTTTCACGACGGCCAGCCGATCACCGCCTACGACGTCGCCTTCTCCTACCGCACCCTGGTGAGCAGCGGCCACCCGCAGTACCGCACCAGCCTGCAGGAAGTGCAGCGGGTCGATATCCTCAACCGCCACCGCATCCGCTTCGTGCTCAAGCGCGCGGGCAACCCGCTGCTGATCCTGCGCCTGGGCGAGATGCCGGTACTGCCGCAACACTATTGGAAGAACCGCGACTTCAAGGCCACCAGCTTCGATGTGCCCCTGGGCAGCGGCCCCTATCGCATCACCCAGGTACGCCCCGGGCGCGGGCTGGTGTTCGAACGGGTCAAGGACTGGTGGGGCGAGAAGCTGCCGGTGAACCGCGGCAAGTACAACTTCGACCGCGTCGAGGTGGAGTTCTACCGCGACAGCAACGTCGCCTTCGAAGCCTTCAAGGCCGGCGAGTTCGACTTCTACATCGAGCACCAGGCGAAGAACTGGGCCAACGGCTACCGCTTCCCGGCCATCGCCCGGGGCGACGTGATCCGCGCGGAGATCCCCCACCAGATTCCCACCCAGACCCAGGCGCTGTTCATGAACACCCGCCGCGCGACCTTCCAGGATCGCCGCGTGCGCGAGGCCATGGGCCTGATGTTCGATTTCGAGTGGACCAACCGTGCCCTGTTCAACAACGCCTATGCGCGGGCCCGCAGCTACTATCCCAACAGCGAATTCGAAGCCACCGGCAAACCCGAGGGCCAGGAGTGGCTGCTGCTTTCGCCCTACCGCGAGCAACTGCCGGCGAAGCAGTTCACCGAGCCCTTCAAGGTGCCGGAAACCGATGGCCGTGGCATTCCCAGGGAAACCCTGCGCCGTGCATTGGGTCTATTGGCCGACGCCGGCTGGAAGCTCTCCGGCCAGCGTCTGCTCAACAGCCGTGGCGAACCGCTGCGTTTCGAAATCCTGCTGGTCAATCCGAACCTTGAACGCATCCTCCAGCCCTACAGCGAAAACCTCGCCAGCATCGGCATCGACGTCACCCTGCGGACCGTCGACCGCGCCCAGTACAAGCAGCGCCTGGACCATTTCGACTACGACATGATCCTGATGACCCTGGCCCAGACCCTCAGCCCCGGACTGGAGCAGTCGCTCTACTTCCATTCCAGCCAAACCTCGGTGAAGGGCAGCAAGAACTACGCGGGCATCGCCGACCCGGTGGTGGACGCCATGGTCGAGAAGCTCCTCGGCGCCCAGACCCGCGACGAGCAGGTGGCCGCCGGCCGCGCCCTGGACCGCACGCTGCTCTGGCAGCACTACAGCATTACCAACTGGTACATCAACTACCACCGCCTGGCGTACCGCAACAGGTTCGCCTTCGTCACCACGCCGCCCTATACCCTGGGCCTGCGCGCCTGGTGGCTGAAGCCCACGGAGAAATCCCGATGAGCAAGACCCTGCGCTCCCTTTGCCTGAGCGGCTGCGGCGCATTGCTGCTGACCCTCGCCGGCATCGCCCATGCCGAGCCCCGGCACGCGATCACCCTCTACGACGAGGCGCCCAAGTACCCGGCCAACTTCAAGCACTTCAGCTGGGTGAACCCCGATGCGCCCAAGGGCGGCACCCTGCGCCTTTCCGGCTACGGCGGCTTCGACAGCCTCAACGACTTCATCCCCAAGGGCACCGCGGCGGGCCAGCTGGGGCTGATCTACGACTCGCTGACCTACCACTCCCCCGACGAGCCCTTCACCGAGTACGGGCTGCTCGCCGAGAAGATCGAGAAGGCGCCGGACAACAGCTACGTGCGCTTCTACCTGAACCCCAAGGCACGCTTCAACGACGGCACCCCGGTGACCTCGGACGACGTGGTGTTCACCTTCAACACCCTGGTCGAGCACGGCGACCCGATGTACCGCCACTACTATTCCGACGTGGCCCAGGTGGTGGCCGAGGACAAGCAGCGCGTGCGCTTCGACTTCAAGCACCCGGGCAACCGCGAGCTGCCGCTGATCCTCGGGCAGATCCAGGTGCTGCCCAAGCACTGGTGGGCCACCCGCGACTTCTCCAAGAACACCCTGGAACCGCCACTGGGCAGCGGCCCCTACCGCATCGCCAAGGTGGATGCCGGGCGGGCGATCCGCTTCGAGCGGGTCAAGGACTGGTGGGGCAAGGACCTGCCGGTGAACCGCGGCTACTACAACTTCGACGTCATCACCGTGGACTACTACCGCGACATGTCGGTGGCGCTGGAGGCCTTCAAGGCCGGCCAGTTCGACTTCAACCTCGAGTACTCCGCCAAGGACTGGGCCACCGGCTATGACAGCCCGGCCCTGCGTGCCGGCAAGATCATCAAGCAGGCCATCCCCAACCACAATCCGGTGGGCATGCAGGGCTTCGCCTTCAACATCCGTCGGCCGGTGTTCCAGGACCGCCGCGTGCGCGAGGCCATCGCCTCGCTGTTCGACTTCGAGTGGACCAACAAGCAGCTGTTCTTCAGCTCCTACAAGCGCACCGGCAGCTTCTTCGAGAACTCCGAGATGGCCGCCAAGGGGCTGCCCAGCGAGGCCGAGCTGAAGATCCTCGAACCGCTGCGCGGGCAGATCCCGGACGAGGTCTTCACCACCGAGTTCAAGCCGCCGGTGAGCGACGGCAGCGGCATCATCCGCGAGCAGAAGCGCCGCGCCTACAAGCTGCTGACCGACGCCGGCTACCGCATCGAGAACGACAAGATGGTCGGCCCCGACGGCAAGCCCCTGGCCTTCGAGATGATGATCGCCCAGGCCAACCTGGAACGGGTGATCCTGCCGTTCAAGCGCAACCTCTCCGAGCTGGGCATCGACCTGACCATCCGCCGCGTCGACGTCTCGCAGTACATGAACCGCCTGCGCTCGCGGGACTACGACATGGTCCCCGGTACCTGGGGCCAATCCAACTCGCCGGGCAACGAGCAGATGGAGTTCTGGCACTCGCGCAGCGCCGACAGCGCCGGCAGCCGCAACTTCATCGGCCTGCGCGACCCGGCCATCGACAAGCTGGTGGAGGGCCTGATCCGCGCCGACTCCCGCCAGAGCCTGATCGACCACTCCCGCGCCCTCGACCGGGTGCTGCTGTGGGGCAACTACGTGGTGCCCAACTACTACGTGGACACCTGGCGCGTGGCCTACTGGAACCAGTTCGACCGCCCCGCCACCACGCCGCTCTACGATTTCGGCATGCTCACCTGGTGGAAGAAACCCGACGCCAAGGCCGACGCCCCCGAGCAGGCCGACGCTGACGCCGCCCCGGCCGACACCGCACAGACCGAGGAAGCGCAGTAATGCTCGCCTACATCCTGCGGCGCCTGCTGCTGATCATCCCCACCCTGTTCGGCATCCTGCTGATCAACTTCATCATCATCCAGGCCGCGCCCGGCGGCCCGGTGGAGCAGATGATCGCCAAGCTGGAAGGCTTCGACGCGGCCGCCGGCGGGGCCACCGGGCGCATCTCCGGCGGTGGCGCCGAGGTCTCCGTGG
This sequence comes from Pseudomonas sp. PDM13, assembly GCF_025685765.1. Classification (NCBI taxonomy): domain Bacteria; kingdom Pseudomonadati; phylum Pseudomonadota; class Gammaproteobacteria; order Pseudomonadales; family Pseudomonadaceae; genus Pseudomonas; species Pseudomonas sp. PDM13. The sequence goes on along the minus strand of NZ_JAOTQU010000004.1, from coordinate 180,124 downwards.
CCGGCTCCAACTACCGCGGCGCCCAGGGCCTGGACCCAGAGCTGATCAAGGAAATCGAGAAGATGTACGGCTTCGACAAGCCGGCCCACGAACGCTTCTGGCTGATGATCAAGAACTACCTGCACTTCGACTTCGGCAACAGCTTCTTCCGCGACGCCAAGGTCACCGACCTGATCATCGAGAAGATGCCGGTGTCGATCTCCCTGGGGCTGTGGAGCACGCTGATCATGTACCTGGTCTCGGTGCCCCTGGGCATCGCCAAGGCGGTGCGCCACGACAACGCCTTCGACGTCTGGACCAGCACCGCGATCATCGTCGGCTACGCCATCCCCGCCTTCCTCTTCGCCATCCTGCTGATCGTGCTGTTCGCCGGCGGCAGCTACTACGACTGGTTCCCCCTGCGCGGGCTGACCTCCAACAACTTCGACGAGCTGAGCCTGGGCGGCAAGCTGCTGGACTACCTCTGGCACCTGGCGCTGCCGGTGCTGGCCCTGGTGATCGGCAACTTCGCCACCCTCACCTTCCTGACCAAGAACAGCTTCCTCGACGAGATCAACAAGCAGTACGTGATCACCGCCCGCGCCAAGGGCCTGTCGGAGAACCGCGTGCTCTACGGCCACGTGTTCCGCAACGCGATGCTGCTGATCATCGCCGGCTTCCCCGCCGCCTTCATCGGCATGTTCTTCACCGGCTCGCTGCTGATCGAGGTGATCTTCTCCCTCGATGGCCTCGGCCTGCTGAGCTTCGAATCGGCGCTGAACCGCGACTATCCCGTGGTGTTCGGCACCCTGTTCATCTTCACCCTGCTGGGACTGATCGTGAAACTGATCGGCGACATCACCTACACCCTGGTCGATCCGCGCATCGACTTCGAAAGCCGGGAGGGCTGACATGCAACTCTCGCCAATCAATCGACGTCGCTTCGAGCGCTTCAAGGCCAACAAGCGTGGCTGGTGGTCGCTCTGGCTGTTCCTCGTGCTGTTCATCGCCAGCCTGGGCGCCGAACTCATCGCCAACGACAAGCCGCTGGCCGTGCGCTACGACGGCGAGTGGTACTTCCCGGTGTTCAAGCGCTACCCGGAAACCGCCTTCGGCGGCGAATTCCCCCTGGAAGCCAACTACAAGACGCCCTACATCCGCGAGCTGATCGCCGCCAAGGACGGGCAGATGATCTGGCCGCCGGTGCCCTTCAGCTACGAAACCATCAACTACGACCTCAAGGTGCCGGCCCCCGCGCCGCCCTCCGCCGACAACCTGCTGGGCACCGACGACCAGGGCCGCGACGTGCTGGCGCGGGTGATCTATGGCTTCCGCATCTCGGTACTGTTCGCCCTGACGCTGACCATCCTCAGCTCCATCATCGGCGTGATCGCCGGCGCCCTGCAGGGCTTCTACGGCGGCTGGGTGGACCTGGCCGGGCAGCGCTTCCTGGAAATCTGGTCGGGCCTGCCGGTGCTCTACCTGCTGATCATCCTGGCCAGCTTCGTGCAGCCGAACTTCTGGTGGCTGCTGGGCATCATGCTGCTGTTCTCCTGGATGAGCCTGGTGGACGTGGTGCGCGCCGAGTTCCTCCGCGGCCGCAACCTGGAGTACGTGCGCGCGGCCCGGGCGCTGGGCATGCAGAACGGTGCGATCATGTTCCGCCACATCCTGCCCAACGCCATGGTCTCCACCATGACCTTCATGCCCTTCATCCTCACCGGCGCCATCGGCACCCTCACCGCCCTGGACTTCCTCGGCTTCGGCCTGCCGCCCGGCGCGCCGTCCCTGGGCGAGCTGGTGTCCCAGGGCAAGGCCAACCTGCAGGCCCCCTGGCTGGGCATCAGCGCCTTCGCCGTGCTCGGCGTGATGCTGACCCTGCTGGTGTTCATCGGCGAAGCCGCCCGCGATGCCTTCGACCCGAGGAAGTGAGATGAGCGAGAACCTGATTGAAATCCGCGACCTCGCGGTCGAATTCGTCACCGGCCAGCACACCCAGCGGGTGATCGAGGGTGTGAGCTTCGACATCCGCAAGGGCGAGACCCTGGCGCTGGTGGGCGAGTCCGGCTCGGGCAAGTCGGTCACCGCGCACTCCATCCTGCGCCTGCTGCCCTACCCGCTGGCCCGCCACCCCGCCGGCAGCATCACCTACGCCGGCAAGGACCTGCTCAAGCTGCCCGAGGCCAAGCTGCGTGGCATCCGTGGCAACCGCATCGCCATGGTCTTCCAGGAGCCCATGACCTCGCTCAACCCGCTGCACAGCATCGAGAAGCAGATCAAGGAAGTGCTGGCCCTGCACAAGGGCATCAGCGGCAAGGCCGCGACCCAGCGCACCCTGGAGCTGCTGGAGCTGGTGGGCATCCCGGAGCCGGCCAAGCGCCTCAAGGCCTACCCCCACGAACTCTCTGGCGGCCAGCGCCAGCGGGTGATGATCGCCATGGCCCTGGCCAACGAGCCGGAGCTGCTGATCGCCGACGAGCCGACCACCGCGCTGGACGTCACCGTGCAGCTGAAGATCCTCGAACTGCTCAAGGAATTGCAGGCCCGCCTGGGCATGGCGCTGCTGCTGATCACCCACGATCTGAACCTGGTGCGACGTATCGCGCATCGCGTATGTGTCATGCAGCGCGGTTGCATCGTCGAACAGGCGTCGTGTGAAGAATTGTTCCATGCACCGCAGCATCCCTACACCCGGGAACTGCTCGCCGCCGAGCCTTCGGGCAAGCCGGTGGACAGCCCGCAGGGGCCGCCGTTGCTGGAAGTTGACGACCTGCGTGTGTGGTTCCCGGTGAAAAAGGGATTGCTGCGACGCACGGTCGACCATGTGAAAGCCGTGGACGGCATCGACTTCACCCTGCACCAGGGCCAGACCCTGGGCATCGTGGGTGAAAGCGGTTCCGGCAAGTCCACGCTGGGCCTGGCGATCCTCCGGCTGCTCGGCAGCCAGGGCGCCATCCGCTTCCAGGGCCAGCCCCTGGATGGGCTTTCGCAGAAGGATGTACGGCCGTTCCGGCGCCAGATGCAGGTGGTGTTCCAGGACCCCTTCGGCAGCCTGAGCCCACGCATGTGCGTGGGCCAGATCGTCGGGGAAGGCCTGCGGATCCATGGCATGGGCACCGAGGCGGAGCAGGAACAGGCCATCATCGACGCGCTCCTGGAGGTAGGACTGGACCCGGAAACCCGGAACCGCTACCCCCACGAGTTTTCCGGCGGGCAACGGCAACGGATCGCCATTGCCCGGGCATTGGTGCTGAAACCGGCGCTGATCCTGCTGGACGAGCCCACTTCGGCGCTCGACCGGACGGTGCAGCGCCAAGTGGTGGAGTTACTGCGTTCGTTGCAGGCCAAGTACAACCTGACCTACCTGTTCATCAGCCATGACCTGGCGGTGGTCAGGGCCCTGAGCCACCACCTGATGGTGGTCAAGCACGGCAAGGTGGTTGAACAGGGGCCTGCCGAGGCGATCTTCGCCGCACCGCAGCACACTTATACGAAGCAGTTGCTGGAAGCCGCATTCCTGGCTCCGGAAACTGCCAATTAACCAGAAGAGGAAGAACGCACATGGGTTTTCTCGCCGGTAAGCGCGTACTGATCGTTGGCGTCGCCAGCAAACTGTCCATCGCATCGGGCATCGCTGCTGCCATGCACCGTGAGGGCGCCGAGCTCGCCTTCACCTACCAGAACGAAAAGCTGAAGGGCCGTGTGGAAGAGTTCGCCGCAGGCTGGGGTTCCAACGCCGACCTGTGCTTCCCTTGCGACGTCGCCAATGACGACGAGATCGCAGCCGTATTCGAAGCCCTGGGCAAGAAGTGGGACGGCCTGGACATCATCGTCCACTCCGTTGGCTTCGCCCCGGGTGACCAACTGGATGGCGACTTCACCGACGTCACCACCCGCGAAGGCTTCCGCATCGCCCACGACATCAGCGCCTACAGCTTCGTGGCCCTGGCCAAGGCCGGTCGCGAGCTGATGAAGGGCCGCAACGGCAGCCTGCTGACCCTGTCCTACCTGGGCGCGGAACGCACCATGCCCAACTACAACGTGATGGGCATGGCCAAGGCCAGCCTGGAAGCGGGCGTCCGCTACCTGGCCGGCAGCCTCGGCCCGGAAGGCACCCGCGTCAACGCCATCTCCGCCGGCCCGATCCGCACCCTGGCTGCCTCCGGCATCAAGAGCTTCCGCAAGATGCTCGCCGCCAACGAGAAGCAGACCCCGCTGCGCCGCAACGTCACCATCGAGGAAGTCGGCAACGCCGGCGCCTTCATCTGCTCCGACCTGGCGTCGGGCATCAGCGGTGAAATCCTCTACGTCGACGGTGGTTTCAACACCACCGCCATGGGCGCGATCGAAGACTGATCTCCCCGGACGTGAAAAAGCCCGCCTGATGGCGGGCTTTTTCATGGGCGCTCGAAACGTATCGCTGCTCAATCTGCAGCCCGGGGGATCGAGACACAGAAGGCACAGAAGCTCCCCCCTCCCCTTTTCTCCAAGCATGAAAAAGGCCGCTTCGCAGCGGCCTTCTTCAAATCACGCCAGGTCGATCAGAAACGCTCGACCTTGGCTTCGGCTTCCAGCTGGCGGCGGTAGGCAGCGAAATCCTGCTGACCACTGCGCGAGGCGAGGAAACGGGCGTACATGGCCTTGTCCTGCTCGGACAGGGCGTCTTCGGGCTGGCTCACACCGTTCAGGCGGATCACCACGTAGTCGCCGTTGCTCAGCTTCAGGGAAGAGAAGGTCGGCTTGTCGGCCGACTCCGGCTTGCCCATGCGGAACAGCGTCTGCAGCAGGGCCGGGTCTACACCCTCCTGGCTGCGGGTGGCGGCTTCGACCACGTTCCAGGTCTGGCCTTGCGGCGCCTGGGTGGCCGGGGTCTTGCCTTCGCGCAGGCTGGCGAGCAACTCGTCGGCCTTGGCCTTGACGGCTTCGCTGGCCTTTTCCTGGGTCAGGTGCTGGCGGATGCTGTCGCTGACGGCTGCCAGCTCCAGCTGCTGGGGCTTGCGGTGTTCCTTGGCACGCAGGACGACCACGGTGTCCGGGTCCAGCTCGATGGCACCGCTGTTGCCGCCGTCTTCCAGCACTTCAGGGCTGAAGGCAGCCTGCAGCACCTGGCGGTTGGCCGTCAGGCCTTCGCCACCTTCACGACCGAAGGGCGCGCTGGTCTGGACCTTGAGGTTCAGCTCCTGGGCCGGCTGGGCCAGGTCGGAGGCTTCGAACGCGGAGTCTTCCAGTTCCTTGGTGGCCTCGACGAAGCGCTGCTCGACCTGCTGGGTCTTCAGCTCGCGGACCATCTTCTCCTTGAGGCTATCGAAGCTCGGCACTTCAGGTGCCTGGATCGCCAGCAGCTTGATCAGGTGCAGGCCATAGGGCGTGGTCACCGGAGCGGAGATTTCGTCCTTCTTCAGGGCGTAGAGCGCGTCCTCGAAGGCCGGCTCGTAGACACCACGACCGGCGAAGCCGAGGTCACCACCGTTGGCGGCGGAGCCCGGGTCCTGGGACAGCTCCTTGGCCAGGGCGGCGAAGTCTTCGCCCTTGTCCAGGCGCTGCTTGATCTCGTCGATCTTCGCCTTGGCCTGCTCGACGGTCTGCTGGTCGTTCACTTCGATCAGGATGTGGGCCGCGTCGCGCTGCTCGGAGAGGTTGCCGATCTCCTTGTCGTACTGGGCCTTGAGGTCGTCTTCGCTGACCTCGACCTGACCGAAGAAGGCTTCCTTCTTCAGCTCGACGTATTCGAGCACGACCTGCTCGGGGCTCATGAACTGGGCCTTGTGCTCGTCGTAGTAAGCCTGGATTTCTTCGTCGCTCACCTGGACGGCCTTGGGATCGGCCTTGAAGGTCAGGGTGGCGAAATCACGGGTCTGCTTCTCCAGACGGGCGAAGGCGCGTACTTCTTCGTCGGTGACGAAGCCGCTACCAGCCAGGCCGGCGCGGAGCTGGCCGACGAGCATTTCCTGCTCGAGCATCTGGCGGAACTGCAGGCGGGTGTAGCTCATCTGGCGAATCACCTGATCGAAGCGATCAGAGTTGAACTTGCCATCGACCTGGAATTCGGGAGTTTGCAGGATCAGTTGATCCAGAGCGGGTTGCGAGAAGGCGAAGCCGGACGACTTGGCACCTTGCAGCAGCAGCTTGCGCTCGATCAGGCCCTTGAGGGCGGCTTCACGCAGCAGCTTGTCGTCGAGCTGGGAGGCGTCGAAGTCCTTGCCCAGTTGCTGCATCAGCTGGCGGCGCTGCATGTCTGCGGCCTGGCTCAGCTGGTCGAGGGTGATTTCCTCGCCGTTGACCTTGGCAGCGTCCTGGCGGGTGCTGGTGGCATTGAAGATGGCATCGAAGCCCGTCAGCGCGAGCAACGCGATGATGACGCCGATAATGGTCTTGGCAATCCATCCCTGTGAATTGTCCCTGATGTTCTGCAGCATGCGTCCCCCAGAAACGGCTGTACCAAAAAACCAGCCGCGCAGCGCGGGTAGAGTCCATATATAAGAAAGGCGCATCCGAGGATGCGCCTTCTCTCTTAACTGGCGGAGCGGTCGGAAGCTAAGGCTTCCAGGACGCGAGGTATTCCTCGTGGTCTACCGCTCCGCTGCCAGCCGGGACAAAGCCCCTGCTGGAAGGGCAAAGCCCGAAAGACGCTTAGTTGACGGCGTCTTTCAGAGCTTTACCAGCTTTGAAGCCAGGGATCTTGGCAGCAGCGATCTTGATCGGCTTGCCAGTCTGCGGGTTACGGCCAGTGCGAGCAGCGCGCTCTTTCACAGCGAAAGTACCGAAACCTACCAGCACCACGGAATCACCAGCCTTCAGAGCGCCAGTGACGGATTCGATAACTGCGTCCAGCGCACGGCCGGCGACAGCTTTCGGGATATCAGCAGATGCGGCGATGGCATCGATCAGTTCCGACTTGTTCACTCTTAAGTCCCCTTATTTCTGTTGAGTTTGTTTCTTAGTTGTTTGGTGTAAGCAAAGCGGGTGCTGGATGGCCTGCTGACACACGAGAGCCGCTTTATAACAAGGGCTCGAAAAATGTGTCAAGAAAGCCCCCCGGCTAATGCGTGCTGATTCGCTCCTTGGAATCAGACTCGCGCTTGTCATCCTTTGCAACCATCTCGGGAGCCGCATCGGGCAAGGGCTCCGGGGCGTATTGCAGCGCAATTTGCAGGACCTCGTCAATCCATTTAACAGGTTTAATGGCCAGGTCTTGCTTGATATTTTCGGGAATCTCTTTCAGATCACGCACATTCTCTTCGGGAATGATCACGGTCTTGATCCCACCCCGGTGAGCAGCCAGCAATTTCTCTTTCAACCCACCGATTGCGAGTACCTGACCACGCAGGGTGATCTCACCGGTCATGGCCACATCGGCCCGCACGGGAATCTGCGTCATCGCCGAAACCAGCGCGGTGCACATGCCGATGCCGGCGCTCGGACCGTCCTTCGGCGTAGCCCCTTCGGGCATGTGGATGTGAATGTCGCGCTTCTCGTGGAAGTCCGCAGGGATACCGAGGCTTTTCGCACGGCTGCGCACCACCGTCAGCGCGGCGGTGATCGACTCCACCATCACGTCACCCAGGGAGCCGGTCTTGGTCAGCTGCCCCTTGCCGGGGACCACAGCGGCCTCGATGGTCAGCAGCTCGCCACCGACCTGGGTCCAAGCGAGCCCGGTGACCTGGCCGATCTGGTCCTGCAGCTCGGCAAGGCCGTAGCGGAACTTGCGAACGCCGAGGAAGTGCTCGAGGGATTCGGCCGTCACCAGCACCTTGAAGCGCTTCTCGCGGGCATGTTCCTTGACCGCCTTGCGGCAGACCTTGGCCAGTTGCCGCTCGAGGCTGCGCACCCCGGCCTCGCGGGTGTAGTAGCGGATGATGTCGCGGATCGCCGCTTCGTCGAACTCCAGCTCGCCCTTCTTCAGGCCGTTGGCCTGGGTCTGCTTGGGTGCGAGGTACTTGGTGGCGATGTTGACCTTCTCGTCCTCGGTGTAACCGGGCAGACGGATCACTTCCATGCGGTCCAGCAACGGGGCCGGAATGTTCATGGAGTTGGCGGTGCACAGGAACATCACGTCGGAAAGGTCGTAGTCGACTTCCAGGTAATGGTCGTTGAAGTTGTGGTTCTGCTCGGGGTCGAGCACTTCCAGCAGCGCCGAGGCGGGGTCGCCGCGCATGTCGCTGCCCATCTTGTCGATTTCGTCCAGCAGGAACAGCGGGTTGCGCACGCCGACCTTGGTCATCTTCTGGATCAGGCGACCCGGCATGGAGCCGATGTAGGTACGACGGTGGCCGCGAATCTCAGCCTCGTCACGCACGCCGCCCAGGGCCATGCGGATGAACTTGCGGTTGGTGGCACGGGCGATGGACTCGGCCAGCGAGGTCTTGCCTACGCCGGGCGGGCCGACCAGGCAGAGCACCGGGCCCTTGACCTTCTTCACGCGCTTCTGCACGGCGAGGTATTCGAGGATGCGGTCCTTGACCTCTTCGAGGCCGTAGTGGTCGGCGTCGAGAATATCTTCGGCCTTGGCCAGATCGAGACGCACCTTGCTCTCGGCCTTCCACGGCACATTGACCAGCCAATCGATATAGGAACGTACGACAGTGGCTTCGGCGGACATCGGCGACATCTGCTTGAGCTTGTTCAGCTCGGCATTGGCCTTGGTCAGCGCCTCCTTGGTCAGGCCAGCGTTATCGATGCGCTTCTTCAGCTCCTCGATCTCGTTGTGCCCTTCGTCGATATCGCCCAGCTCCTTCTGAATGGCCTTCATCTGCTCATTCAGGTAGTACTCGCGCTGGCTGCGCTCCATCTGTTTCTTCACGCGACCGCGGATACGCTTCTCGACCTGCAGCAGGTCGATTTCGGCATCCAGCAGCGCCAGCACATGCTCGACGCGCTCGGGCAGCTCGGTGATTTCGAGGATTTCCTGCTTCTGCTCAATCTTCAGCGCCATGTGGGCGGCCATGGTGTCGACCAGACGCCCGGGCTCATCGATGCTGTTCAGCGAAGACAGGACTTCAGCGGGCACTTTCTTGCCCAGCTGTACATATTGTTCGAACTGGCTGAGCAGGCTGCGGGTGAAGACTTCGGACTCGCGCTCGCCGGCGTCGACTTCCTCGATGAGGGTCACCTCGGCGCGGCAGTGACCGTCCACCTCGGTGAAACGCTCGATGGAGCCCCGCTGCTCGCCCTCAACCAGCACCTTGACGGTGCCATCGGGCAGCTTCAGCAGTTGCAGGACGGTCGCGACGGTGCCGACACGGTACAGGGCGTCTTCGCCCGGATCGTCATCGGCCGGATTCCTCTGCGCCAACAGAAGAATTTGCTTGTCCCCGGTCATCGCGGCTTCGAGGGCCTCGATGGATTTTTCACGGCCCACGAACAGTGGGATGACCATATGCGGATAGACCACGACATCACGCAATGGCAGGAGAGGCAATTCAACGGTTGTCTTCATGATTTCAGCTCTACAGCGGCCAATGGCCGGTAACAGATGGGATAACCCTGGGACCTAAGATGGGGGCAGGTCTGGGAAAAAACAAGCGCTGTAGTAGGAAATGCAAAGGGGCCCGGAGGCCCCTTTGTTTCATCAAGCGTCAGGCGCGGCCTTGGCCGGCTGCTCGCTGTTCTCGTAGATCAGCAAGGGCTTGGAAGTGCCTTCGATGACGCTCTCGTCGATCACCACCTTGCTCACCTCGGTTTGCGAGGGGATTTCGTACATGGTGTCGAGCAGGATGCCTTCGAGGATGGAGCGGAGGCCACGGGCGCCGGTCTTGCGCTCCAGGGCACGGTGAGCAACGGCCTTCAGCGCATCGGGACGGAATTCGAGGTCGACCCCCTCCATCTCGAAGAGCTTGGCGTATTGCTTGGTCAGTGCGTTCTTCGGTTCGGTGAGGATCTGCATCAGAGCAGGCTCATCGAGCTCGTCCAGCGTGGCGATGACCGGCAGACGACCGACGAACTCGGGGATAAGCCCGAATTTCACCAGGTCTTCCGGCTCCGCATCACGCAGCGCTTCGCCGACTTTCTTGCCCAGGTCGACGCTGCGGACTTCGGCATTGAAGCCGATGCCGCCACGAGCGGAACGGTTCTGGATGACTTTTTCCAGGCCGGCAAAAGCGCCACCGCAGATGAACAGGATGTTGCGCGTGTCCACTTGCAGGAATTCCTGCTGCGGGTGCTTGCGTCCGCCCTGGGGAGGAACCGAAGCGACGGTGCCCTCGATGAGCTTCAGCAGCGCCTGCTGCACGCCCTCGCCCGAAACGTCACGGGTGATGGACGGGTTGTCGGACTTGCGCGAAATCTTGTCGATTTCGTCGATGTAGACGATGCCCATCTGGGCCTTCTCGACATCGTAATCGCACTTCTGCAGCAGCTTCTGGATGATGTTCTCGACGTCCTCACCCACGTAGCCCGCCTCGGTGAGGGTGGTGGCATCGGCGATGGTGAAGGGAACGTTGAGCAGACGGGCCAGGGTCTCGGCCAGCAGCGTCTTGCCCGAACCGGTCGGGCCGATCAGCAGGATGTTGCTCTTGCCGAGTTCGATATCGTCTTTCTTGTCACGCTGGTTCAGGCGCTTGTAGTGGTTGTAGACCGCTACGGCCAGCACCTTCTTCGCACGTTCCTGACCAATGACGTACTGATCGAGGATGGTGCGGATTTCCTTGGGCGCCGGCAGCTTGTGCGCGCTGTTCTCGGCCTGGGCTTCCTGCACCTCCTCGCGGATGATGTCATTGCACAGGTCCACGCACTCGTCGCAGATAAAGACCGAGGGGCCGGCAATCAATTTGCGTACTTCGTGCTGGCTTTTGCCGCAGAAGGAGCAATAGAGCAGCTTGCCGTTGTCCTCGCCATTGCGGGTGTCAGTCATTCGATCAATCCAATCGGGATAGGCATGAAACACAAGATGAAGGCAAATGCGGGCATTTTCAAGCCCGCGAAGCGGCCGGATATCTTCCGGCCGCGGTATTGCGGAACGGCTTAGCTCGCCAGTTGGCGCTTGCTGTGGACCTGATCGATGAGGCCGTATTTGACCGCTTCTTCACCGCTCATGAAGTTGTCGCGGTCGGTGTCGCGGGCGATCACATCGATCGGCTGGCCGGTGTGGTCGGCGAGGATCTTGTTCAGGCGCTCACGGATGGTGAGGATCTCACGGGCGTGGATCTCGATATCCGAAGCCTGGCCCTGGAAGCCACCCAGCGGCTGGTGAATCATCATCCGCGAGTGCGGCAGGCAGTAACGCTTGCCGGCAGCGCCACCGGCGAGCAGGAGCGCGCCCATGCTGCAGGCCTGGCCGATGCAGGTGGTGGAAACGTTGGGCTTGATGAACTGCATGGTGTCGTAGATCGACATGCCAGCGGTCACCGAGCCACCCGGGGAGTTGATGTAGAGGTGGATATCCTTGTCGGGGTTCTCCGCCTCGAGGAAGAGGAGCTGCGCCACGACCAGGTTGGCCATGTAGTCCTCGACCGGGCCAACCAGGAAGATCACCCGCTCCTTCAGGAGACGCGAGTAGATGTCGTAGGCACGTTCGCCACGGGCGGACTGCTCGATCACCATGGGCACGAGGCCACCGGCGGCCTGGATATCAGGGAACTGTTGCTGCATATAAGAATTGCGGGACATGTCCAGCGATCACTCCCTAAATAATGTCATGTCTCAAAGACGCATAAGCCAGCGCGAAGGCTGGCTTATGGTGTGCTCGAACGAGGCGAAACGATCAGTCGGCTTGCGGAGCTTCTACCGGCTTGACTGCATCTTCGTAGGAGACCGCTTTGTCGGTCACGTTGGCCTTCTGCAGGACAGTATCTACAACTTGTTCTTCCAGCACAACAGAACGCACTTCGTTCAGTTGCTGGTCGTTCTTGTAGTACCAGGCCACTACTTGCTCGGGCTCCTGGTAAGCGGAAGCCATTTCCTCGATCAGCTCGCGAACGCGGGCGTCATCGGGCTTCAGCTCGAACTGCTTGACCACTTCGGCGACGATCAGGCCCAGCACGACGCGGCGCTTGGCTTGCTCTTCGAACAGTTCGGCCGGCAGTTGGTCGGGCTTGATGTTGCCACCGAACTGCTGGACGGCCTGCACGCGCAGACGGTTCACTTCGTTGCCGATCAGGGCCTTCGGCACTTCGATCGGGTTGGCAGCCAGCAGGCCGTCCATTACCTGGTTCTTGACCTTGGACTTGATGGCCTGGCGCAGTTCGCGCTCCATGTTCTTGCGGACTTCGGCGCGGAAACCTTCCAGGCCGCCTTCCTTGATGCCGAACAGGGTGAAGAACTCGTCGTTCAGTTCCGGCAGCTGGGGAGCGGAAACGCTGTTCACGGTAACGGTGAACTCAGCGGTCTTGCCGGCCAGGTCGAGGTTCTGGTAGTCCTCGGGGAAAGTCGGGTTGATGACGCGCTCTTCACCGGCCTTGACGCCGACCAGGGCATCTTCGAAGCCCGGGATCATGCGGCCGGAGCCCAGGACCAGGGCAGTGCCCTTGGCGGAACCGCCAGCGAAGGCTTCGCCGTCGATCTTGCCGACGAAATCGATGTTCAGCTGGTCGCCGTTCTCGGCAGCGCGATCAACCGCTTCGAAGCGGGTGTTCTGCTTGCGCAGGATTTCCAGCATGTTGTCGACATCGGCGTCAGCCACGTCGGCCTGCAGGCGCTCGATGGCGATGGAATCGAAGCCGGCAACCTTGAACTCGGGGAAGACTTCGAAGGTGGCGATGAATTCCAGGTCCTTGCCCTTCTCGAACACTTTCGGCTCGACGGCAGGCTGGCCAGCCGGGTTGAGCTTCTGCTCGACGACGGCTTCATAGAAGGAGGACTGGATCAGGTCACCCAGGACTTCCTGACGAGCGGAATCTTCGTAGCGCTGACGGATCACGCTCATGGGCACCTTGCCCGGGCGGAAGCCAGCGACCTTGGCGCGACGAGCAGTCTGCTGAAGACGCTTGGTGACCTCGGTCTCGATCCGCTCAGCCGGAACGCCAACAGTCATACGGCGCTCGAGAGCGGAGGTGCTTTCAACAGAAACTTGCATGGATATTCCTCGTTGCAGACGTTAGCCGGCCGGACCGGCCCCATAATCAAGGGCATGCATTCTAGTGGAGCGAAAAGCAGAAGTCACCCCAGCGGCAACGGCAGATGCAACACCGCTTTTCATGCCCTCCCGAACACCGCGCCGCGACCCTGCCCAAGCACCGGAACAGAGGCCTCCAGACCAACGGATACGCGGTGTTACGCACCACTGGAGTGCAACTCGCGGAGGGTGCTTATAATGCGCCACGCCTCCCGCCGACCGACGAACAACCATGGATAGCCACGCTCTCAGCAAGGTAATGCTGGTCGAGGACGATCAGAAGCTCGCCCGCCTGATGTCCCTCTACCTCTCCGAACACGGCTTCGAGGTACGCCAGGTGCACCGTGGCGACACCGCCCTCGACGCCTTCGTCGAATTCCGCCCCCAGGCGGTGATGCTCGACCTCATGCTCCCCGGCCAGAGCGGCCTGCACGTGTGCCGCGAAATCCGCCGCATCGCCGACACGCCGATCCTCATGCTCACCGCCAAGGAAAGCGACCTCGACCATATCCTCGGTCTCGAATCCGGCGCTGACGACTACGTGATCAAGCCCATCGAGCCGCCCGTCCTGCTCGCCCGCCTGCGCGCCCTGCTGAGGCGCCATGCCCCCTTGGCCGGCGAGCGCGACAGCCTGGAGTTCGGCCGCCTGAACATCGACCGTCGCCGTCGCGGCGCCGAACTGGGCGGCCAGGACATCGAACTCACCACCATGGAGTTCGAGCTGCTCTGGCTGCTGGCCGGCCAGGCCGGGGAGATCCTCTCCCGCGACGAGATCCTCAATCGCACCCGCGGCATCGGCTTCGACGGCCTCAACCGCAGCGTCGACGTCTGCATCAGCAAGCTGCGCGCCAAGCTGCTGGACAACCCACGCGAGCCCGTGAGGATCAAGACCGTCTGGGGCAAGGGCTACCTGTTCAACCCCCTGGGCTGGGAGAGCTGAACCATGCTGCGCCTGTTCCTGCGCCTCTATCTATTGCTTGCGGTGGGCTTCGGCGGCGCCATCTTCGTGGTCGACCACGTCATCTCCACCCTCTTCGCCCCCAGTCTCGAGGAATACAACCGCCAAGCCGTGCGCGGCCAGGCCTACGCCCTCACCGAACGCCTGCGCCAACTGGACGCCGCCGGCCGCGCGCGCCAGATGGATGACTGGCGCCCCCACTACGGCCTGCGCCTGGAGCTGAAGGACGCCAGCGACCTCGCCCTGGACGAACGCGAGCGCAAGCTGATCCTCAACAACCTGCTGGTCACCCGCGAAAACTACACCCGCTATATAAGCCGCATCGACGATGGGCCGCAGCTGCTGGTGATCGACCTGCCCGCCGAACCGGCCGGCACCCTGCTCTTCACCATCGGTGCCTACCTGTTGCTGGGCTTCCTGGTGGGCCTGGTGCTGTTCCTCTGGGTCCGCCCGCACTGGCGCAACCTGGAAACCCTGCGCCTGGCCGCCCAGCGCTTCGGCGACGGCGACCTCGGCACCCGCACGCCAGTGTTCCGTGGCTCCGACTGCCGCAAGCTGGCGGAGCACTTCAACCAGATGGCAGACCGCATCGAAAGCCTGATCAGCAACCAGCGCGAGCTGACCAACGCCGTCTCCCATGAGCTGCGCACCCCGATCGCCCGCCTCAGTTTCGAACTGGAACAGATGGCGCGCCGCTCGGACCACCCGGATCACCAGGCCCTGGTGGACGACATGCGCGCCGACCTGGGCGAGCTGGAGGGCATGGTTTCCGAACTGCTCACCTATGCCCGCCTGGAACACAGCGCCGTCGGCTCGCACCGCGAGACCATCGACGCCGCCAGCTGGCTGGAAAGCGTGGTGGCCGACGTGGCGCTGGAGGCAGAAGCCGCCGGCGTGCGCTGCGAGATCCGCGCCTGCGAAGTGGACAGCCTGCGCATGGAGCCGCGCTTCATGGCCCGCGCGGTGATCAACCTGCTGCGCAACGCCATCCGCCATGCCGAGCGGCGGGTGGATATCGCCCTCCTCCAGGTCGGCGATAGCTACCAGATCCAGGTCGATGACGACGGCCCCGGCATCCCCGAGGAATCCCGCCAGCGGGTCTTCGAGCCCTTCTCGCGCCTGGATGAAAGCCGCGATCGCCGCACCGGCGGCTTCGGCCTGGGCCTGGCCATCGTCCACCGGGTCGCCCAATGGCACGGTGGCCGCGCCGAAGTGCTGGACGCCCCCCAGGGCGGCGCCTCCTTCCGCCTCAGCTGGGCCCGCCAGGGCTGAGGCGGCGCTTCACAATCTTTCACAGACTGCAGACAAAGCCGGGCGGATTACCCCGTCCCGCCGCCCTAGCATCGGCTCCCTGATCATCCAGGGAGAACCCCATGTTCCATGCGCTGCGCCTGCCCCTGCTTGGCTGCCTGCTGGGCGGCACCGGCTGCCAGGCCCTGCCGGTCACCCCCGCACCGGATATCCGCCAGGGTGACTACAGCGAGCTGATCGTCTACCTGCAGGAACACATCCGCCAGCAAATGCAGGTCCATGACATTCCCGGCCTGGCCCTGGCGCTGGTGGACGACCAGCAGGTGATCTGGGCACGCGGCTTTGGTTACGCCGACCGCGAACGGCGCATCGCCGCCAGCGAATACACCGCTTTCCGCATCGGCTCGCTGTCCAAGCCGATCACCGCCAGCCTGGTCATGCAACTGCGCGAACGCGGCGCCCTGGACCTGGACGCCCCGCTGCAATCGAGCCTGCGCGAGTTCTACGTACGCTCACGCTTTCACAGCGACCAGGCGGCGGCTGATCGTGCCATTACCCTGCGCCGCCTGCTCAGCCACCAGTCCGGCCTGCCGACCGACCGCCTCGAAGGCCAGGTCGCCAAACACCCGCGCGCCCTCGGTGAGCTGCCCGCGCTGGCCAGCGGCACCTGGCTGAGCCACATGCCCGGCACCCAGGCCGCCTATTCCAACCTCGGCTACGCCCTGGTCGGCGCCGCCATCGAACGCACCAGCGGTTGCGACTTCGAGGAGTGCGCCCAACGCTCGCTGCTGCGCCCACTGGGCATGCGCCACGCCAGCTTCCTGGGCAACAGCCGCCAGCAGCCCTACCGCGCTCGCGGCTATATAAAGGGCAGGCCCTCGGCGGACCTCAACATCCGGGACCTCTCCGCCGGCAGCCTGTGGGCCAGCTCGGTGGACCTCAGCCACTTCGTGCAGATGGTCTTCGCCGACGGCCGCTACCAGGGCCGGCAGGTGCTGCAACCGGCCTCGATCCAGGAAATGCTGCACCCGCAGAATGTCGGCAACGCCCTGGACCTGGACTGCTCGGTCGGCCTCGGCTGGTTCCTCGGCACCTGTGGCGACGAACTGGCGACGCCCGGCCTGCGCGTCGTCGAGCACAGCGGCTCCACCGGTGACTTCAACGCGCAAATGACCCTGTTGCCGGAGCAGCGCCTGGGTGTAGTCATCCTCACCAACTCCGACAGCGCCGCAGCCGTTACCAACCAGCTCGCCAACCTGTCGCTGCGTTTGCTGCTGCAAGCTCGCGACGGCAAGCCTGCCAGCCAGAACCGCCCCGTCGCACCACACTGCAACGGCCCAGCCCACAGGACCGCCAGCGCCTGAGCGGCCGCTACGCCACCGGCAGCGGCTTGATCCATATCCGCAGCCAGGGTGAGCGGCTGTATGCAGAGCTTTCCGGCCTCCGCGTCGAACTGCTGCGCGACGATGAAGGCTGGCTCAGGGCACGCAAGAAACTGCTCGGATTGTGGCCACTGGACCTGGGTGAGCTGGGGCGCCTGCAACTGGACACGGTGGAGCTGCAGGGCCGCCAGATGCTGGTCGGCCGCCAACATGGCCAGACGCTGTTCATCGGCGAGCGCGTGGACGCCATGGCCATTCCCCGGGAATGGGCCGCCATGGTCGGCGACTACCGCATCGCCGGAGGCAAGGACGACGCCCTGAGCCTGAACCTGCGCCTGGAAGACGGCTTCCTCCTGGCACGCGGCCGCTCCGCTGGCGAGCCTATCGGCGACTACATCCTCCATCCCCAGGACAGCGCCCACGCCACCCTTGCCGGTAGCGGGCGCAGCCTCGGCGACACCCTCAGCCTGCGCCCAGACGGCTTCGAAGCCCTTGGCTACCGCTTCGTGCGCACCGACAAAAAGCCCTGATCACCCTTAACAAGGACGATTTCCATGCTTCGCCTGCATCCCACCCTGCTCTGCAGCGGCCTGCTGCTGACTTCCGCCCCGCTTCACGCCGAGGACTGGCAGTACCAGCTCAGCGCCGGCCTGGCCAACCTGCCGCGCTACAGCGGCAGCGACGAACGGGTCACCACGCCCCTGCTCGACGCCCGCCTGGAGACTCCCCAAGGATTCTTCCTCGGTATAAAGGACGGCCTCGGCTGGCAATACGCACAAGATGACTTCAGCTTCAGCTTGCACCTCGGCAGCAGTGATCGACGCAAGGACAGCCGCTCCCGCTTCCACGGATCCGACCGACTGGAGGGCATGGGCTCGATCAAGCAGCGCGGCCAACTCGGCATCGCCGCCAGCTATGACATCGGCCCGGTCACCCTGGGTGCCAGCCTCGAACATGCCCTGAAGAAAGACAGCGACCGCGACACCGGCTCGGCCTACAACCTGCTGGAACTGAGCCTGGGCGGCACCCTCGCCGAAGGCGCTTACGGGCGGCTGGACGCCAGCCTCAGCAGCCGCTTTGGCGACGATGACTACCTGCGCACCTGGTATGGCGTCAGCCGCGCCCAAGCATCCCGCAGCCGCTTCGCTGCCCACGACACCGATGCCGGACTGATTTCCAGCGGTGCCGCCCTGAGCTGGACCTACCCCCTCAGTGCGAACACGGACCTGGTCACCGCGCTGGATGTGCAGCGCCTGATGGGCGACGCCGCCGACAGCCCCCTGACCGAACGCCGCACCCAGGCCGCCCTCGCCACACAGATCGACTACCGGTTCTGAGCCCACGCGCACGCCTCCCGGGCGCCAGCGCCAAGAACAGCCTCTATAGAAAAGAAATCCGAAATGAACAGACCGCCCTACCCGGCCAGCATCCCTGCCCGATGCCTGCGGCCGGGCGGGCGGCGAGATTCGAGTAGAGCACAGCCCTCGGAGAACGACACTGCGGCGGGTTGGCGCACAACAGGCGCCCTGAAACGAAAAAAGGCAGCCCTGAAGGAGCTGCCTTTGAGCCGCGCATCGACCGAGCGCTAACCCCCAAGGGCCTGGATAACGTGCACAGGGTCATTGTGAATGGCGCGCAGCAGCGCTTTGGCGGGACCGGTGGGCTCACGTCGCCCCTGCTCCCAATTGCGCAGGGTACCCAACTGAACATCGATCATCGCGGCGAACCTGGCCTGTGTCAGGCCCGTCGCCTTGCGGATCGCCTTCACCTGCAGCGCATCCACGGTGAACTCACGCGAAGGCTTGCGCTCGCCACGGCGTATCTCGTCCATCTGCTGGACGCTTTCCATCAGGTCGTCGAAGAATTGGCTCATGGTCACCTCCAGCGCTCGATGATCTGCCTGAGCGCCTTGCACTCATCCGCGGTCAGGTCATCCTTCTCGTTCTTGGGGTAGATCAGCAACAAGGCAATCTGCGAGGCGGACGAGCGCTTGCCATGACCGCCACTGGCCACCCGCACCTTGCGGATGCCACCCGTGCCCCCGATCACATCCCCCATTTCCGGCCGCTGGGCCAGCAACCGCTGGAAGGCCGCGTAACTGTCATCGTCGAGCAACTCGCGAAGACGCCGGGTGAAGAGGGGTGTCTCGATGAAGATCATTACGCAAAGGTACGCCAATGGCGTACATCACACAAACCCGTCCACTTCATGCCCGCAGAAACGAAAAAAGGCAGCCCCCGAAGGAGCTGCCTTTTCTTGGTCGCTTCCAGATTCCCGCGAGGCTTGCCCCGCGCCACCTGGCTGCGCGTATTACATGGTGCGGACGGAGAGACTCGAACTCTCACACCTTGCGGCGCCAGAACCTAAATCTGGTGTGTCTACCAATTCCACCACGTCCGCTTGCAACGCTTGAAACGAAAACGCCAGGCACTAGGCCTGGCGT
The DNA here is from genome assembly GCF_025685765.1 of Pseudomonas sp. PDM13. Lineage (NCBI taxonomy): Bacteria > Pseudomonadati > Pseudomonadota > Gammaproteobacteria > Pseudomonadales > Pseudomonadaceae > Pseudomonas > Pseudomonas sp. PDM13. Next base: position 161,063 of record NZ_JAOTQU010000004.1, on the reverse strand, counting down.
TTTCTCGAATATGGGGTGGACGATGGGAATCGAACCCACGACACCAGGAGCCACAATCCTGTGCTCTACCAACTGAGCTACGCCCACCATATTACGTTTTGCTTGAGCCAAACTTGCCAAATTGGCACGCCCGGCAGGACTCGAACCTGCGACCATCCGCTTAGAAGGCGGATGCTCTATCCAGCTGAGCTACGGGCGCTTATTCATCTGCGGAACAGATTACTAAAAGCTTCGGCTTCAGCAGAAGCCTGTAGACTTCTACGTTTGCCGTCTTACCCAGCTAGTTGCTGTGCTCGACAAGCGGGGCGCATGTTATAGAGGCACCCCTACCTCGTCAACAGGATTTTTAAAAAAATTTAGAAAGATAAAGGGGTTACGGGAAAATGCTGACCAGCCGCCTTTGCCCAAAAGCCACGCCATGCGAGAATATGCGCCCTTTTTCGCCCCTTCCGATGGTTAATCACGCGACATGACCGCACAACTGATCGACGGCAAAACGATCGCCGCCCGCCTCCGCCAACAGATAGCCAAGCGCGTCGACGAGCGTCGCCAGCAAGGCCTGCGCATTCCCGGCCTGGCCGTCATCCTGGTTGGCAGCGATCCGGCCTCTCAGGTCTATGTCGCGCACAAGCGCAAGGACTGCGAGGAAGTCGGCTTCATCTCCGAGGCCCACGACCTGCCGGCCAGCACCAGCCAGGAAGACCTGCTGACGCTGATCGACCGCCTCAATGTCGACCCGACCATCGACGGCATCCTCGTACAGCTGCCGCTGCCGGCGCACCTGGACGCGTCCCTGCTGCTGGAGCGCATCAGCCCCGACAAGGACGTGGACGGCTTCCATCCCTACAACATCGGCCGCCTGGCCCAGCGCATGCCGCTGCTGCGCCCCTGCACGCCGAAAGGGATCATGACCCTACTGGAAAGCACCGGTGCCGATCTCTACGGCATGGACGCAGTCGTCGTCGGCGCCTCCAACATCGTCGGCCGCCCCATGGCCCTCGAGCTGCTGCTGGCCGGCTGCACCGTCACCGTCACCCACCGCTTCACCAAGGACCTCGCCGGCCACGTCGGCCGTGCCGACCTGGTGGTGGTCGCCGCCGGCAAGCCGGGCCTGGTCAAGGGTGAGTGGATCAAGGAAGGTGCCATCGTCATCGACGTCGGCATCAACCGCCAGGAAGACGGCAAGCTGGTGGGCGACGTGGAATACGAACCGGCCCTGCAACGCGCCAGCTGGATCACCCCGGTCCCGGGCGGCGTCGGCCCCATGACCCGTGCCTGCCTGCTGGAGAACACCCTCCACGCGGCGGAAACCCTGCACGACTGAGCAGCGGCGGCTCCATGAAAAACGGCACCCTCGGGTGCCGTTTTTCGTTTCAGCGAACAGGCCCCCGGGAGTCCGCGGGCCTACCGTCCAGCGTCATTTCTTCTGCCAGGACTTCACCAGCTCCTCGTAGTTCACGGTCTCGCCCTTCGGCTTCTCGTTGGCCAGCTTCGGCTTCGGCGCGCCCGGCTGGTCGAACCAGTACTGGGCGTCCCGCTCCTCGTTGAGCTTCGGCCCGCACTCGCCCTGCACACCGGAGCGCTCGATGCGCGCCATCATGGTGTCCTGCGCTTTGGCCAGGCCATCCAGGGCTTCCTGCGGGGTCTTCTCGCCGCTGGCGGCCTCGGCGATGAACTGCCACCACAGCTGCGCCAGGCGCGGATAGTCCGGGACGTTGGTGCCGGTGGGCGACCACTGCAGGCGCGCCGGGCTGCGGTAGAACTCAACCAGCCCGCCGAGTTTCGGTGCCGCCTCGGTCATCGCCTGGGAGTTGATGTCCGATTCGCGGATCGGCGTCAGCCCCACCAGGGTCTTCTTCAGCGAAACCGTCTTGGCGGTGACGAACTGCGCGTAGAGCCAGGCCGCCAGGCGCTGCTTCTCGGGGGTGGACTTGAGGAAGGTCCAGGAACCGGTGTCCTGGTAGCCCAGCTTCATGCCCTCTTCCCAGTACGGGCCCTTGGGCGACGGCGCCATGCGCCACTTCGGCGTGCCATCGGCGTTGACCACCGGCAGGCCGGGCTTGGTCATGTCGGCGGTGAAGGCGGTGTACCAGAAGATCTGCTGGGCGATATTGCCCTGCGCAGGCACCGGGCCGGCCTCGGAGAAAGTCATGCCCTGGGCTTCCGGCGGCGCGTACTGGTGCAGCCAGTCGACGTACTTCTGGGTCGCATAGACCGCTGCCGGGCCGTTGGTGTCGCCACCGCGAGTGACGCTGGAACCCACCGGGCGGCAGCCGTCGACGCGAATGCCCCACTCGTCCACCGGCAGGCCGTTGGGCAGGCCCTTGTCGCCGCCGCCGGCCATGGAGAACCAGGCGTCGGTGAAGCGCCAGCCGAGGGACGGGTCCTTCTTGCCGTAGTCCATGTGGCCATAGACGCGCTTGCCGTCGATTTCCTTCACGTGCTTGCTGAAGAACTCGGCGATGTCCTCGTAGGCGGACCAGTTCACCGGCACGCCCAGCTCATAGCCGTAGATTTCCTTGAACTTGGCCTTCAGCTCGGGCTTCTCGAACCAGTCGGCGCGGAACCAGTAGAGGTTGGCGAACTGCTGGTCGGGCAGCTGGTAGATCTTCTTGTCCGGGCCGGTGGTGAAGGAAATGCCAATGAAGTCGTTGAGGTCCAGGGTCGGCGAGGTCACGTCCTTGCCTTCGTTGGCCATCATGTCGGTGATCGACACCGCCTTGCCGTAGCGGAAGTGGGTACCGATCAGGTCCGAGTCGTTGACCCAGCCGTCATAGATGTTCTTGCCCGACTGCATCTGCGTCTGCAGTTTTTCCACCACGTCGCCTTCCTGCATCAGGTCGTGCTTGAGCTTGATGCCGGTGATCTCGCTGAAGGCCTTGGCCAGCACCTTCGCCTCGTACTCGTGGGTGGCGATGGTTTCCGAAGCGACGTTGATCTCCATGCCACGGAACGGCTCGGCGGCCTTGATGAACCACTTCAGCTCGGCCAGCTGCTGCTCCTTGCTCAGGGTCGAGGGCTGGAACTCCGCGTCGATCCACTTCTTCGCCGCATCCTCGTAGGCATCGGCCCAGGCCGCGCCACTCAATCCGGACAACGCCAGCAGGGCCGCTATCGCCATGCTATGTCGGGTCTTGTAATTGTTTTCGAACATAGACACCTCCTTGGGGATTTTGAACGGTCGCAATTAGCCGAAGCGCATCACGACCAACAACCACACGACGGATAGCGCCGAGGCTACCCACAGGTTCCAACTGGTCGCGCCTATCACCAGCAGGTGCAGGTAGGCGCTCCCGAGAAGCCCGATGAACAACCGGTCGCCACGGGTGGTGACGATCGGCAAGAAGCCCTTGCGCTCGACGCAGGGCGAACGCAGTTCCCAGATGCCCATCAGCAGCAGCACCAGGCCGATGCTGCCGAAGAACACCGCGGTGGGCAGGGTCCAGGCCATCCATTCCATAAGTCACCTCATACCCGGCCAAGGGCAAAGCCCTTGGCCACGTGGTTGCGCACGAACCAGATCACCAGCACGCCCGGCAGGATGGTCAGCACCCCCGCCGCCGCCAGCACGCCCCAGTCGATGCCCGAAGCGGACACGGTGCGGGTCATCACCGCCACGATCGGCTTGGCGTCCACCGAGGTCAGGGTGCGCGCCAGCAGCAGCTCGACCCAGGAGAACATGAAGCAGAAGAACGCCGTCACACCGATGCCCGAACCGATCAGCGGAATGAAGATCTTGGCGAAGAAGCGCGGGAAGCTGTAACCGTCGATATAGGCCGTCTCGTCGATCTCCTTCGGCACCCCCGACATGAAACCTTCGAGGATCCACACCGCCAGCGGCACGTTGAACAGGCAATGGGCCAGGGCCACGGCGATATGGGTATCGAACAGGCCGATGGACGAATACAGCTGGAAGAACGGCAGCAGGAACACCGCCGGCGGCGCCATGCGGTTGGTCAGCAGCCAGAAGAACAGGTGCTTGTCCCCCAGGAAGCGGTAGCGCGAGAAGGCGTAGGCCGCCGGCAGCGCCACCGCCAGGGAGATCACCGTGTTCAGGCACACGTAGTAGAGCGAGTTGAGGTAGCCCTCGTACCAGCTCGGGTCGGTGAAGATCACCTGGTAGTTGCGCAGGGTGAACTCGTGGGGCCAGAGCGTCAGGCCGCCGAGTATCTCGGTGTTGCTCTTGAACGACATGTTCAGCAGCCAGTAGATGGGCACCAGCAGGAACAGGATGTAGGCGAGCAGCACCAGGGTTTTGCGTGGTGTCATGGGCGGCCTCAGCTCTTCGAGTCGTTATGGGTCATGGCCGTGTAGAACAGCCAGGACACCAGCAGGATGATGAGGAAGTACACCAGCGAGAACGCCGCCGCCGGCCCCAGGTCGAACTGCCCCACCGCCATCTTGGTCAGCGTCTGGCTGAGGAAGGTGGTGGCGTTGCCCGGCCCGCCGCCGGTGAGCACGAAGGGCTCGGTGTAGATCATGAAGCTGTCCATGAAGCGCAGCATCACGGCGATCAGCAGCACGCTCTTCATCTTCGGCAACTGGATGTGGCGGAACACCGCCCAGCCCGAGGCGCGGTCGATGCGCGCCGCCTGGTAGTAGGCATTGGGGATGGCGCGCAGGCCCGAGTAGCACAGCAGCGCCACCAGCGAGGTCCAGTGCCACACGTCCATCACCAGCACCGTCACCCAGGCGTCCATGGTGTTGGAGGCGTAGTTGTAGCTGATGCCCAGCTTGCTCAGGGTCCAGCCCAGCAGGCCGATATCAGCGCGGCCGAAGATCTGCCAGATGGTGCCGATCACGTTCCACGGGATCAGCAGCGGAATGGCCATGACGATCAGGCTCGCCGAGGCCCAGCGCCCTTTGGTCGGCATGCACAGGGCGATGCCGATGCCCAGCGGGATCTCGATCAGCAGCACGCAGGCGGAGAAGATGAACTGGCGCAGCAGCGAGTCGTGCAGGCGCGGGTCCTGCAGCACCTGCTTGTACCAATCGACACCGACGAAGGTGCGGGTGGAGGCATCGAAGATGTCCTGCACCGAATAGTTCACCACCGTCATCATCGGCAGGATGGCGCTGAAGGCCACCAGCAGGAACACCGGCAGCACCAGCCACCAGGCCTTGTTGTTGATCACCTTGTCGGTCATGGCGCCACCTCCACCAGCAGGTCATCGGCGTAGAGCATCAACCACTGCGAGGGGAAGCCGATCCACGCGGTGCCCCGAGGCACCGTCTCGTCTTCCTGCAGGCGCGCCTTGAGGCGTTGCCCGTCCAGGTTCAGGGTGAGGATCTTGTAGGTGCCCAGGTCCTCGACATGGGTCACCTCGCCGGCCAGGGCATCGACGAAGGGCTCGTCGCTGACGTGCACGAACTCCGGGCGGATGCCCAGCTTCAGGCTGCTCCAGCCGCCCTTGGCCAGGTGCGCCGCCATGGCCGGCGCCAGGGGCACGCGGGTGTTGCCGAACAGCAGCGCATCCCCCTCCGGGCGCACCTCGACCAGGTTCATCCCCGGGCTGCCGATGAAGAAGCCGACGAAGGTGTGCAGCGGCCGCTCGAACAGCTCGCGCGGGGTGCCGAACTGGACGATGCGGCCTTCGTACATCACCGCGATCTTGTCGGCGAAGGTCGAGGCCTCCAGCTGGTCGTGGGTCACGTAGATCATGGTGATGTTGAACTGCTCGTGGATCTGCTTGAGCTTGCGCCGCAGCTTCCACTTCAGGTGCGGGTCGATCACCGTCAGCGGCTCGTCGAAGAGGATCGCCGACACGTCGTCGCGCACCAGCCCGCGGCCCATGGAGACCTTCTGCTTCTCGTCCGCCGTCAGGTTGCGCGCCTTGCGCTTGAGCAGGTGATGCAGGTCGAGCACCTCGGCGATCTCGCTGACCTTGCTCAGCACCCGCGACTCCGGCAGGCCCTGGTTGCGCAGGGGGAAGGCCAGATTATCGAACACCGTCATGGTGTCGTAGACCACCGGGAACTGGAAAACCTGGGCGATGTTGCGCTCCTCCGGCGGCAGCAGGTTGACCTCGCGGGTGTCGAACAGCACCTGCCCTTCGGACGGGCTGAGCAGCCCGGAAATGATGTTCAGCAGGGTCGACTTGCCACAGCCCGAAGGCCCCAGCAGCGCATAGGCGCCGCCCTGCTCCCAGACGTGATCCATCGCCAGGATGGCGTAGTCTTCCGGGCCCTTCGGCTGGCTGGCGTAGCTGTGGGCCAGGCTCTGCAGGCGTATCTCGGCCATGGGCGGCTCCTCAGGTACGACGGCTCGGCGCCAGGACCAGGCGGTCCTGGGCGTCGAAGACGAAGAGTTTGTGGGTGGGGATGTAGATGCGGATCGGCGCATCCACGTCGTACTCGTGCACGCCCTGCAGGTGCAGCACCAGGGCGAAATGCTCGCTGCGCACATGGAGGAAGGTCTCGGAGCCGCTGATCTCGGCCAGCTCCACCTTCACCGCCAGCTCCAGGTCGTCGTCGTTGGAGGGCACCAGGCCGATGTGGCCGGGGCGCACGCCGAAGCGGTAGGCGCCCTCGCCCAGTTCGCGCAGCTCGGTGGTCAGCGGGAAGTGGACGAAATCACGGAAGCTCACCTCACCTTCGCTGATGCGCCCGTCCACCAGGTTGATCGGCGGCTCGGAGAACAGCTCGGCGGCCAGCACCTGCTGCGGCCGCTGGTACACCTCGGTGGTCGGCCCGCTCTGGATCACCCGGCCCTCGTGGAGAATGGTCACCGTACCGCCCAGGGCCAGCGCCTCGTTGGGCTCGGTGGTGGCGTACACGGCGATGCTGCGGCGGGTGCGGAACAGCTCGCGCATCTCCTGGCGCAGCTCCTCGCGCAGCTTGTAGTCGAGGTTCACCAGGGGCTCGTCGAACAGCACCAGGTCGGCGTCCTTGACCATCGCCCGGGCCATGGCCGTGCGCTGCTGCTGGCCGCCGGAAAGCTCCAGCGGGTGGCGTTGCAGGAACTTCTCGATGCGCAGCATCTGCGCCGTCTCGCGCACCTTGCGCTCGATCTCCTCACGGCCGACGCCGTTCTGCCGCAGCGGCGAAGCGATGTTCTCGAACACCGTGAGGTTGGGGTAGTTGATGAACTGCTGGTAGACCATCGACACGTTGCGGCGGCGCACCGGCACCCCGGTCACGTCGACGCCGTTGAGCAGGATGCGTCCGCTGCTGGGCTTGTCCAGCCCGGCCATCAGGCGCATCAGTGACGTCTTGCCGGCCAGGGTCCGGCCGACCAGCACGTTGAAGGAACCCGGCTCGAAGCTCAGGCAGGCATCGTCTATGTAGACCTGATGGTCGACGACGCGGCAGACATGCTCCAGCGTTAACGACATGGCGTGTCCTTGTGGTTGTTCTCAGCCATTCGCGGCTCTGGGCCGCGCTACCACAAGGCGACTTCCGTGCCAGGAACGCCAAAAACCCTCTATCCCATTGATTAAGCTGGTTTTTAGTGAAATTCAGCGCCGCGCACGAATGTTCACTTGAACAGTATTGAACATTCGAATGTGAACAACTGAACACTTCGAACGTTGACTTTGAACAGCCATGAACAACACTGCTCGGATCGCCGCAGAGCGAATGCCCCATAACAACAAGAACGCTGCGAGGCTCATATGGCCACCCCTGCCCAGGCGCCCGTACCGGCGCCGAACCACGATGCGATCGTCCGCGACTCGTGGAACCGCTGCCGCGACTTCGGCCTCACCCACCAGAGCCGACCGAGCTTCGGCGACGCCGCTGCGGGCGACGTCTCGGCGCTGCTGGAGAGCCGGCACTTCCTCGTGCAGACCACCCACCAGGAAGTCCTGCCCTACTACGAGAACATCCTCGCCAACTCCAATTGCCTGATCATGCTCGCCGACAACCAGGGCCAGCTGCTGCAGTCCTGGGGCGACCGCCGATTCGTCGAGCCCTCCCAGGCCGCCGGCTTCGTCGCCGGCGCCCTGTGGCAGGAGCGCACCACCGGCACCAACGCCATCGGCACCGCGCTGGCCTGCGGCCAGGCCGTGCACATCCAGCGCGACGAGCACTTCCTCAAGGCCAACCGCTTCATGACCGGCTCCGCCTCGCCGATCTTCGACGCCACTCGACAGATGATCGGCGTGCTCGACGTCTCCAGCGACAGCTACCTGCCGCCCTCGCACACCCTGGGCATGGTCAAGATGATGAGCCAGTCGGTGGAGAACCGGCTGATCCTCGGGCGCTTCAAGGACGACTACTTCCAGCTCAGCTTCAATACCAGCCTGGACAACCTCGACAGCCAGTGGGCCGGGCTGCTGGTGTTCGACGAGGCCGGCCAGGTGGTCTCGGCCAACCGCCGCGCCGACTCGCTGCTGGGCATCGGCCTGTCGTGGATGAACATCGAAAGCCTGTTCGACCTGAGCCTGCCGCAGCTGCTGGCGCAGCCCGACAACCTGCCCTTCCCGCTGCGGGCCGCCGGCCGCTACCGCTTCCACGGCCGCCTGCTGCGCCCGCGCAAGCCGCGCATCGAGGCCCGTGATTTCCGCCCCGCCCCCGCGACCCCGAGCGAAGCACCGACCGGCGAGCTGACCCTCGGCACCATCAGCCTGGGCGATGCCCGTGTCGATCGCGTGGTGCAGCAGGCGCAACGGCTGCTGGAAAAGGACATTCCCATCCTCATCCAGGGCGAAACCGGCGTCGGCAAGGAGGTGTTCGTCAAGGCCCTGCACCAGGCCAGCTCCCGCGCCGGCAAGGCGCTGGTGGCGGTGAACTGCGCGGCCATTCCGGCCGAGCTGGTGGAGTCGGAGCTGTTCGGTTACGAAAAGGGCGCCTTCACCGGCGCCAACCAGAAGGGCAGCGTCGGCCTGATCCGCAAGGCCGACAAGGGCACCCTGTTCCTCGACGAGATCGGCGACATGCCCCTCAACGTCCAGGCCCGGCTGCTGCGGGTGCTGCAGGAGCGCAGCGTGCAGCCCCTCGGCGGCGGCGAGCCCTACCCGGTGGACATCCGCCTGGTCTCGGCCACCAACCGCCCGCTGCGCCAGGATGTGGACGCCGGGCTGTTCCGCCAGGACCTCTACTACCGCGTCAGCGGCCTCAACCTCGAACTGCCGCCCCTGCGCGAACGCAGCGACCGTGGCGAGCTCTTCCGCCGCCTCTGGGAGCAGCACCGCGAGCCGCGCCAATGGGCCGGCTTCAGCAACGATGTGCACGAGCTCTTCATGGCCCACCCCTGGCCCGGCAACCTGCGCCAGGCCGGCAGCGTGATCCAGATCGCCCTGGCCATGGCCGAGGAGCAGCCCATCCGCCGCGAGCACCTGCCGGACGACTTCTTCGCCGACCTGGAAGAAGCCCCGCCGCCCAGCCACAGCACCACGCCAACCCAGCCGACGGACGCCAGCCTCGCCGCCCAGCTGCAGGCCTGCGGCGGCAACATCTCCGACCTCGCGCGCCGCCTCAACCTCAGCCGCAATACGCTGTACAAGCGCCTGCGCGAGCAGGGCCTGTACCCCGGCGGCTAACGCAAGCCGCCCAGCCCTGCTGCCTCAGGCGAAGCGCAGGGTCACGCGGCGGTTGTGGCGGCTCTTCTTCTCGATCTTGTCGCATACCACCCGGCCGATCTCGCGGGTGTTGCGCACATGGGTGCCGCCACAGGGCTGGATGTCCACCCCGGGGATGTCCACCACCCGCACCAGGCCCTGCAACACTGGCGGCGCCACCGCCTGGGTGCGGGTCATCTCCAGCACCGTGTTGTATTCGCTGGCCGGCAGCATGTGGGTGCGCACGTCCAGCGCGCCCTCGATCAGCTCGTTCAGCGCGTGGGTCAGGTGTTCCTTGTCCAGGGTCGATTCCGGCAGGTCGAAGTCCAGGCGGCCCTTGTCGGCGGCGATGCTGCAACCGGTGACGGGGGCGTCGATGATCGAGCACAGCAGGTGCAGGCAGGTGTGCATCTTCATGTGCTGGAAGCGCCGCTCCCAATCCAGGCAGCCCTGCAGTTCGAGGCCGGCAGTGACGGGCACGGCGCCCTCCTCCAACTGGTGCCAGATCATCGAGCGCAGCAGCGGGTCGCGCTGGGTGCCGACCACCGCCACCACCGAACCATCCGGCAACAGCAGGTGGCCCTGGTCGCCCGGCTGGCCGCCGCCGGTGGGGTAGAACAGCGTCTGGTCCAGCGCCACGCCCTGGTCACTCACCGCGAGTACGCGGGCCGTGAAGGTGCGCTGGTAAGGGGCTTCGTCGAACAGGGCGCGGGTGTGCATGGCGAATACGGACATTTCAGCCTCCGATGCTCAGGAAATAGGGTTGCAGCTGCGAGCGCACGAGTGCGCTGAGGCCAGGTGGGTCGAGCAGGGTGATGTCGTGGTCGGGACCGATGATCCGCAGGTGCAGCGGGTAACGGGGCGCCGGCAGGGCCAGGCCGATGCTGCGCAGCCGGTACTGGCGGTGGTTGCGCTCGTGCACCGTGCATTCCAGGGCCATGCAGCCGAAGCGCCGGTGCTCGGCGTCCAGCACCAGCACCTCGCCGCTGTCGGGCAGCTCGCCCACCAGGTGCACCCGCTCATTGAGGGCGAAGGCCCCCAGGTAGCCGCAGTTGGACGACATCGACGCGCGCTGCATCTGCAGCTGGTTGACGATGCTGACCTTGGTGTTGGCCGGTACGTCGCGGGTGATCACGCAGGCCGGGCTGATGAATACGTTGTCGCCGATACTGATGGGCCCTAGGATGCGCGCCCCCGCGCCCACTTCCACCTGGTTGCCCAGGCGCGGGTGGCGCTTGCCGCCGGGGTTGTCGGCGATACCCGAGGCACCGAGGGTCACACCGCTGAGCAGGTAGCAGTCGTCGCCGATCTCGCAGGTCTCGCCGATCACGGTGCCGAAGCCATGGTCGAGCACGAAGCGCTTGCCGATGCGCGCCGCCGGGTGGATCTCGGCGCCGGACAGCAGCTTGCCGGTGCTGGCCAGCTTGTGCGCCATGGCCTCGCGCCCCTCCACCACACCATGGGTCCAGACCTGGTGCGCCAGGCGATGGAACAGCACCGCCTTGAAGGAGGCATAGGAGCCGAGCACCAGGTCGATGCGCCCAGCCGTGGCGGGGTCGCGATGGGCGTAGGCCTGAAGGTCTTCGGCCACCTGCTGCACGGCCACGTCCATGATGCCGTCCAGGTGCGGCATGAGCTGATCCAGCTCCGCCGACTTGAGTGCGTGCACCAGCTGATCGAGCAGCTCGTCATAGAGCCGCAACCTGTCGAGATATCTCCACATCCTGTCGCCCTCCACAGGCTTGGTCATTCGAAATGCGGCAGGTAGCCGTCCACACCGTCGTAGATCAGGGTCAGCACCCGGCTGCCGCGGGGCAGCTCCCCCGCCAGGTTGGCGATGGCCACCAGATTGGCCGCCGAGGACAGCCCCAGGCTGATGGCGTCGCTGCCCATGGTGCGGCGCACCCGCGCCAGGCATTCCGCCTTGCCCACCTTGAGCATGCCGTCGAGCACGCCGAGGTTGAGGATGCTCGGCACCAGGCCGATGGACAGGCCCTGGATCTCGTGGGGCGCGTGGCGGTCGGCGAGCAGGTCGCACTGCTCCGGTTCGACGCCGAACACCCGCAACGAAGGCCAGCGCGCCTTCAGCGTCTCGCCCAGGCCGGTGATATGGCCGCCGGTGCCGATGCCCGCCACCAGGCAATCGAGGGGGCGGTCGGAGAAGTCGCGGAGGATCTCCTGCGCGGTGCTGCGCCTGTGGGTCTCGGGGTTGGCGGCGTTGCGCTGCTGGTTGAGCATCACGTAGCCGGGGTTCTCCAGCTGCAGCTCCATGGCTTTCTCGCCGTGGGAGTTGTTGCCGCGACGGCTGTCGGAGAGCACCACCTCGGCGCCATAGAGGCGCAACACCTTCTGCTTTTCGGGGCTGTAGTTGTCGGGGATCACCAGCACCACGCGGTAGCCGAGGATGTTGCCGGCGATGGCCAGGCCGATGCCGGTGTTGCCGCCGCTGGGTTCGATGATGGTCTGCCCACTGCCGGGCACGAGGATGCCCCTGGCCTCGGCGTCGCGGACCATGCCCAGGGCGATGCGCGCCTTGTGGCTGCCACCGGGGTTGAGAGACTCCAGCTTGGCGTACACCTCCAGCCCGGTTTCGGCGCTGAAGGCGGCCAGACGCACCACGGGCGTCTCGCCGATGGCCTGGAGCAGGGATTCATGGATCATCGCGCGCCCCCTCAGTACAGCGGCATGTCGGTGTCGACATCCCGCGCCCAGGCCTTGATGCCGCCCTGCAGCACCTGGATCTGGGTGAAGCCCGCCGCCAGCAGCAACAGCGCCGCGCGTTCGGCACGGGTGCCGCCGTAGCAGACGATGCACAGCGGGCGCTGGCGATCCAGCTCGTCGAGGCGTTCGTCCAGCTCGCCCAACGGCAGGTTGAGGCTGCCGGGCAGGCGGCACACTTCCAGCTCGTTGGTCTCGCGCACGTCCAGCAGTTGCAGGTCGGCGCCACGGGCCAGGAGCTGCTGCAGCTCCAGCGCGGTGATGCGGAAGTCGGCCGGTAGCGTGCTGGCCGCCGGAATGCTGGAAGAGCAGGCCGAAACCGCCTCTTCCAGGGGCTGCATGCAGGTGCGGCCGGGCGAGCAGGACGGGCAGTTGGCGCGGCGCTTGAAGCGCACTTCGTTGAATTTCATCGCCAGGGCGTCGAAGCGCATCAGCCGGCCCACCAGGGGCTCACCGATACCGAGAACCAGCTTCACCGCCTCGGTGGCCTGGAGCAGCCCGACCACGCCGGGGAGCACACCGATCACCCCGCCGGCGCTGCAGTTGGGCGCCAGCTCCGCCGGCGGGCTCTTGGGGAACAGGCAGCGATAGCAGGGGCCGTCCTGGTGGTTGAACACGCTGATCTGCCCATCGAAGCGGTGCAGTGCGCCATACACCAGCGGCCGGCCCAGCAGCACGCAGGCGTCGTTGACCAGGTAACGGGTGGCGAAGTTGTCGGTGCCGTCCACCACCAGGTCGTAGTCGCCCACCAGCTTCAGGGCGTTGTCCGGGGTCAGGGCGCAGTCGTGGGCATCGATGTGGATATCCGGGTTGAGGTCCAGCAGGCGGCGCCGTGCCGACTCGACCTTGGGCAGGCCCAGGGTGCTGGTGCCGTGCACCACCTGGCGCTGCAGGTTGCTGGTCTCGACGCGGTCGAAATCCACCAGGCCCAGTGTGCCGATGCCGGCGGCGGCGAGGTACAGGCTCACGGGCGAACCCAGGCCACCGGTGCCGATGATCAGCACCCGCGCCTTCTTCAGGCGCAGCTGGCCCTGGCGGCCGACGTCCGGCAGGGTGATGTGGCGCACGTAGCGGCGCACCTCGTCGTTGCTCAGCTCATCGCTGTCCAGGCCGCCGGAGGTGGCCAGCATGATGTCCAGCTCGGCGCCCGCCTCCAGGCTGCTGTCGCCGTCCACCAACTCGCCGTTGGCGCTGAGCAGGAAGTGCTCCTTGAACTGGTCGTTTCCATAGAACAGGTGGTCACGCAGCCCCGCATGGCGGCTGCAGATATCCTCGACCAGCTCGCGTACCGTCGCGCCCTGCCCTTGCAGGCGGGTCTCCGGCAATTTGGCGACGCGTGCCAGTACATCCGGGAAGATCACCGTATTCATAGCCAACTCCTTTTATGCAGGTTCGTTATGGGGTGCCGGGGTATTCCCGGCTGCAGAAGAAGGATTCCCCGCTCCACTCGAACAGCTTCGCGCCGTGGGCCCGGCCGGCCCGCACATCCACCACCAGGTGGGCGACGGGGTGGATCGGCTCGCCCATGAACAGCGCCTTGTCCTCGTCTTCACGGCTGAAGTAGGCGCCGACGTCGGGGTGCGAGTGGTAGATCACCCGCACCGGGTTGTCGCCGCGCAGGCTGCGGTTGAGCAGCAGGGTGTCGGCCACCGCGAAGGTGAAGCCGGTGCTGGCGTCGCGGCGGAACACGTCCGGACTGCGCTGGTTGAGCAGGTTCTGGATGTTGCTGCCCAGGTGCACCTCGCCATCGGCGAAGACGAAGCCACAGCACTCCTCGGGGTAGGTTTCGCAGGCGTGGCGGTAGATGGGCTGCAGGGTGTCGCGATCGATCACGTCCATGTGGTCCTCGTTGTCAGGGCTTGCGCGTCAGGAGTTTTTCCACGGGCAGCTTGGTGATGGCGAAACCGGCGAGCAGGATCGCCGAGTACAGCGCCAGGTCGCGGGAGATGGCCTGCCCCTCGTACCAGGAGCCGATGACCACGGCGAACACCGGGAAGATGATGAAGACGAAGGAGAGGATCACCGGGCTCAGGCGCTTGAGCAGGAAGAAGTAGACGATGAAGCCGCCCACCGACGCGCACAGGCCCAGGTAGGTGAGCGCCAGCCAGGAGCGCGAGGTGACCTGGCTGAAGTCCGGCTGTTCCACCACCAGGCCGGCGAGGAACAGCATCGCCCCGGCCAGGCCGATGGGCAGCGTGTTGTAGGTGATGACGCTGATGCCCTCGCCCTTCTGCTTGGTGATCACGTAGCACAGCGCATGCATCACCGCGGCGGCGAGGATCGCCAGCACACCGAGGAATTCGGCGTGGTCCAGGCGCAGGCCCTGGCTGCGCAGGATCATGTACAGGCTGCCGAAACCGATGCCGATGCCCACCACCTGGGACAGGTAGATGCGCTCACGCAGGAACAGCGACGAGAAGATCAGGATGAACACCGGCATGCAGCTGAACAGCAGCGCGGTGAGCCCCGAGGAGACATGCATCTCGCCGTAATTGAGCAGGTAGTAGGGAATGCTGAAGTAGCTGAGGGTGACGAAGGCGAAGAAGCCCAGGCGCTCGCGGGGGAACAGGATCGAGTCGCCACGGACCAGGGCGAAGCAGATGAACAGCGGGAAGGCGATGAGGAAGCGCAGGCCCGAGGAGGTCAGGGGCGGCACGCTCTCCACGGCGATCTTGATGCCCAGCCAGGTGGTGCCCCAGCTCAGGCACACCACGAGGAACAGCAGGCTGGTGATGAATCCGGCCAACCAGTGCTTTTGCGATTTTCCGGTGTTTTCAATTACGGCGGACATTGGCATGATGGCAATTCATCCTTGCTGCTAAATTGACCTCTAAAACCTGGGTATCAATCACTGATTGACACAGCTCAATCAGGCTATTAGGACGAAAAATGGCTGTCAAACCAATTATTGACACGGTGTCAATTCTGAAATCAGCACTGGATTCCGGCCAGGGCGCGAAGTACAAGCGCCTCGCCGGAGCCATGGAAATCAGGATTCTCGAGGGCACCCTGGAAGGCGGCGCCAAGCTGCCGCCGCACCGCAACCTGGCCGACCGCCTGGGGGTGACCATCGGCACCGTCAGCCGCGCCTACGCCGAACTGGAACGCATGGGGCTGGTGATAGCCCGCGTCGGCGACGGCACCTTCGTCCGCCGCCGGGGGCTGGAGCGCAAGCGCGACGAGGGCTTCCGCAACTTCATCGAAGAGGCGCCGGAGCTCTACGACATGAGCCGCAACATGCACATCCCCGGGCATGAAACGGCCTTCCTGGCGCAGAGCCTGCTGGACCTGGCCAACGACCCGCAGACCCTGCAGGACCTGACCCGCTACACGCCGGACATCGGCTTGCCGCGCTACCGCCAGGTGGGCGCGAACTGGCTGGCCCACGGCGACTTCCAGCCCCAGGCGGACCAGGTGCTGTGCGTCAACGGCGGCCAGCACGGGCTGCTCTGCACCCTGATGGGCCTGCTACGGGCGGGGGATATCCTGGTCACCGAGCAGCTCACCTACCCGGGGCTGATCACCCTGGCACGGATGCTCGGCATCAAGCTGCTCGGCGCGGACATGGACGAGGAAGGGCTGGTCCCCGCCTCCCTCGACGAGATCTGCCGCAACAACCGGGTCACCGCGCTCTACTGCACGCCGACCATCCAGAACCCCACCACCGGCGTGCTCTCGCACCAGCGCCGCGACGCCATCGCGCGCCTGTGCCGCGAGCACAACCTGCTGATCATCGAAGACGAGGCCCACGCGGTGCTGGTGGAGGACCGCCCGCCGCCCCTGAGCCTCTACGCCCCGGAGCGCACCATCCTCATCAGCAGCCTGAGCAAGGCGGTGGCCGCCGGCCTGCGGGTGGGCTACCTGCATGCACCGACGGCACTGGTCAGCCGCATCGCCGCGGCCCTGCGCGCCACCTGCTGGATGGCCACGCCCCTGGCGCTGGAGCTGTCGACGCTATGGATCGAGAACGGTACGGCGGAGAAGTTGCTGAGCCAGCAGATCCACGAGATCGGCCGGCGCAAGTCGCTGGTGGAACGGCTGCTGGACGGGCTCAACTACCGCACCCATCCGCAGAGCCCGCATTTCTGGATCGAAGTACCGGAAGCCTGGCGCGCCTCGGATATCGAGGCCGACCTGAAGCTGAAAAACTACCTGATCACCGCCGCCGAAGCCTTCGCCGTGGGCCGCGCCACGGTGCCGCAGTTCGTCCGCGCCAGCGTCAGCAACGCCTCCAGCAACGACCAGCTGCTCTACGACGGCTTCCTCACCCTGGCCAGCACCCTGCGCGAGGAGGCCGACCGCTTCGGGCTATGAGCCGTTACCCCGTGGGGAGCCCGATGCAGGGCGGGTGAAACCCGCGATAGTTCGTGCAACGGCATCGTCGAGTTGCACCCGACCTACCCACCAACGGGCTCAGCGCCAATGGCGCTGCTGCACCCGCTTGCCGTTGCCGCCGGCGAGCAGGGCGAGGCCGAGGAACAGGCTTTCCACCACCCAGGCCAGCAGCAGCGCGCAGACGATGCCCCAGGCCATCGCCTCGGGCACCAGCAGCACCTGATAGCTGTAGGCGTTGGCGGTTTCCAGCAACAGGTCGTGGTCGGCGCCCGTGACCACGTGCCAGGTGCGCGCGTACCAGGCGCCCTGCATGGCCTCCCACTCGCGCTGCAGCAGGGCGTCGCGGTTGACCAGGGTGGCCACGCTGTCGGCGTCGCTGCGCATCACCGGGTCGTTGCTGGCGCGGTAGTGGGCCACCAGCGCGGCGAGGTCGCCCTCGAAGAAGCGCTGGGCGGTCTCGCGGAAGCCCTTGAGCCCGGTCTCCGCTTCCAGGCGATGGGCCTCGACGCGCTTGGCGTAGTCATCGACGAACCCGGGCACCTGCACGCCGATGAGCAGGCCCAGGGCGAACAGCGCCAGTCGCAGGTAGCTTCGCAGCATCGATATCCCCTCTCGTTGGTCAGGTCTGCCCGGAGGCCAGGCACTCGCCCCGCCGCCACAGGCTCCAGGCGCCGGGCTGGTAGAGCGTCCAGGTTTCGTTGTCGGTCAGCGGCTCGGTGGCGATCACCGTCACCACGTCATTGGGCGTAGTCTCGGCCTGGAAGTCCACGGTCAGGTCCGCGTCTTTCAGTCGCGCCGGGCCGAAGGGCGCACGCCGGGTGATCTGTGCCAGCTTGGTGGTGCAGAAGCAGAACAGCCAGTCGCCATCGCTGAGCAGGCAATTGAACACGCCCCGGCTGCGGTACTCGGAGCAGGCCTGCACCAGCACCGGCAGCAGCACCTCCACCGGCACCGGCTCGGGGAAGCCCAGGCGCACGCGGTTGAGCAGGTCGCAGAAGGCCGCCTCGCTGTCGGTGTCGCCCACCGCCCGGTAGAAGCTGGCGGCAGGATGGAAGTCGGCGAGCTGGCCGTTATGGGCGAAGCACCAGTTGCGACCCCACAGCTCGCGGACGAAGGGATGGGTGTTGGCCAGGCTGACCTTGCCGACGTTGGCCTGACGGATGTGGCCGATCACCGTTTCGCTCTTGATCGGGTAGCGCTGCACCAGGCGCGCCACCTCGGAATCGACGCTGGCCGAGGGGTCCTGGAACAGCCGCAGCCCACGACCCTCGTAGAAGCCGATGCCCCAGCCGTCACGGTGCGGGCCGGTGCCGCCGCCGCGCTGCATCAGGCCGGTGAAGCTGAAGACGATATCGGTGGGCACATTGGCGCTCATGCCGAGCAATTCGCACATGGTTCAGGGCTCTCGTTTCAATGCCTGTCGCAGTTGTTCGGCTTCCCGCTCCAGGCGCGCCTGGATGCGGGCACGGCCAAAGGGCAGGAAGCGGGTGAGGATACGCCACAGCAGCGCGGCCAGGTCGCCCCGTTGCCGGGGAATCAGGTGCAGGTGCAGATGGGGCACGTGCTGGTTGGAATCCGGGCCGTCGTTGATCAGCAGGTTGATGCCTTGGCGACCATAGCCCGCACCGCGCAAGGCCTCGCCCACGCGCAGGGCCTGTTCCACCAGGCGCTGGCGCGCCGGGGTGCCGAGGTCGGCGAGGAAGGGCGCGTGCTCGCGGGCCACCACCAGCACATGGGCCGGGCGCAGGGGGAAGATGTCCAGCAGCACCAGGAAGTGTTCATCCTCGTGCAGCAGATGGGCCGGCAACCTGCCGGCGGCGATGGCGCAGAACACACAATCCATGGGTATTCCTCGTAACCGGCGCGGCGCGCTGCCTGGTGTCAGAGACGCGGTTCGATGCGCAGGCGGCGGTCGCCACGGTCGTCGAGACGGGTGTCCACGCGGCCGGTGGATTCACGTTCCATCAGTTGGCGCAGGGTCGGTTCCTCTTCTTCCTCGTCCGCGACCGCCGGTTTCTCGCGCTCGGCGCGACGGGCACGGATGGCACGCTCGATGGGCCAGCGGATGGCGACGAAGATGAGGTAGAGCACCAGGCCGATCATGCCGTACATGGCCAGGTCGGAAACCGCCTTCCAGGCGTTGTTGCCCACCTTGAACACGATGTCCAGCGCGGTCACCGCCACGGCTGGCGCGTAGAGGTCGCGGCCGGGGTCCACCGGGGTCGGGGTCAGCAGCAGCACGGCGACTATCAGGCGCAGGGGTTCGCGCAGCCAGCGCCACATCCAGCCGGTGGCGCGGAAGCTCACCAGCAGGCAGCCCAAGGCCGCGACGCCATAGGCGCCCCAGGCGAGGAGATAGTCGTGTTCGTTCATGGGCTTCCATGGCAAGGCGGGCAAAGGGGCGCTTATGATAGCGACTTTTCCGAAGCCCGGCGTCCCCGCCGTCGCCCGGCCCGCAACGCCTAGCCGTGAGAACCGCCATGTCCGAAGCCCCCATCGCCCGCATCCAGGCCGGAGCCGATCCCTACCGCTGGCTGGAGGAGCGCGACGCACCCGAGGTGCTCGACTACCTCAAGGCGGAGAACGCCTGGCTCGACCAGCACCTGGCCGCCGAAGCACCGCTGCGCGAGGCGCTGTTCGAGGAAATCCGCGGGCGCATCCGCGAGACCGACCTGTCCCTCGCCACGCCCTGGGGGCCCTACCTCTATTACCAGCGCACCACCGCCGGCGACGAATACCCGCGCCATTACCGCTGCGCACGCCCAGCCGAAGGCTTCGAGGTGGACGAGGCGACCGAGCAGCTGCTGCTGGACCCGAACGCCCTGGCCGAGGGCGGCTTCCTCTCCCTCGGCGCCTTCAGCGTCAGCCCCGACCACCGCCTGCTGGCCTACAGCCTGGACACCAGCGGCGACGAGATCTACCGCCTCTACGTCAAGAACCTGGTCGACGGCGCCATCAGCGCCCTGCCCTTCGACGACTGCGACGGCAGCATGACCTGGGCCAACGACAGCCGCACCCTGTTCTTCGGCGAGCTGGACGACACCCATCGCCCACACCGCCTCTACCGCCACCGCCTGGGCGAAGCCGACGCCGAGCGGGTGTTCGAGGAGGCCGACGGCCGCTTCTTCCTCGGCTGCCACCGCGCCAGCTCCGAGCGCCAGCTGGTGCTGATGCTCGGCAGCAAGACCACCAGCGAAAGCTGGGTGCTGGACGCCGACACCCCCGACGGCGACTTCCGCTGCCTGGCCCCGCGCGAGGAAGGCCACGAGTACTACGCCGACCACGGCCAGGTGGACGGCCAGTGGTGCTGGCTGATCCGCAGCAACCAGACCGGTATCAACTTCGCCCTCTACCAGGCCCCCGAAGCAACGCCCGAGCGCGACCACTGGCACGAACTGATCGCCCACGACCCCGACTGCATGCTCGAAGGCGTGGGCATGAACGCCGAAGCCTTCACCCTCAGCCTGCGCGAGGGCGGCCTGCCGATCATCCAGGTGCACCCCCGTGGCGCCGAGCCCTACCGCGTGCAACTGCCGGACGCTGCCTACAGCCTCTATGTGCAGGACAGCATGGAGTTCGACAGCCCGACCATCCGCCTGCGCTACGAAGCCCTGTCCCGCCCGGCCCAGGTCCGCGAACTGCGCCTGGCCGACGGCGAGCAGCGGGTGCTCAAGCAAACCCCGGTGGAAGGCCCCTTCGACGCCGATGCCTATATCAGCCAGCGCCTCTGGGCCACCGCCGCCGACGGCACCCGCGTGCCCATCAGCCTGGTCGCCCGCCGCGACGTGCTGGGCCAGCCCGCGCCGCTCTACCTCTATGGCTATGGTGCCTACGGCGAAAGCCTCGACCCCTGGTTCTCCCACGCCCGCCTGAGCCTGCTGGAGCGCGGCTTCGTCTTCGCCATCGCCCATGTGCGCGGCGGCGGCGAGCTGGGCGAGGCCTGGTACCGCGCCGGCAAGCTGGAGCACAAGGCCAACAGCTTCAGCGACTTCATCGCCTGCGCCGAACACCTGATCGGCGAAGGCCTGACGAGCCGCGAGCAACTGGTGATCAGCGGTGGCAGCGCCGGTGGCCTGCTCATGGGCGCCGTGCTCAACCAGCGCCCCGACCTGTTCGCCGCCGCCATCGCCGAAGTGCCCTTCGTCGACGTGCTCAACACCATGCAGAACCCCGACCTGCCGCTGACCGTCACCGAGTACGACGAGTGGGGCGACCCGAACGAGCCCGAGGTGTTCGAGCGCATCCGCAGCTACGCGCCCTACGAAAACGTGCGCGCCCAGGCCTATCCGGCGCTGCTGGTGGTGGCCGGCTACAACGACTCGCGGGTGCAGTACTGGGAGGCCGCCAAGTGGGTGGCCAAGCTGCGCGCCACCCGCACCGACGACAACCTGCTGCTGCTCAAGACCGACCTCGGCGCCGGCCACGGCGGCATGAGCGGGCGTTACCAGGCGCTGCGCGACGTCGCCCTGGAGTACGCCTTCCTGCTCAAGGTGCTGGGGCTCACCGGCTGATGAAGGTGCAGCGCCTGCTGTTCATCTGTGGGCAGAACCGCCTGCGCAGCCCCACTGCCGAGCAGCTGTTCGCCAGCTGGCCGGGGATCGAAACCGACTCGGCCGGCCTCAAGGCCGAGGCGGAGACCCCGGTGACGCCCGAAGCCCTGGCCTGGGCCGACCTGATCCTGGTGATGGAGGGCAGCCACCGGCGCAAGCTCGCCGCACGCTTCCCCGCCGCCCTCAAGGGCAAGCGCGTGGTCAGCCTCGATATCCCCGACGACTACGAATACATGGACCCGGCCCTGGTGGACCTGCTTCAGGCCCGCGTGCCGCCACTGCTGCGCTAGGGCGCCGGCTTCTTCTCGCTGCCGCCCAACCCCTTGCTGTTGCGATCCAGCTGCTCCTGCAGGGCCGGAATGCGCTCGTCACGCGGGTTCGCCTGGCGTGTGGTCGGCGGGTTGACCAGCAGCGGCGGGCTGCCCGAACGCGGCGCAGCGGCCGGCAGGCTCGGTGGGCTGGCCTGGGGATAGGGTTGTGGCGTGGCCGTACCGGGCGAACCTGGTGCCGGCGTGCCGGGGGAACGCAGCAACGGCGGCTGTTGCGCCTGGATGCCACAACTGACCGCGACCAGCGCCGCGAATGCGAGCACAATGGCGCCCTTCATATGGACCTCCCGCCTTTCGGCGTCGACGTCCTCAGTCTAGTTGCCGGCACCCTGCCGGCCGCCACTCCCGACGGAACACCCCATGACCAACAACGATGTACTGCGCAGCCTGCGCTACCTGCTGGATATCAGCGACGCCCGGGTGGTGGAAATCATCGGCCTGGCCGACCAGGAAGTCAGCCGCCAGGAAGTGGCCTCCTGGCTGGTCCGAGACGACGAAGAGGGCTACCACTCCTGCAGCGACAAACGCCTCGCCGGTTTCCTCGACGGCCTGGTGTACACCCTGCGCGGCAAGGACGAGAGCCGCCCGCCCCTGCCCCTGGAACTGCCGATGAGCAACAACCAGATCCTGAAGAAGCTGCGGGTGGCCTTCGAGCTGCGCGAGGACGACATCCTCGCCATCCTCCAGGAAGCCGACCTGCCCATGACCCGGGCGGAAATCGGCGCGCTGTTCCGCAAGAAGGACCACAAGAACTATCGCGCCTGCGGCGACCAGATCCTGCGCAACTTCCTCCGTGGGCTCACCGCGCGCAGGCGTCCGCCGCAGGACTGAGAACAGCTTCCAGGACGCGTCTAGAATTCATCGGCCGGCGACCGGAACCTTGCCGGAGGAGCGCCAGTCACACCCCTCGATAACCTCAAGGAGTTGCCGATGAAAATCCTCATGGTGCTGACCTCGCACGACCGCTTGGGCGATACCGGCAAGCCGACCGGCTTCTGGCTCGAAGAGTTCGCCGCCCCCTACTTCGCCTTCCGCGATGCCGGCGCCGAGGTGATCCTGGCCTCCCCCCGGGGCGGCCAGCCACCGCTGGACCCGAAGAGCGACGAGCCCGACGCACAGACCGAAGCCACCCACCGCTTCCGTGCCGACGAACAGGCCCGCCAGGCCCTGGCCAACACCCTGCCGCTGTCCGGGCTGGTGTCGGCCGACTACGACGCGCTGTTCTACCCCGGTGGCCACGGCCCACTCTGGGACCTGGTGGACGACCCCTTCTCCATCCGCCTGATCGAAGACCTGCACAACGCCGGCAAACCTGTGGCCGCGGTCTGCCACGCCCCCGGCGTACTGCGCAACGCCCGCGCCGCCGACGGCAGCCCGCTGGTGCAGGGCTGCGCGGTGACCGGCTTCTCCAACAGCGAGGAAGACGCCGTCGGCCTCACCGCCGTGGTGCCCTTCCTGGTGGAAGACGTGCTGCGCGAACAGGGCGGCCAGTACTCCAAGGTCGCCGACTGGCAACCCCATGTGGTCACCGACGGCAACCTCATCACCGGCCAGAACCCCGCCTCCTCCGAACCCACCGCCGCCGCGCTATTGCAGCGGCTTGGCGGCTGAGCCGAAGCGCACATTCGCGGGTTTCACCCGTCCTACGGTGCCAATGCGGCTGTAGGTCAGGTGCAACCCGACATCCCGCTTCAGCCCACCGCTCCCGTGCACGGGCCAGCGCTTCGCGAGCAGAGCTCGCTCCTACGGGCTGTGCATACGAGGGGTCTGTGCAGTGATGGGGGCGCGCAGGTCGGGTGCAACTCGAAGCACCGAAGGGAGGGGGGCATCCCCACGAACGCGGGGATGCCCTGGAAGGCGCCTCAGAAGAATTGCGAGACGCTGAACTTGATGTTGCGGCCGACGCCGGAAACGGACTCGCCGAGGTAGGGGTAGTACTCGCGATTGAACAGGTTATCCACCGCCAGCCGCGCCTCGAAGCCCTTGATGTACTTGGGTTGCCAGGTCGCGAACAGGCCGTGCAGAGCGTAACCCTGGGTTTCGGGAAGGCTCCAGCCAGACGCCAGGGGATCATCGTCAGTTGGGGAGCGGTCCTGCTTACGCACGAAGTTGCCGGTCCACCCCATGGCCATGTCGATCTCAGGAACCTTCACGCCCAAGGTCGCTACCGCCTTGCGCGGAGGAATCTCGGCAATCCAGGTTTCTGGCCCCCAAGGGTTGCGCGGCGAAGCATCGCGTTGGCCACGGATATAGGAAATCGAAAGGCTGCCAAACACACGGGAGCTGTCATAAAAGGTTTCGAGTTCGATGCCTTCGATCGTGTAGCCAGGCAGGTTGCGATTGTTGGCCAGCGGCCCCTGACAAACACTGTTGCCGCCGGTCACGCTGCCCGCACAGTAAACGCCGGTGCGCTTGAAGATTTCGTCCTTGCCACGGTTGCGGAACAGCGTTGTGCGGATCTGCAGGTTATCGCTATCCACCAGCAGCTTGTCGACATTGAAGATGCTGCCCAGGCGGACCCCGGTGATGCGCTCCGGGTCCAGGTTACGGCTGGTACCCGGCACGCTGCTCGCAGCGCTTTGTACCTCATACAGCTCGTCGATCAGAGGGGCGCGCCAGGTCTTGCTGTAGTCGGCGAAGAACGCCAGGTTGTCGGTGGCCGTCCAGAACAGGCCCAGGCGCGGCGACCAGCCACTGTAGGTGACGCTGCTGTAGTCGTGCCCTACCGCCGGATCGGGGTTGTTGTAGCGCGAAGCCAGGCTGGGCTCGCCCCTGCTGTACACGTGGTCATAGCGCAATGCCGGGGTAATGGTCACCGAGCCGATGGTGATGGCGTCCTGCAGATAACCACTGCGGGTTTCCTGCTCGCCGGACGGCATGTAGTAGGGCTGGTAGAGGCCGTAGTTGTAGGTCCTGTCTGTGGTCTTGCTGAGGTCTTTCATCAATGTGTCGCGTTCATGGCCATGCCATTGCACCCCGACGGTGGCGACATGGGATAACAACCCCGTGTCGAAGCGGCTTTCGTTTTTCAGCTCTGCCAGCCGGTCGGTGTAATTGACCCAGCTTTCGCTGCCAAGCGAAGACGCGAAGCCTGTCGAAGCATTGTCCGGCCGCTTGTCATGCTGATCTGTCTTGGAATAGGCATAGCTGGCGGTGACATTGACCAGCGGGTTGTCCAGCGGCGTGTAGTTCCATTTCAACGAGTAGTTCTCGTCGTCCTGGTCACGGTTCACCAGCTTGCGCTTCCAGGCGCCGTCCAGTCCGTAGCGGGCGATTTCCGCCGCAGTGGGCGCGGCCATGTCGTCGCGCTTGGCGGCGAAGGGCTCCCAGGCCTCGCTGCCGGACTGCATGGCCGACAGGGTGAAGACATGCTCGTCGTTGGGGCGGAAGTTACTCTTGAACAGGAAGGCATCGAGGCTGTTTTCGGAGTAGACGAAGCGTGTGCCATCCGGGCGCTTGATGTTGTCGCCGTCACGCCCGGTGAGGAACAGCAGGCCGTCGAACATCTTGTCGGTGGTCTGGCCGTACACCGCGCCGCTGTAGATCTCCTGGCGGTCGTTGGTGTGGTAGCCGTACTTGAGGAAGGCGCCGACGTTCTCGCCTTCCTGCAGCAGGTCGGCCGGGTCCTTGGTATCCACCTTGATCACGCCGCCGAAGCCGCCGTTGCCGTACAGGGCGCTGTGGGGGCCCTTGTCCACCTCGACGTTCTTGATCAGTTCCGGCTCGATGAACACCGAGCCCTGGCGATACTTCTCGAAGCCCTTGGGCGCGCCGTCGAGGATGACCTTGACGTCCTCCACATCGCCCATACCCCAGATGTTCAGGGTCTGGCCACCGGGACGGGGTGAACCGCTGGAGCTCACGCCCGGCAGGGTGTCGAGCAGTTCGGCGATATTGTCCGCCTGCTTGCGGTTGATGTCTTCCTGACTCAGGACCGAGCGACCCACCGAGCTGGAGTCGATGGCGCTGCCCATGATGTTGGTACTGCCCAGCTCCAGCACGTTGTCATCGGCGGCGGCATGGCCGGCACTGGCCACACGACGAATCACGAACCCATCCCCCGCCTCCACCAGCTCCAGCCCGGACCCGACCAGCAGGCGCTCGAGGGCACTGCGGGCGCTGTAGCGGCCGGCCAGGGCCGGTGCACGCAGGTCGCGCAGTTGCGACTCGTCGAAAAGGATCTGCAGCTGGCTCTGCTGGGCCAGGGCGGTCAGGGCGCTGGCCATGGACTGGGCCGGCAGGTTGAAGTCGTGATCCTGGGCCAGGGCGCTGCCGCTGAGCAGGAGGGTGGCCAGCGCGCCGCCGGCGACGAGGCGGCGCAGCGCGAAACGGGTGCTACGGGTGTTCATCCAAATCTCCCCAAGTACTGCAAAACCGCCCTTGCATGAGGCGGACATCAGGAAGACGCAGCGCTCGGCAAAACCCGCATATGCAAATGAAAAATATTTTCACTTGCATCGAAAAGCCCGCGCGACGGGGCCCCGGAGCAGCTCCGAGGGGGTCAGCGCGGATGGATCAGGGCCGTTCCGTTGGCCAGGTATTCGACGCGTACCGGCAGCAGTTGCGGTAACGCGGCGAGGAAGGCATCCGGCTTGCCGATGTTCAGGCTGCCGGAAACACGGCGCTCGGCGAGGCTGGCATCGGCCAGGCCCACGGGCGCGGTTCGGTAGTGGGAAAGCTCGTCCACCAACTGGGCCAGTGGGCGATCACGGAAGATCAGTTGCCCACGCCGCCAGCTGGCGATTTCCTCGGGGCTGCGGTGGCCGAGCTCCAGGTGACGGGTGCGGTAATCGAAATCGGCGCTGTCGCCGGCACCCAGTTCGGCGTGGTGGGTGCCGCCGGCCTCGGGGTCCACCGCGACCTTGCCGCTCTCCACCGCCACATCCAGGCGCTCGCCGCCACGGCGGACGCTGAAGCGAGTACCGAGCACACGCACGCTGCCCTCCCCGGCCATCACCACGAACGGGCGTTGCTCGTCACGGGCGACGGCGAAGAAGGCTTCGCCCTGGAGCAGTTCGACTTCGCGGTGATCGTCATAGAGGCGCACATGCAGGCGGGTGTCGACGTTGAGGTCGATGCGCGAGCCGTCGGCCAGTTCCACCTGGCGTTGTTCGCCCTGGGCGCTGCTCAGTTGCAGGTCGACGCTGGGCGCGCGGGCGAACCAGTTCTGCGAGGTGGCCAGGGCGGCGCAGAGCAGCACGAACGAAGCGGCCATGGCGCGCGGCAGGGTCCGTCGGCTGCGAGGCTTGAGCATGACCACCGGCGTGGCGAGCACGGGCCGTGGCACGCGATCGAAGTCGGCCCAGATCAATTGCATGTCGGCGAAAGCCTTGGCGTGCGCCGGGCTGGTGGCCAGCCAGGCCTGCAGCTCGGCCTCCTGCTCGGCGGTGAACTGCCCGCTGGTACGGCGGGCGTACCAGGTGGCGGCCTGTTCGTCGATCGAGGGTCGGGAATCCATCCAGGTGCTCGTGTTCATTGTCCGTCCGCCTGGACGTCACCCTGCACGCGTTGCTTGCAGTGCAGCAGGGCACAGGCGATGTGCTTTTCCACCATGCTCAGGGAAATCCCCATGCGCGCGGCCACTTCCGCCTGGGACAGGCCATCGAACTTGTGCAGGACGAAGGCCTCGCGCCGGCGCGGCGACAGATCATCCAGTGCCGATGCCAGGAGGCGCAAGCGCTGATGTTGCTCGACCTGCTCCAAGGGGCTCGCTCCTTGTTCATCGACCATGGTTTCCAGCGCTTGTTCGCCCTCGCCGTCGGCCGCACCGCGCACCTGCTGGCGGCGCCAGTGGTCACGCAACAGGTTGCGGGCGATCTGGAAAAGGAAGGCGCGGGGCTGGCGGACCTGGTCGCGGTCGCGCCAGTCCAGCCATTGGGTGAAGGCATCCTGGGCGAGGTCGGCGGCGTCGGCGGAACTGCCCAGGCGCTTGCCGAGGAACTTCAGCAGCTCGGCATGGAAGGCGCGGTAGGCGCCGGAGACGGAGCCCCGGAACTGCTCATCCACGGGGCTGCCTCCCGTCTGCTCGACTCACTACCTGCACGCACGCCCCCGACAACAGGCAACCCGGCGACGCTGCCGAATGCGGCGTGCCAGGGACACCAAATGAGAATGCATATCATTAGATAGCAAGCGCGACGGGGCGGTCAAGATGCCCGGCATCACGATGGTCGGATACCGGGCGGGAGATGGCTCAAAGACCTGACTTGAGCTTGCTGAAGGCGCGCGTCAGGGCGCGGTTGAAGGCCTTGGTGTTGTCGTTCTTGGTGTAGAGCTTGGCGCGCACGTCCGCCGGCGGGTAGGTGCCCGGGTCGGCGAGGATGGCGGGGTCGACGCTGGCGGCCGCCGCCGGCACCGCATTGGCGTAGTGGATGCTGTTGGTGATGGCGCCGATGGTCTCGGGGCTCATCAGATGGTCCATCAGCGCCAGGGCGGCTTCGGGGTGCGGCGCATCCTTGGGCACCACCATGGCGTCGAACCAGATCAGGGTGCCTTCCCGCGGGATGCGGTAGCGCAGCCTGAAGGGCTTCTGCGCCTGCTCGGCCTGGGCGGCGGCGATGGCCACGTTGCCGTTCCAGGACATCGCCAGGCAGGTGTTGCCGTTGGCCAGGTCGTTGATGTTGCGGTCGTTGTCGAAGTAGCGGATCGACGGGCGGATCTTCGCCAGGTGCGCCTCGGCGAGCTTGAGGTCGTCGAGGCTCTGGCGGTTGATGTCCAGCCCCAGGTAGCGGAAGGCGGCGGCGAACACCTCGTTGGGGTCATTGAGGAAACTCACCCCGCAATCGGCGAAGCGTGCGACCACCGCCGGGTCCATCAGCATCGCCCAGCTGTCGGTGGGGGCGTCGGCCATGCGTGTGCGAATGGCCTCCTCCTGGTAGCCGAAGCCGGTGGTGCCCCAGACATAGAGCCCGGCGTAGCGGTTGCCCGGGTCGAAGCTGGCCATGTGTGCGGTGAACTCCGGGTCCAGCCCCTGGAAGTGCGGCAACCTGGCCTTGTCCAGCGGCTGCAATGCGCCGCTGGCGATGGCCCGCTGCAGGTGCTGGCCGGCGGTCAGCACCAGGTCGTAGCCGCTGCGGCCGGTGAGCAGCTTGGTCTCCACCGTTTCCAGGGAGTCGAAGTGGTCGGCCACCACCTTGATGCCGGTCCTGGCCTCGAAGCGGGAGAGCGTATCCGGCGCCAGGTACTCGCTCCAGATGTACAGGTTGACCTTGGGCGGCTCGCTCGCCGCCTGGGCCATGCAGCTGCCGAGGGCCAGGCCCAGGGCTATCGCCAGTGTGCGCATGTGCATCGAAGGCTCCCTAGCCAGCCCGGCTGGCGGCGTATTGCGGCATGGTGATGCAGGCGACGTTGCCGCCCCCAAGGAGGATTTCCCGCGAGTTCTCGATGCCGATGATGCGGTGTTTGGGGAACAGCTCCGCGAGCACCGCGCCGGCCGCCTGGTCGTGGGCGTCGCCGAACAGCGGCAGGACGATGGCGGAGTTGCCGGCGTAGTAGTTGATGTAGGAGGCGCAGATGCGCGTGCCCTCCTCGCGCAGGTGGGTGCCGTCCACCTGGTCCAGGCCGGCGGCCTCCTCCGCCGTCCAGGTGAGCACGCGGGGCTGCGGCAGCTTGTGCACCTCCAGCGCGCGGCCGCGGGCGTCACGGGTACTGCGCAGGATGTCGTAGGCCTCCTGGTAGATCTCCCACTGCGGGTCGTCGCGGTCGTCGGTCCACTGCATCACCACCACACCGGGGCGGACGAAGCAGGCCAGGTCGTCGATGTGGCCGTCGGTTTCGTCGAATTTGCAGCCGCGCGGCAGCCAGATCACCTGCTCGGCGCCGAGGTAGTCGGAGAGCCGCCGGGTCACCTCCTCCTTGCCCAGGTGGGCGTTGCGGTTGCGGTTGAGCAGGCATTGCTCGGTGGTCAGCAGGGTGCGCTGGCCGTCGGTCTGGATGCCGCCCATCTCGGCGATGAAGGGCGCGCGGTAGCGGTCGAAGCTCTCGATCTCGAGGATCTTCTGGGCGATCTGGTCGTCCTTGTCCCAGGGGTAGTAGAGGCCGCCATCGAGGCCGCCGTAGGCGTTGAATTCGAAGTCCACGCCGCGCACCTCGCCGCTCTGGTCGTTGACCAGGAAGGCCGGGCCGCTGTCGCGGAACCAGGTGTCGTTGCAGGTCATCTCCACCACCCGCACCTGGGCCGGCAGCATGCGCCGGGCATTGGCGTACTGGGTGGCGGAGGCGCAGACGGTGACCGGCTCGCTGCTGGCGATGGCGCTGACGATCTCCACCCAGACCTTCTGCGCGGGCTTGGCGCCGTTGCGCCAGACGTCGGTGCGCTCGGGCCAGCCGAGCCAGCAACCGGCCTTGGGTTCGAATTCGCCGGGCAGGCGGAAGC
This sequence comes from Pseudomonas sp. PDM13, assembly GCF_025685765.1. Classification (NCBI taxonomy): domain Bacteria; kingdom Pseudomonadati; phylum Pseudomonadota; class Gammaproteobacteria; order Pseudomonadales; family Pseudomonadaceae; genus Pseudomonas; species Pseudomonas sp. PDM13. The sequence goes on along the minus strand of NZ_JAOTQU010000004.1, from coordinate 131,257 downwards.
CGTCGGCCTTGGGAAGGGAAGTCAGGGAACGCGCCATGGGAAACCTCGGAGTGGGGTTGGAAGTGCCCTGACGGTAAGCGCGCCGGTGCCCCGGCGACCAATGATGAATATCGCGGAATTCTTGAATTGGATTCAGCTATCGGTCAGCTGATCGCTGAACCATTCGACGAACTGGGCCACCGCCGGCTTGTCCAGGCGCAGCCGTTCGCACACCAGCGCGTACTGCCCCAGGGACGCCACGCTGGCGGCGAAGGGGCGCACCAGGCGGCCGCTGGCGAGGTCCTCGGCGCTGGTGAGGTTGTCGCCCATGGCCACGCCCTGCCCTTGCGCGGCAGCCTCCAGGGTCAGCCCGGCGTGACCCAGGTAGAGGTGCCGCAGCGGCTGCAGGTCGCCGGCGTGAACGCTGAGCCAGGCGTTCCAGGTCTTGCCGTCCTGGTCGTCATGCAGCAGGCAGTGGCGGGCCAGGTCGCGCGGGTGCTTGAGCGGCAGCTGGTTGAACAGGCCGGGGCTGCACACCGGGAAGAACTGCAGGGTCGGCAGCGGCCGCACGAAGTAGGCACTGGCATCCCCCGGGCCGGTGCCGTAGGTGATGGCGAGGTCGATCTCCTCGCCGGGCAGCGCCGACTCCAGCGGCTGGTCGTAGAGGTGCAGGGTGATGTGCGGATGGCGCTCGCCGAAGTCCGCCAGCCGGCCCACCAGCCACTTCTGCGCCAGCTCGGCGGTCACGGCGATGCGCAGCTGCGCCTGGGAGCCGGGATCACGCAGCTCGTCGCAGGCATCGAGGATCAGCTCGAAGGCCTGTTGCAGGCTGTGCAGCAGGCGCCGTGCCTGGGGCGTCGGGCGCACCTGGCGGCCGGCACGGACGAACAGCTCGGTACCGAGCTGCTCCTCCAGCTGGCGGATCTGGTGGCTCACCGCGCTGTCGGTGACGCACAGCTCGGCGGCGGCACGGCCGAAATGCGCATGGCGGGCGGCCGATTCGAAGGTGCGCAGGGCGGTGAGGGACGGCAGGCGGCGCATGGGCGGGCTTCCGGGCAAAGCCGGCATCGTTGCGCAGGTGGGTCGGTGGCGTCCAGCGTGGCGTAGCCCGGGCTTCAGCCCGGGACCCGCGCCGGGAGTCAGGCCCCCTTGGGCAGCTTCAGCAGCGACGTGTCGAGCACGTCGGATTCGCCACCGAGCACGTTCTCGGCGATCTCGACGAAGTCGCGGGTGCTGACCTTGTCCAGGCGCATCAGGCCTCGGGTGACGTCATCGAGGGAGCGCTCGCCGTTGCTGGCCTTGCGGATCTCCTCGTCGAGGTCCTGCAGCAACAGCACCGCGCGGGCGGTGACCGGGCCGGACGATTGCTCGCCACGCAGGTTCTCGACCTTGCGGCTCCAGCGCTGCAGGTTGGCGCGGACCTTGTGGTAGCGGTCCTCGCTGAGGCCGCCGGCGCGGCGCATCAGCTCGATGGCGTAGAACTCGGCGATGCCTTCGCTGATCCAGTCGCTCTGGTCGGTGTCCTTGATGCGGCTGAACACGTGCACCAGCTCGTGCACCAGGGAACTGGTGCCGTTCTCGCTGACCAGGGGACGGTCGGCGTGCATGAAGAAGGAGTTGGGCGCGGACAGGCCGCCGCGCCACATCGGGTCGCCGGCACCGACGATCAGCAGCTTGCCGGGGTCGCGGGGGAACACCGCCTGGGCATGGGGCCAGACGAAGGTCAGCAGGGTGAGGATGTCCATGCGGCGCATGCCCTCGCCCATGGGCGCGGCGACCGTGACGTCGGTGTTGCCGAGTTCGGCGCGGCGGCTGCCGAGCTTGCCGGCGATGATCCAGCCGGTGGGGCGGTCGAACAGGCGCTCGGCGTTGTCGACGCGGAAACGGTTCTTGCCCACGCGGGACCAGCCGGTCTCCACCGTGCTCCAGCCCTTGGGCAGTTCGAACTGGATGCGCGACACCAACTCGGTGCCGTCCACCAGGTCGATGCGTGCGGGGGGCACCAGGTCGTCGCCGCGCAGCAGCGCCCAGTCCGGTGTCATCCGCGCGTCGAACTTGCCATCGCCACGGGGGTGGGTGATGCGCACCTTGTAGCTGAGGGTCGCCTTGCCCTCCGCCGGGGTCCAGGTGCCACGCTCGGCGCTGGCCTGCTGCCATTGGCCGTCGGCCTTGAAGTCGCTGTAGTAGCCCTTGTCGCCCAGGTCGAAACCGAGGCTGCGGACCTTCTCGCTGTTCTCCAGCACCACGCGCACCTCGGCCTGGTCGCTGTCCGGCAGGAAGCGCACCAGGTAGTCGACATCGGTGCGCTTGGCGGCCAGCAGCGGCGCGCAGAACAGCAGGGTGGCGGTGGACAGCAGCAGGGTGGCGCGGTTGGACATGTCGGGCTTCCTCGGAGCGATTTCCCTATGACTCGGCAAGCGGTGATTCTATCCGTCTAGCCCGCACGAAAGATCATGTAGTCCTCCCAGTCGTCCTCGGCCACCTGGGTCTCGCTGACCATGCGCCCGGACTGGGAGATACCGGCGTTGTGCACCGCCTCGGTGTCACCGCAGATCAGCGGGTGCCAGGGCGGCAGGTCCTTGCCCTCGGCCACCAGGCGGTAGCCGCAGGTGGGCGGCAGCCAGCGGAACTCGTCGGCCTGGGCCGGGGTGAGCTGGATGCAATCGGGCACGAAATCGCGACGCTTGGGGTAGTTGGTGCAGCGGCAGGTGTTCAGGTCCAGCAGCTTGCAGGCGATGCGCGTGTAGTACACGGCGCCGTCGTCCTCGTCTTCCAGCTTCTGCAGGCAGCACAGGCCGCAGCCGTCGCAGAGGGATTCCCACTCCTCCTGATCGAGCTGTGCGAGGGTCTTGCGCTTCCAGAAGGGTTCGACTTTGGCGGCCATGGTGGTCTGACTGGGTAACGGGGCGCGGTAGTCTAGTCCCGTCGAAGGTGCCGGCCAAGCGCTGCCGACGACGGGACGACCGGTAGCCCGGTGTAAGGAAAATCATTCGCAGGACGGCTGTCCAGCGGGCTCTCACGCAACCAGCAAACGCTGGGGAGATGATCCACCCGCCGTGCTGCCGGGAAGCACGAAAGGTGGACCGGTGAAGCGTGGTCCACCCTACGCAAGCCATCACAGTACCGGGATGTCACACCGCGAATGCGGAACCCACTGTGTCGGCCTCAATACCCGCGCTGGAACTCCACCTCGCCGCGCAGCGGCTGGCCAGCCTGGAAGCGCGCCAGGTTGTCGAGGAACAGCCCCACCAGCAGTTCCGGCAGGGTGGGCGCCGAGCTGTGGCCGGTGAGCAGCAGCCGGGGCGCGGTCCAGAACGGGTGCGCGGAGGGCAGCGGCTCTTCGCGGCAGACGTCGATCACCGCACCGGCCAGGTGCCCGGCCTGCAGGCTGGCGACCAGGTCGGCATCCACCACCGCCACGCCACGCCCAGCATTGATGAACAGCGCCTCCGGCTGCATGCGCGCGAACAGCGCAGCGTCATACACGTCATGGGTGGCCGGGGTGTCGGGCAGCAGGTTGATCAGGTAATCGGCCCAAGCCGCCTGCTCCGCCAGGGCGTCCATTCCCAGCACCTGGCTGAACGGTTCCAGGGCGCGTGGCTCACGGGCGATGCCGCGCAGCTCGACCCCGAACGGCGCGAGGAAGCGCGCAACGCTCTGGCCGATATCACCGGCACCAACGACCAGCACCCGCCGTCCGGCCAGGCTGCTGGGCATGCGTGCATCCCACTGGCGCTCCACCTGGCTGGCCAGGCGCGAGAGCAGCTGGCGCTCGTGGGCGAGGATGTAGGTCAGCATGTACTCGGCCATCACCTGGCCGAAGATGCCCACGGCGCGGGTCAGGCGGTAGTTGCGCGGCAGGCCTGCCGCCAGCAACGGGGTGATGCCGGCCCAGCTGGACTGCACCCAGCGCGGGGCGAACCCGGCCTGCAGCAGTTCCACCACCCGCTCCGGGCTGCCCAGCCAGATGGGGCGGTCCGCCGCCAGGGCGCGCAGCTCGTCCGGGTCGTCGCTGCCGGCCACATCCAGCGAGGGGATGGCGGCGAGCAGCAGTTCGGCGTGGCGGAGGTGTTTCTCGTCAGCGAGGAGGACTTTCATCAGATGGGGTCGTTCATCCGCAGCAGTTCTTCGGGCAGGTGCTCGATGTATTCCTCTTCACCCGGTGGCATCTGCAGGTGGTAACCCTGCTTTTCGAGGTTCTCCAGCACCTTGCCGATGTCCTCGCGGGCCAGTTGGCGCTCGGGGCTGAGCACCAGGTCGAAGGCATGCTGCGGCGTGCCGAAGGCCGCCAGTAGCGCCTCGGGTACACGGGCCAGGGCATCGCGCTTGTCGACGTAGAGGTACATCTCGTTCTTGCGCGGGCTCTTGTAGATGGAGCAGATGCGTTTCATGGGGCGTTGTCTCCGGCCAGGGCATCGAGCAGCGCCTGGCCCATCAGTTCGCGGCGCCAGCCCTTGAAGCCGTCGGGCAGGCTGTAGGGGCCGTTGGGGTAGCCCGTCTTGAGCAGGGCTTCCAGGTGCTTCTTGCGCAGCATGAGTTCGGGCGCCATGCCCAGGCGCTCGGCCTCGGCCTGGCCGATGGCGCGCAGCTTCTTCAACAGCGTGGTGGCTTCCGACGGCAGCGGCTCGGGCAGCGGCTCGGGCCATTCGGTCGGGGGCAGCTCGGCCGCTTCGCGAATCATCTTCAGCAGGGTGTTGCCGTCCTGGCGCACGGTGCGCGGGTGCATGTCCTCGACACGGGCCAGGGCGACGAGGTTGTCCGGCTGGAACTTGGCCAGCGGCCACAGGGCGTGCTCGCGGACGATGCGGTTGCGCGGCTGGTTGCGGCGGCGCGCCTCGAGGTCGCGCCAGGCGTAGAGGTCACGCAGCACGGCCAGCTGCTGGCGGGACAGCTTCCAGCCCAGCTTGGCGTCGCGATAGAGCTCGTACGGGTCCACTTCACGGCGCAGGTTGGCCACCAGCTCGGCGCCGTCCTCCAGCACCCAGGCGCGCTTGGTGGCGTCCAGGCGCTCGTCGATGATGCGGTAGATCTCGGCCAGGTGGATGGCGTCCTCGGCGGCGTAGCGCTCCTGCATCTCGGTGAGCGGGCGCTGCAGCCAGTCGGAGCGGGTCTCGTCCTTGGGCAGGTCGATGCCGAGCACCGCCTGCACCAGGCGCGAATAGCCCATGGAGTAGCCGATGCCCAGGTAGCCGGCGGCCAGCTGGGTATCCAGCAGCGGCAGCGGCAGGCTGCCGGTGAGGCGCAGGAAGACTTCGAGGTCCTCGCTGCAGGCGTGCAGCACCTTGGTCACCGCCGGGTCTTCGAGCAGCTCGGCGAAGGGGCGCCAGTCCTTGATCAGCAGGGGGTCGATGAGCCAGGCGCTCTCGCCGTCGCCCACCTGCACCAGGCCGGCCTTCGGATAGAAGGTGTCGACCCGCATGAACTCGGTGTCCAGGGCCACGAAGCTGAGGTCGCGCCAGCGGGCGCAATGGGAGGCCAGTTCGGCGTCGTCGCGAATCCAGTGAAAGTCGATGGCCACAAGGCTCTCCTCGGTTCAGAGGCGCGAAGTATATATCGCAACCCCATCCCCGCCCCACCCGTCATTCCGCGTGGGGCGGCACAGGTCAGCCCAGCTCGCTGCGCAGGCGTTGCACCAGGGCCGGCGAGCTGGCCTGCATGGGCGCGCGCAACTCGTCGCGGATCAGCCCGCGCAGGGCCAGCAGGCTCTTCACCGGCGCCGGGTTGGGCTCGACGAAGGCCAGGCGGATCAGCGGCTGCAGCTCGCGGAAGATCGCCCGTGCGCCTTCCAGGTCGGCCGCTGCCACGCGCTCGGCCATGGCCACGAAGCGCTGGGGGTGGATGTGCGCCGAGGCGGCGATGGCGCCCGTGCCGCCGTGGCAGAGGGTGGCGAAGATCTGCGCGTCCTCCCCCGCCAGCACGTCGAGCTGGCCGTCGGCGATCAGCGCCTGGGTCTTGTCGATCTCGCCGCCGCAATCCTTGATCGCCACGATGCGCGGGTGCCGGGCCAGCTCGCGCAGGGTCTCCAGCTCCAGGCGCGAGCCGGTGCGGTAGGGGATGTCGTAGAGGATCACCGGCACCGCGGCGGCATCGGCGATGGCGCCGAACCAGGCCAGCAGCCCCGACTGCGACGGGCGGATGTAATAAGGCGCGGGCACCAGCAGGCCGGCCACCGGGCGCTGCTGCACCTCGTGCTGCATGGCCAGGACGTCCGCCAGGTTGTTGCCGGCCAGGCCCATCACCAAGTGCTCGCCGGGCACGGTTTCGAGCAGGGCATCGAGCACCGCGAGCTGCTCGCTCTTGCTCAGCGCCGCCGCCTCGCCGGTGCTGCCACACACCACCAGCCCGGCGACGCCGGCCTCCAGCAGGTGCGCGGACAGGCGACGCAGGGAGGGGAAATCGATGGCGCCATCGGCGAAGGGGGTTACCAGGGCGACCCAGATTCCAGAAAACACAGGCATAGCGAAAACTCCTTCAGGCTGACCGTAAAAGTCACCGTCGGAGGCTGGCGGGGAGTGTTCGTGCAAGAGAGGTTTCGACCTTCGCGTCCACTGTCCTGTCAGCCCATCTGACGGGACAGCACGCCCCGGTCAAATGAGCGACTGTTTCTTCGATTTACCCGCGGCAACGCCATGCACCAGTGCCGGCAGGGCCGGAACGGAAGCGAGTGAGGCGAAGATGGCGGGCATGGTGTAGCTCGGTGCAGGAATGCGAGACGGGGATACTGCGAAAATCCCTACAGGGCTGTCAACTGCGGCGTAGTCGCACCCGGGCCATTCACCCTGGCCGGGTCTCTGGCGCTGGCCGGCCATGGCTGCTAAAAAGCCCTTCCAACAATAACCAGGCCCATGACGGGCCCACCGCCAGGGAATTCGGACATGAAGAAGCTTCTGGGCCTGCTGGTCCTGCTCATCGCCGCTGCGGGCATCTACCTCGCCATCACCAAGAGCCCCATCGACCCCGTCGCCTGGGACGCCCCCAAGGCGCCGCCCATGACCGGCGTGATGGAGCCCAACGACACCCTGATGAAGGCCGAGCTGCTGGCCAAGGGACAGATCCACGGCCCCGAGGACACGGCGGTGGACGCCCAGGGCCGCGTCTATGCCGGCCTGCATGACGGCCGCGTGGTGCGCATCGACGCCGACGGCAAGGTCGAGACCTTCGCCACCACCGGCGGCCGGCCGCTGGGCATGGACTTCGACGCCCAGGGCAACCTGATCGTCGGCGACGCCTACAAGGGCCTGCTGAGCATCGACCCGCAAGGCCAGATCAAGGTCCTCGCCACCGAGGCCGAAGGCGGCCCCTTCCGCTTCACCGACGACCTCGACATCGCCAGCGACGGGCGCATCTACTTCACCGACGCCTCCGCCAAGTTCGAGCAGCCGGACTACCTGCTGGACCTGCTCGAAGGCCGCCCCCACGGCCGCCTGATGCGCTATGACCCGGCCACCGGCAAGGTCGAGGTGCTGCTCAAGGACCTGTACTTCGGCAACGGCGTGGCGCTCTCGGCCAAGGAAGACTTCGTGCTGGTCAACGAAACCTACCGCTACCGCATCACCCGCTACTGGCTGAGTGGCGAGAAGGCCGGCACCCACGACGTGTTCATCGACAACCTGCCGGGCCTGCCGGACAACCTGCAAGGCGACCGCAAGGGCACCTTCTGGGTCGCCCTGCCCTCCCCGCGCAAGGCCGACGCCGACTTCCTCCACACCCAGCCCTGGCTCAAGGCGCAGATCGCCAAGCTGCCCCGCGCCCTGTGGCCCAAGGCGGAGAAATACGGCCTGGTGATCGCCCTCGACGAGAACGGCCAGATCATCCGCAGCCTGCACGACACCAGCGGCACCCACCTGCGCATGATCACCTCGGTGAAACCGGTGGGCGACTACCTCTACTTCGGCAGCCTGGACAACGACCGCATCGGCAAGCTGAAGATCCACTGAGAACCGCAAGAACCGCACCCCGCTACCGGATACGAAAAGCCCGCCAATCGGCGGGCTTCTTCATTTCAGGGAGCGGTAACGTCGGCACTCAGGCCGGCACCGTCTCGCGCACGCCCTGAACCACCCGTGCCGGCTGCGGGTGCAGCAGCGCCTGCATCTGCCCGTGGGTCCGTGCCATCAGCTCTTCCAGGTGCTCCACATCGAACTGCGCGGCATCGATGGGTTCGCCCACGTGCAGCGACACCGGCAGGCCGAGGTTGAACCGCCAGGTACGCGCCGGCAGTACCTGGTGGATGCCCCGGATGGCCACCGGGACTATCACCGCATCGGTATCCAGCGCCAGGTGGAAGCAACCCTTCTTGAAGCGCTGCAACTGGCCATCCTTCGAGCGCGTGCCCTCCGGCGCCGCCCACAGCACGATGCCGCTCTCCATCATCTGCCGCGCCTTGTGCAGGTCGGCCAGGGCCCGCTCGCGGTTGTGCCGGTCGATGAAGGGGAACTCACTGGCCTTCATCGCCGCACCGAGAAACGGCAGGCGCGACAGCTCCTGCTTGGCCAGCATGCGGATCGACCCCGGCAGGGCGACGAAGCTGGCGGGGATGTCGTAGTGACTGGAATGGTTGCAGAGGATCAGGTAGCGGCGGCCGTCATTGAAATCCGGCAGGCTGCCGTGCACCGACAGGCGCACCCGCACCAGGCGCAGCAGGCCCCGGGACCAAGCGCGGGTGTAGGCGTCGACCCGCGCGCGGTCGAGGCGCCCGCAGGCTCCCCGTCCGAGTATCAACAGGCAATAGAACAGGGTCAGCGACAGTGACCCGAGCACCACGCCGATGCGGCGGGCAAGGTTGGCGCTCTGGGCAAAGGATTGCAGGCTGGGCATGGACGGCTCCCCATCACTCATCGATCAGCGCGACGCAGCGCGCGGCTGTCCTTATGATGCCCACTGTCATCGATTGGACACAGGACACCGCCATGCCCCTCGCGCAACTGATCAGCCCCCGGCAACTGGAAGCCCGCCTGAACGAACCGGGCGTGATCGTGCTGGATTGCCGCTTCGCCCTCGACGACCCTGCCTACGGCCAGCGCAGCTACGCCGAAGGGCATATCCCCGGCGCCCGCTTCGCCGACCTGGAGCACGACCTTTCCGGCCTGGTGCAGAAGGGCGTCACCGGCCGCCACCCGCTGCCCGCCCCCGAGCGCCTGGTGGAACGCCTGCGCGGTTGGGGCATCGACAACGGCAGCACCCTGGTGCTCCACGACGATGGCCCCGGCGCCTTTGCCGCTCGCGCCTGGTGGCTGCTGGCCTGGCTGGGCAAGCGCGACGGCGTCTACCTGCTGGACGGCGGCCTCAAGGCCTGGCGCGACGAAGGCCTGCCCCTGGAAGTCGCGGTGCCCGAAGTGCCCCGAGGCCACTTCAGCGGCCAGACCGATCCGACCCTGCTGCGCAGCGCCGACGAATTGCAGGGCCGCCTGGGCAACGCCGACCTGACCCTGCTCGACGCCCGCGCCCTGCCCCGCTTCAAGGGCGAGGTGGAGCCCATCGACCCCGTGGCCGGCCATATCCCCGGCGCGCAGTGCGCAGTGTTCACCGACAACCTCGGCACCGACGGTCGCTTCCTCCCCGCCGAAACCCTGCGCCAGCGTTTCGCCGCCTTCCTCGGCGAACGTCCGGTGGATGGCCTGGTGGCCTACTGCGGCTCCGGCGTCACCGCCTGCCACAACCTGTTCGCCCTGAGCCTGGCCGGCTACCCGCTGGCACCGCTCTACGCCGGCTCCTGGAGCGAATGGATCAATGACCCTGCGCGCCCGCTGGCCAAGGGCGACTGAAACCGGGCACGCCCCACCGGCCCAGCGCCAGCCGGGCACTGGGCCGGTTGCCAGCGATCATTTTTTAATCACCCTGGGATATATGCCGCCGCCGTCACGGCCTCAAACAGTTTAAAAACAGGCCTTTACAGCGATTTCATCGCACTACACTTCAAATCGAGCGGCTAACCCCGCTTCCGGCGGGGCCCTTTCCGAGAACGAGAAGCTGCCAGATGCCCCCGGTCCCGCCGGCACCTTTCTCGCGAGGGCACCATGGGAATAGCCGCCAGCGACCTCTGTGAACACGTCATCCGCCCCACCCTGCTCTACCTGCAGCGACCGTCACCGATGGCGGAAACGCTGTTGCTAGGCGCCGCCGCCTGCCAGTCGGCACTGGGCTCCGCCCTGGGCGACCAGGCGGGCTACGGCCTCTACCACATCAGCGAAGAGCACCACCGCTGCCTCTGGGACCTGCACCTGGCACGCGACCCGGAACTCGCCAGCCTGGTGCGCGGCCTGGCCAGCCAGCACGCCTTCCTCGCCGCGCCGCACATCGAGCTGACGGTGAACCTGCGCTACGCCACCGCCATCGCCTGGCTGCTGATCGAAACCGAGGTGCTGGTGATGCCCGCCGCCGACGACTGGGCGGGCATGGCCGCCATCTGGCGCCAGGTGTTCAACCCTCAGGGAACACCCGGTGACTACCTGGATGCCTGGCAACGCTGGGTAGGCCCCTCAGCCAAGGTCGCGTAGGACAAAACCGCTCACTGACCAACCAGTCAGGAACGAGCGTCCAATGCAATATGCCCGATCGGCGAAATTGCAGGCATTTTGATGCCATAAAGCGAGAGAAAACGCTCTATTCCGGGAACTCCCGGAAGCTGGCAGGGGTCTGGAAATCCTGATAGTTTCCGCCACCTGCCTCAAAGTCCCCAGGAGTCACCCGTGATCAAAAGAGTCTTCAAGACCAGCCTCGCAATCGCCATCAGCGCTGCATCCAGCTACAGCCTTGCCGGCGGCTTCGCCATCAACGAACAAAGCGTCAGTGGCATGGGCACCGCCTTCGCCGGTCGCTCCTCGTCCGCTGATGACGCCACCACCGTGTTCGGCAACCCGGCCGGCATGTCGCGCCTCAAGCGCGAACAGGTCAGCGGTGGCCTCGCCCTGCTGGACGCCAAGACCGACATCGACGACCACAGCAGCACCTTCGGCGGCAGCAACGACGGCGACATGGTCCCCTTCATGGGCGTGCCCATGGGCTACTACGTCAAGCCGATCGATGACAAATGGACCTTCGGCCTCGGCATGTACGTGCCCTTCGGCCTGATCACCGACTACGAGTCCGGCTTCGAAGGCCGCTACTACGGCGATCGCAGCGAAGTCCGCGTGATCACCCTGCAGCCGACCATCAGCTACAAGATCAACGACCAGCTCTCCGTCGGCTTCGGCCCGACCATCAACCGTATCGATGGTGAACTGACCTCCGCGACGCTCAACGCCGGCAGCCCGGGCCGTAACGACGGCAAGGTCAAGGTCAAGGGCGACGACACCGCACTGGGCTACAACGTCGGCGTGCTGTTTGAAGCCACCCAGAGCACCCGCTTCGGCCTGACCTACCACTCCATGGTCAACTACAAGCTGAAAGGCGATACCCAGGTTTCCGGCACCGGGTTCGGTCCCTTCTCCGGCAACGAATACGACGCCTCGCTGAAACTGAAGACGCCCGAATCCGTCGACTTCTCGGTCACCCATGACCTGAACGCCGACTGGACCCTCTATGCCGGTAGCACCTGGACCCGCTGGAGCCGCCTGAAGGACATCACCGTCAACAACAAGGGCGTTCCGGCACTGCTGGGCGGCTCGGCCGGCCCCATCGGCACCATCTCCGAAGAGCAGGACTGGCGCGACACCTGGTCCTACGCCGTGGGCGCCTCCTACAAGCTGAACCCGCAGTGGACCCTGCGCGCCGGCCTGGCCTACGACCAGACCCCGACCCGCAACGAGCACCGCTCGCCGCGCATCCCCACCGACGACCGCAAGATCCTCAGCCTGGGTGCCGCCTGGAGCCCGAGCGACGACTGGACCGTCGACGTCGCCTACTCCTACCTGAAGGAAGACGATGCCGAAGTGAACCAGACCAGCGCCAGTAAGGGCCGCTACAGCTCCACCTACAAGAACAGCGCCCACGGCCTGGGTGCTCAGGTGACCTACCGCTTCTGATTCCCTGGTGCGGTAACGCGAAAAGCCCGGGCCTGACCCGGGCTTTTTCCTATCCGCCATCCGAAGGCTTCAGCCCAGGACGCAGGCAGAAAGGCGGAGCCCCTGAAAACCGTGTCTAGCACTGAAATAGGTCTACACCTGTTTCGCTCTCGAAGCGCCCGGTGCACTGATCGAGTGTTTAGCGAATGGAGGCACCTCGCCCCAGTCTCACCGACCGTACTTCTGCAACCCCACCAATACAGTCGACCCACCCGGATGCCACACCGGGCCTGGGCTTGCCTATCACCTGACGCGCCTGTTTCCATCTGGTCTGCCACAGACGATTCAAAGCCAACGAATAATCGCGCTGACCTCTTCTCACGCGTTGAGCCATGAGCGCCTTCTGAAAAACAAGATCCGGAGTACAGACCTTATTCAGGGCAGGGCAACATCAACAAAAAGGCCGATCAGCAAAACTGATCGGCCTTTTCTGCAACCAATAGACTCAAGCTGTTATGCAGTCACTTCCTGGCGAATGGAGGTGCTGGCATGCAAAATCATGACGCGAACAGTTGCAACCCCCGCCCCTAGTATCAGCCCGAGCACCAACCCACCCAGGAGGATCAAAAACCTCTGAGGCTTCACGGGCTCCTGGGGAGGCGAAGCCAATTGGTCGATATGGACCAGACGCAGTTTAGAGAAATCGAGAAGCGCAAACTCCACCTTCAAGGACTCCAACTTCGCGCGCTCGCCACTGAGCTTCACAATGTCCTTGAAATAAACTTCCTCGTCACCTCGCTTCTTGAGCACCTCAACCTGTCGGTTGTGCTCCAGAAGGCTCAATTTTGCTTGCAACTCTGCCACACGAGGCTCTACAAAATCATCAGAAACACGAGAACGAAGAGCGGCGCGCTCAGCCATTAATGCGTCCGTACCCATGAAATAGAGGGGAGTTTCCTTATTATTAACTTCTGTGCGAATAAAATTCCCTTGCCCAGCCTTTCCACTTTCCGCCATAACCGAAGGCGTCGTCGGTTTGACAATGCCCAGCTTCTCAGCAATCAGAATCGCCTCGTCCAGTGTCTTAATACGGTTTTGTCGTGCGGCCAACAGTTGTTGTCGCAACGCTTTGAGTTCATCTTGAAAGCTCGCCTTGGCCAACTGATCGCCTTCGAGCAACTCTGCGATCCGAGCTGACTTGCCGGCATCATAGCGCGCCTTCTCCGTACTGACTTTTGCCTGCAGCATTGAGAGACGGTTATTTACAAGAACCTCCATGTCCTCCTGCAGTCTCTTCCGCTCTTGATCAACAGCTGCCGAAACCAAACCATTAGTAATAGCAACGCCGTCGACACCTTCCGGGTAGGTGAAGCTGATCCCTTGATAGGTGACAGGCTCACCTGGCTTCCTGGCTTCAGAAGCCACCAAGGAAAAACCTTCATGGTTGAGTCGATCCAGCAGTTGCCCCAGGGGCTCGTCTGCTTTACGAATACTCTGTACGAGCTCAGGATTAGCCTCGAGAAACGCCAGGCGTAAGCTATAAGATCCCAGCGAACCTATTACACGCCCCAAAGACTCCTCGGGCGTCAAGGAATAAACGCCGGACTCGTTGAGCTGGTCCAGGTCCTTGAGCGATGCCGGCCTGAGCACGCTTTGAACCTTGTATTGAGGCGTAGCCACAAGCGCATAAATTGCTGCCAACGCCACCGAGATGAAAGCAATAACAACAATTAAATTGCGCTGCTTCCACAGCCCTTTCAATAAAGCGAGGAACTCTATTTCATCAGGACTTCTATACGGCCGAATCAGCGGAGCATTCATATAACTTCTTCCATGACAATCCGAAACATCTAAGTTCTAAAAATTTATCAGCAGGTCACTTCAAGAGCACACATAACTAATCAGGGATCATGTTGCTTCAATCATTTCGTCAACATGTGCTTTCAATAGAAGGCCGAAACAGGTTTGCGGCTACCGCCTATACCCACCCGGTGAGCGGAAGGAACGCAAAATAGCACAATCCGGGAGGTGACCTGTAGCTCTTCCGTGAACCAAGCCCCTCACCTGCTGGCACCACAACATCACAACAGATCAGCCGGGAACAAATAAAAAGCCCGGACAGGTCCGGGCTTTGTCATTCACTCAGCTTGATTCACTCGACGATCTTGGGCTTGTCGTCCTTGTTCATGTCCATCACCGTCCGGGCCGGCTCGCTCACCACCACCGGCTGCGGCTCGGGGGCGGGTTGCGGCTGGGCCTCGGCGGGCGCTTCCTTCTTCTTGCCGCGGATGCGGTTGATGATCCAGGCGCCAATGGCCAGGGGCACGAAGAAGAACTTCTTCAGGAACACCAGCAGGATGGCGAACAGGCCGGCCTTGGCGGCGACCTTGCCGGCGATCAGGGCGCCCAGGCCGTAGGCCGCGACCTTGTCCAGCTCGGGGTTGAAATCGGCGTAGCGGTTGCCCGGGTTGAACTCGGTCATGGCCAGCACCGCCGGCAGGTTCTGCTCGATGGTCGGCAGCTGGTCCATGTTGGCGATGAAGTTCAGCACCAGCACGCCCTTACGGCCCAGCACGCGGATGTTGTAGTTCAGGGTGTGGGTCTCGGCATCACCGAACTTCAGCTCCTTGGCCCAGTGCAGCTTGCGGCCTTCGGCGTCGTAGCGCGGCTGGGCGGCCCAACCGATCAGTTGCACCGGCTCGTAGCCGTTCTCGGCGCGCCACTTGTTGTCGGCCTTGGCCTCTTCCTTCATGTCCTTGAGCATGTCGCCGTAGTCGATATCGGCAGCGTCTTCGTCGGAGACGTAGCCGTTCTCTTCGTACTCCACCGTCACCGCCCAGGACTCGTCGGCCAGCGGCGAGATGCCCTTGGGCAGGATCATGCCCAGCGGCAGGACTTCATCCGGCGGGTTGCCCCAGGCGTCGGTCAGCACGCGCTCGGCGTCTTCACCGGCAAGGAAGACGAACTGCTCGGGGACGTCGAGGGTGGCGAGGTTGTCGCCGATCACCACCTTGCCCTGCTGGAAGTTCAGGCTGGCGAGGAACTCTTCCTCGGACATCGTCTGGCCATCTTCCTCGATGGTGGCCTCGCCCTCCTCTTCCGCCTGGGTGGCGGCAACGGGTTCTTCGGCGGGGGCTTCGGGTTTGGCGGCGAATGCGGAAGGAATGGCGGCGGCGATGAGGCCGGCCAGGATCAGTTCCTTGATCGACATGGGTAACTCCATGGATGGGCAAAAAGACAGGCGCGAGACGTTATCACGGGCCGGACCGGGAAAACGGAACCAGCCGAAATATTCGGAAATATTTATCCCGCGCTACGGAACTTTTTGCAACACATGGGCCGAGGCGGTCAGGGGGTACTGGCCAGGGCCTGCTCCACCGCCTTCACCAGGTCCTCGTCATCAGGCTTGGTGAGGCTGGAGAAGTGCGCGATCACCTTGCCCTGGCGATCCACCACGTACTTGTAGAAGTTCCAGCGCGGGCTCTGCCCCGACTGAGCGATGAGGTCGCGGTAGAGCGGCGTCGCCTCGTCCCCGGTGACGTGCTGCGGCTGGGTCATGGCGAAGGTCACGCCATAGTTCACGTAGCAGACCTTGGCGGTCTCGGCGTTGTCGTCGGCTTCCTGCTTGAAGTCGTCGGAGGGCACGCCCAGCACTTCCAGCCCCTGGTCCTTGTAGCGCTGGTAGAGCGCCTCCAGGCCCTTGAACTGGGGGGGTGAAGCCGCAGTGGCTGGCAGTGTTGACCACCACCAGCGGCTTGCCGGCGAAGCGCTGGCAGAGGTCGATGGTTTCCTTGGAACGCAGCTGCTGCATCGAGTGCTGCAGCAACGGCACGCACTCGCTCGCCAGGACGGGGCCGGCGACAGAGACCAGCAGGGGGAGAAGGAAGAGGCGTTTCATCGGGCGCTCCACGCGGCAGGGGCAATGCTCGAAGGCTACCCTCGCCCTGCTGAAGCGGCAATCAGCACAGGCTCATGTTCAGCTGCAGCAACGCCAGGCCGCCGCGCTGCCAGCCCCACCAGGCCAGCGCCAGCAGCAGGGTCGCCCCCACGCCGAGCGCCAGCCCCAGGCGCAGGCTCATGCCAGTGCCTGCAGGCGCGCCACAGGCCGCTCGCGCACCGGCCAGTTCAGCGCCGCCGCCATCAGGCTGAGGAGGATGGAAATCTGCCAGACCATATCGTAGCTGCCCGTGTGGTCATAGAGGTAGCCGCCCAGCCAGCCGCCGAGGAAGGCGCCGAGCTGGTGGAAGAGGAAGACGATACCACCGAGCATCGACAGGTTGCGCACGCCGAACAGGGTGGCCACGGTGCCGTTGGTCAAAGGCACGGTGGAGAGCCACAGCAGCCCCATGGCGATGCCGAAGGCGTAGGCGCTCCAGATGCTCAGGGGCGAGTAGACGAAGGCGACGATCACCACCGCGCGCAGCAGGTAGAGCACCGTGAGCAGGCGCGGCTTGGACAGGCGCCCGCCGAGCCAGCCGGCTATATAGGTGCCGAACACGTTGAACAGCCCCACCAGCGCCAGCACCGTGGTGCCCACCTGGGCCGGCAGGTGCTGGTCCACCAGGTAGGCCGGCAAGTGCACGCCGATGAACACCACCTGGAAGCCGCAGACGAAGAAGCCCAGCGCCAGCAGCCAGAAGCCGGAATGGCCGCACGCCTCGCGCAGCGCCTCGCCCAGCGTCTGCTCATGGGCGGCCACCGGCAGCGGCCGGTCCTTGAGCATTCCCGCCAGGGGAACGATCAGCGCCACCAGCAGCCCCAGTGCCAGCAACGCCGACGACCAACCCAGCCAGCCGATCAGCCCGAGGGTGCCGGGCAGCATGGCGAACTGGCCGAAGGAGCCGGCGGCAGCGGCGATACCCATGGCCATGCTGCGCTTCTCCATCGGCACCGCGCGGCCGACCACGCCGAGGATCACCGAGAACGAGGTGCCCGACAGGCCGATGCCGATCAGCAGCCCCGCGCTCAGCGACAGCCCCAGGGGCGAGTGGGAATACCCCATCAGCACCAGGCCGACGGCGTAGAGCACGCCGCCGATCACCATCGTCTTCATCGCCCCGAAGCGGTCGGCGATGGCCCCGGTCACCGGCTGCGCCAGGCCCCAGATCAGGTTCTGCAGGGCAATGGCGAAGGCGAACACCTCGCGCCCCCAGCCGAACTCGGCACTCATGGGGGCGAGGAACAGGCCGAAGCCGTGGCGGATGCCCAGGGACAGGGCCAGGATCAGCGACGCCCCCAGAAGGATCCAGCCACTCGTGCGCCATACGGAAGTCATAGAAGGTCCTCTACGGGTATATACCCGCGTTATCGCGAAAAAATCAGTCCAGGGTTTCCAGCTCACCCAGCAGCGACATCAGCGCATCGCGCCGCTCGTTACCCATGTGCTCGACCATCCGCTCCTGCACGCTTTCCCAGGCCTGCAGCGCCTGCTCGACACAGGCCTTGCCGCTGGCGGTCAGGGCCACCAGGCGGTTGCGCTGGTCCTCGCCCTCGCCCATCCGCACCAGGCCCCTGCCCTCCAGCACCCGCAGGTTGCGGCCCAGGGTGCTGCGGTCCAGCCCCAGGGCCTCGGCCAGGTCGGTGATGCTCGGCTGGTCGAGGCGCTGCAGGTTCTTCAACAGCGAATACTGGGCGACGTTGATCCCGACGTGCTCCAGGGCGTCGTCGTAGATGCGGGTCAGGTTGCGGCTGGCGCGGCGCAGCCGCGTGCACAGGCATTGGGTGGTGATCATGGATGCGTGTATATACCCGCATCCAATCATCGTCAATGGAAATCAGCCTGGTGGCCGGCATTGTCCGAACTGCCAGAGGCCTCCGTTACCGCTGCCAAGGCCGCGCCGGCACGGGCGCCGTATAAATCGGCACGTCTGCCACCTGCGTTCCGAGGTTCACCGATGCCCAGCTACAAGGCGCCCCTGCGCGATACCCGTTTCCTGCTCAACGAGGTCTTCGACTTCCCCGCCCACTACCGCGCCCTGGCCAATGGCGACGAAGCCACGCCGGACATGGTCGAGGCCATCCTCGGCGAATGCGCCCGGCTCTGCGAGGAAGTGATCGCCCCGCTCTACCACAGCGGCGACGAAGAAGGCTGCCACCTGGAGAACGGCGAGGTGCGCACGCCCAAGGGCTACAAGGAAGCCTACGACGCCTACGTCGCCGGCGGCTGGCAGGGGCTCTCTCACCCGGTCGAGTACGGCGGCCAGGGCCTGCCCATGAGCCTGGGCGCCCTCAAGCAGGAGATGCTCGGCACCGCCAACTGGCCCTTCTCCATGTACCCGGGCCTGTCCCTCGGTGCCATGAACACCCTGATGCAGCACGGCACCGAGGAGCAGAAACACACCTACCTGACGCCCCTCACCGAGGGCCGCTGGGCCGGCACCATGTGCCTCACCGAACCTCAGTGCGGCACCGACCTGGGCCAGGTGAAGACCCGCGCCGACGCCAATGCCGACGGCAGCTACGCCCTCACCGGCACCAAGATCTTCATCTCCTCCGGCGAGCACGACCTCACCGAGAACATCATCCACATCGTCCTCGCCCGCCTGCCCGACGCGCCCAAGGGCACCCGCGGCATCTCCCTGTTCATCGTGCCCAAGTTCCTCCCGGGGGATGCCGGCGGCCTCGGCCCGCGCAACGGCGTGAGCTGCGGCGCGCTGGAGAAGAAGATGGGAATCAAGGCCTCCAGCACCTGCGTGATGAACTTCGACAGCGCCACCGGTTACCTCATCGGCCCGCCGAACAAGGGCCTGGAATGCATGTTCACCTTCATGAACAGCGCACGTATCGGCACCGCCATCCAGGGCGTGGCCACCGCCGAGCTGGCCTACCAGGGCGCCCTGGCCTATGCCCGCGAACGCCGCTCCATGCGCGCCCTCTCCGGCACCAAGGAGCCGGGCGAAGTGGCCGACGTGCTGATGCACCATGGCGACGTGCGCCGCATGCTGCTGACCCAGAAGGCCGTGGCCGAGGGCGGCCGCGCGCTGGTCTACCTGGCCACCCAGTACGCCGACCGCATGATCGAGGGCATCCTGCAGAACGACACCGCCAAGTACGAGCACTGGGACGACAAGCTCGGCTTCCTCACCCCCATCCTCAAGGGCTGCCTCACCGAGCTGGGCCTGGAAAGCGCCAACCTCGGCATGCAGGTGTTCGGCGGCCATGGCTACATCCGCGAACACGGCATGGAGCAGATCGTCCGCGACGCGCGCATCGCCACCCTCTACGAGGGCACCACCGGCATCCAGGCCCTCGACCTGCTCGGCCGCAAGGTGCTGCTGATGACCCAGGGCAAGGCGGTGCGCGACTTCAGCGGCCAGGTGGCGCGCTTTGCCCTCGACCTGCTGAAGACCGAGCCGGCCATGCGTGGCCGCGCCCTGACCCTGCTGAAGATCGCCGGCCAGTGGAACGTCCTGACCCTGCGCATCGCCCTGCGCGCGCGCAAGGACCGCGACCTGGTGGGCACCGCCAGCCACGACTTCCTCATGTACTCCGGCTACGCCGCCCTCGCCTACTCCTGGGCCCTGCAGGAAGCCGCCGCGCGCCGCCTGCTGCGTGATGGCGGCACCGAGTCGGAGGACTTCTACCGCGCCAAGCTGGCCACCAGCGCCTTCTACTTCGACCGCCTACTGCCCCGCGCCAAGGGCCACGCCAGCGCGATGCTCAAGCCGACGAAATCGGTGATGGGCCTGCAGAGCGAGCACTTCCTCTTCGAGTGATTCAGCCGCTGGAACGGGCCTCCCGCACAGGAGGCCCGCCGTGACACACCGCTGTAAAACAGCTGAGGTCTTCTACAAGGAAATTATGGACAGAGCAGTAATGGGTCCGCCATTGGGTGGTGGCCTCTCACCGCCCTCAGCATCCACTCATCTCGGACATGCAGATGACAATGACCACTCGCATCACCTGGACGATGCTCACCCTTTTCGCCCTCCTCACCGCCACCCAAACCCCGGCCGCGCCCGACCCCAGGCCTGATGCCTACAACCTGCTGACCCACAACGCCTTCTTCCTCACGCCCCTGCCATTCAAGTTCAGCTGGAACAACCAGGAGCGCGCGCGCCTGATGACCCGCGCCGCCTACCTGGAGGATCGCGACCTGGTGATCTTCAACGAGCTGTTCGACAACGCCGCCTCCGACATCCTGCTGAACGGCCTGAAGGACCGCTACCCGCACCAGACCCCGGTATTGGGCCGCTCCACCAGCGGCTGGGACGAGAGCACCGGCAACCCCGCCGCCAAGCTCGAGGACGGTGGCATCGCCATCGTCAGCCGCTGGCCCATCGTGCGCCGGGCCCAATACATCTACCGCGACGCCTGTGGCGCCGACGGGCTGGCCAACAAGGGCTTCGTCTACGTCAAGGTGCTGCGCGGCGAGCGCCCCTTCCACGTCATCGCCACCCACACCCAGGCCGCCGACGCCGCCTGCCCCGATGGTGGGCAAGCGGTACGTGAAAGCCAGTTCCGGGAAATGCGCGCCTTCATCGACCGGCAGAACATCCCGGCGAACGAAGTGCTGTTCGTCGGTGGCGACCTCAACGTCGTGCGCGGCAGCGCCGAGTACCCGCGCGTGCTGGCCCAGCTGGACCTGCGCGCGCCCGACAGCTACGCCGGCGCCCCCGCCACCTGGGACACCCGGCGCAACGGCGTGACCGGCTACCAGTCCCCCTACAAGGACAACGGCCCTGGCAAGGCGCCGACCAACCCGCCGGAATACCTCGACTACATCCTGGTTTCCAACCGCCACGGCCAGGTGTCCTACTGGCACAACCAGGCGCTGGACATGCCCTCCCCGCGCTGGAGCGCCAGCGACGGCGTCAACACCTGGCACTACCAGGACTACTCCGACCACTACCCGGTCGCCGCCTTCACCTACGCCGACCCGCAGCGCACGCCGCAGCAAGCCTTCAAGCCCACCGACAACCGCTACGCCCGCGTGGTGCTGCGCAGTGTCGACAACGGCAATGCCCTGCGCACCGGGGACAAGGCCACCAACTGGGTCACCGTCACCGGCAACGGCCGCGACGACGCCAGCAGCTTCAGCCTCAATGACTGGGATCACTTCGCCAGCTTCTGCGTGCGCAATGGCGACTACGTGACCCTGGAATCCCGCGCCTACCCGGGCTACTTCCTCACCTGGTACGAACACGGCGCCGGCAAGTACGGCTACTACCCGGCGGCCGGAAAGCCCTCGCGGCACCTGCGCGTGCAGATCGACAACGACCAGGGGCAATGCCTGAAGGACGGCGACCAGGTGGCGTTCATCGACTACAGCGGCCAGCGCCCGCTGCCCGGCCGCGACTACTATCTGAAGATCTGGCCCGACGGCGCCTGGAAGGACCACCTGTTCCTCTGGGGCGAGAGTTACAACGCCAGCCGCTTCCGCGTGGAAGTGGCGCCGACCGCGGTCTACGAGAACTGGTACGACAGGCTGCGCTTCTGAGCCCTGACTGCGCCGGGGCCTTGCGCCCCGGCACTTACCCCAGCAGCGCCAGCACCACCAGCACGGCCACCTCGGCCAGCTCCACCAGCGCCCCGGCCGTGTCGCCGGTGGTGCCGCCCAGCCGCTGCAGCAAGCCACGGCGCCACCAGGCGAATACGGCCAGGGCGGCCGCCAGGGACACCAGCGCCACCCAGCCGAACACCAGCCCGAGCAACACATGGGCGCCCAGTACCCAGGGCAGCTCCCGGCGTGGCAGGTGCTCGGCCAGGGCCTGTCCCAGCCCACCTGCACGAACGTAAGGCGTGGTCATGAACAGCAGCGGCAGCAGCCCACGCGCCAGCCAGGGCGCCAGCAACAGCGCGGCGATGGGGCCCTGCTCCAGCAGGGCGACCAGGGCAGAAAACTTCAGCAGCAGGACCAGCACCAATACGACCACTGCGATGGGGCCGCTGCGCGGGTCCTTCATGATGGTCAGGGTGCGTTCGCGGTCGCCGTAGCCGCCCACCCAGGCGTCGGCCGTATCGGCCAGCCCGTCCAGGTGCAGGCCGCCGCTCAAAGCCACCCAGGCGGCGAGCAGCAGCGCGGCCTTGAGCAGCACCGAGGTGTCGCCCAGCAGCCACTCCAGCGCCAGCAGCGCCAGGCCGAGCAGCAACCCCACCAGTGGGTAGAACAGCAGCGAGCGCCCCACCTGCGCCGGCTCGGGCATGCCCGGCAGGCGCACCGGCAGGCGGGTGAGGAATTGCAGGGCGATCAGCAGCGGGATCATGGCAAAACGATCCGGTGCAGCGTGGCGTGGGGCACCTCCACCTGCATCAGTTGGGCCCGGGGCAGGCCCCGCGCACGGGCCAGCAGCAGACGGATCACCCCGCCGTGGCTGACCACCAGCAGGCGCTGGCCGGCGAAGCCTTCCTGCAGCCGCGCAGCCGCTCCGTGGACGCGGGCCTCGAAGTCCAGCAGCGTTTCGCCCCCGGGCGGGGTGAAGCTGTAGGGGTCGTTCCAGAACAGGCCCAGGCCGGCTTCGTCGGTGACCATCAGTTGGGCGGCGGTGTGGCCCTCCCAGCTGCCGAAGTGCAGCTCGCGCAGGTCGGCATCGAAGCTCAGCGGCAGGTCCAGGCGCCCGGCCAGCTCTTCGGCGAAGCGCGCGCAGCGTTGCAGTGGCGAGGCGACGATGGCGTCCCAGGGGCCCGCCCCTTCCACGGCGCCGCGCATCTGCGCCCAGCCGGTTTCGGTCAGGGTGTCGTCCAGGCTGCCACGGAAGCCGGCGCCCAGCTCGGTCTCGCCATGGCGCAGCAGGTCGATGACCAGGCTCATGCCGGGCGATCCGAGACCGCGGCTTCGGCGAAGGTGGCCATGCCGTTGTGCAGGTCGCAGGCCAGGCGCAGCAGCGGCAAGGCGATGGCGGCACCGCTGCCCTCGCCCAGGCGCAGGCCGAGGTCGAGCAGGGTTTCCGCCTGCAGCTCGGCCAGCACGGCCTGGTGGCCCGGCTCGGCGGAGCGGTGGGAGAACAGCAGCCAGTCGCGGCAGGCCGGGTTCATGCGCACCGCGCACAGGGCGGCCACGCTGCAAATGAAGCCATCCACCAGCGCCGGGATGCCGCGCTGGGCGCAGCCGAGGTAGGCGCCGGCCAGGGCAGCGACCTCGAAACCGCCGAGGTGGCGCAGGCTCTCCAACGGACCGTGGCAATGGGGCCTGTGCAGCGCCAGTGCGCGTTCGATCACCTCGGCCTTGTGCTGCACGCCCTTGTCGTCCAGCCCGGTGCCGGGGCCCACCAGCTGCGCCGCCGGGGTGCCCAGCAGTGCGCAAGCCAGAGCGCTGGCGGCCGTGGTGTTGCCGATGCCCATCTCGCCGCCGAGGTAGATGTCCGCGCCCGACTCCACTGCGCGCTCGGCGCTGGCGCGGCCGGCCTCCAGGGCCGCCAGGCACTGGGCATCGCTCATGGCCGGCTCGCGGGCGAAGTTGGCGGTGCCGGCACCCAGGCCCAGGTGCAGCACGCCGGGCAGTTTTTCCAGGGGCACGGCGGTGCCCAGGTCGATCAGCTCCAGGGTGGCGCCGAGGCTGTGGGCCAGCACGCTGATGGCTGCGCCGCCGCGCACGAAGTTACGCAGCATCTCGCCGGTCACCGCCTGCGGGTATGCGGAAACGCCCTCTGCCACCACGCCATGGTCGCCGGCGAACACGGCGAACCAGGGCCGCGCCACCTCGGGACGGTCGCTGCCCTGCATCGCCGCGAGGGTGATGGCCAGGCCTTCCAGTTGGCCCAGGGCGCCGCGCGGCTTGGTCAGTTGGTCCTGGCGGGCCTGGGCCTTGGTGCGGGCGACATGGTCCTGGGGCTGGCACTCGGCCAACCACCACGCGAGGGTGTTCATAGGGGCTCTCCCTTCAACAGCATGGGCAGGCCGGCGACGGTGAAGGTCACGCGGGTGCAGTGCTCGGCCAGGGCCTGGTGCAGCCAACCGGCTTCATCGACATAGCGGCGGGTCAGTTCGCCCAGGGGCACGACCCCGAGGCCGGTTTCGTTGCTCACCAGCAGCACCCGCCCCGGCAACTCGCCGATGCAGGCCAGCAGGGCGTCGCGCTCGGCGACGAGGCGCGCCTCGTCCTCCAGCATCAGCAGGTTGGTCAGCCACAGGGTCAGGCAATCCACCAGCAGGCAGGTGCCGGGGGCGGCATGCTCGCGCAGCACCCGGGCCAGTTCGACGGGCTCTTCCACCAGGCCCCAGTGGTCGGGGCGGCGGGCGCGGTGGCTGGCCACGCGCTGGCTCATCTCGCCGTCCAGGGGCTGGCTGGTGGCGATGTAGGTGACGACCAGGCCGGACTCAGTGGCGAGGCGTTCGGCCAGGCGGCTCTTGCCCGAGCGGGCGCCGCCGAGGATGAGTTCAGCCATGGGCGGGCTCCAGGCCGCAGAGGCGGCGCAGCAGGTCGGTATCCAGGTGGCGCTCGACCTGATCGGCCAGGCGCTCGATGTCGCGCTCGCGCAGCGCCGGGTAGTCCACCGCCTGCACCTCGGCGAGGCCGGCCCAGCGCAGCAGCGCATCGCGGGCCTCGGCGCCTTCGAACAGGCCGTGCAGGTAGGTGCCGAGCACCTGGCCGTCGGCGCTCATGGCACCGTCGGCGCGGCCATCGTCCAGCCGCACCGCCGGTTGCTCCAGGGCAGCGCCGCGGCTGACCCCGGCGTGGATCTCGTAACCGGTCACCGGCGCGCTCTCCAGGCCCAGGTGGCCGCGCACGTTACGCAGCTGCTTCTCCGGCTCCAGCACCGTGTCGAAGGCCAGCAGGCCGAGGCCGGCGCTGCTGCCGGCAGGCCCTTCCAGGCCGTGGGGGTCGTCGATGCGCTCACCGAGCATCTGCAGCCCGCCGCAGATGCCCAGCAGCTTGCCGCCGTAGCGCAGGTGGCGGGCAACCGCCACATCCCAGCCCTGCTGGCGGAGGAAGGCCAGGTCGGCGCGTACGCTCTTGGAGCCGGGTAGCACGATCAGGTCAGCCGGCGGTATCGCCTGGCCCGGGCCGACCAGGGTCAGCTGCACCTGAGGGTGCAGGCGCAACGGGTCGAAATCGGTGTGGTTGCTGATGCGCGGCAGCACCGGCACCACCACCTTCAGCGCCTCGCGGGGCTTGGCGTCCTGGCGGCGGTCGATGGCGTCCTCGGCCTCCAGGTGGAAGTCGGTGAGGTACGGCAGCACGCCGAGCACGGGTTTGCCGGTGCGTTGCTCCAGCCAGTCGAGGCCCGGCTGCAGCAAGGCGATATCGCCACGGAAGCGGTTGATCACGAAGCCTTTCACCCGGGCCTGCTCGCTTTCCGAAAGCAGCGCCAGGGTGCCCACCAGGTGGGCGAAGACGCCGCCCCGGTCGATATCGGCGATGAGGATCACCGGGCAGTCCACCGCCTCGGCGAAGCCCATGTTGGCGATGTCGTTGGCGCGCAGGTTGATCTCCGCCGGCGAGCCCGCACCTTCCACCATCACCACCTGGTAACCGGCTTCGAGGCGCTGGTGGGAGGCCAGCACCGCCTGCATCGCGACCTTCTTGTAGTCGTGGTAGGCGACGGCGTTCATCGAGGTGATGGCGCGGCCGTGGATGATCACCTGGGCGCCGGTGTCGGTATTGGGCTTGAGCAGCACCGGGTTCATGTCGGTGTGCGGCGCCAGCCCGCAGGCCTGGGCCTGCACCGCCTGGGCGCGGCCGATCTCGCCGCCGTCGGCGGTCACCGCGCTGTTCAGCGCCATGTTCTGCGGCTTGAACGGCACCACCGCCACGCCCTGGCGCTTGAGCCAGCGGCACAGCGCGGTCACCAGGGTGCTCTTGCCGGCGTCGGAGGTGGTGCCCTGCACCATCAGCGTGGTCATGCGAGCTCCCGGGCGAAGCCGCTCAGGGCCTGGTCCAGGCGCCGCCAGCCGGCTTCGTCCGGTGGCAGGCCGAAGCGCAGGCTCGACGGCGTGAGGAACAGGCGGGTGAGGATGCCGTGGGCGGCGAGGTATTCGTGCATCACCCCGGCATGGGGCATGGCCACCCACTGGAACAGGGCGCAGCCACCGGTGGGCTGCAGGCCGTTGTCGGTGAGCAGGCGCGCCAGGCGCTGGCCGTCCACCAGCAGGCGCTCACGCTGCCGGGCCTGGCCGTCGGCGTCCTGCAACAGGGTCTTGGCGATGAAACGCGCGGGGCCGCTCACGGCCCAGGGGCCGAGCAGCTCCTCCATCTCGTCGAGCAGCTCCTGGGCGGCGCAGACGAAACCCAGGCGCAACCCGGCGAGGCCGAAGAACTTGCCGAAGGAGCGCAGCACGATGAGCCCCGGCAGGTGGCTGATGCGCGCCAGGCTCTGGTCCGGGGTGCAATCCATGAAGGCTTCGTCCACCACCAACCAGCCGCCGCGCTCGGCCAGACGCGAATGCCAGTCCAGCAGCAGCTCCGGCGAGTAGCGCTGGCCGGTGGGGTTGTTGGGGTTGACCACCACCAGCACGTCGAGGCGGTCGATGGCGCGACGGGCACCGGCCTCGCTGATCTCCTCCAGGCGATGGCCGACCCGGCGCCAGGCGGCGGCGTGCTCGGCGTAACAGGGCGAGAGGATGCCCACCTGGGAGGTGCGCCGGATGCGCGGCAGTGCCTGGATGGCGGCCTGGGAGCCGGCCACCGGCAACAGGGTCGGGGCCTTGTAATAGCGGCGGGCGGCCTCTTCCAGGCCGTCGTCCTGCTCGGGCAGGCGGGCCCAGGCAGTGCCGGGCACCTCCGGCAGGGTCCAGCCGTAGGGCGCCAGGCCGGTGGAGAGGTCGAGCCAGTCGGCCTCGGGGATGCGATAACGCTGCGCGGCGGCGCGCAGCCTGCCTCCATGCTCAAGCAAAGAGCCACCCTCCGATGATCAGCACGCCCACCCAGAGCATCACGCCCTGGCGCACCAGGTCCATGCCGCGGTCGATGTCTTCAGCCCGCGCGGGCTCGCCTAGCCCCAGGTGCGGGCGCTCATGCAGCTCGCCGTGATAGACGGCCGGGCCGCCCAGTTGCACGCCCAGCGCGCCGGCGCCGGCGGCCATCACCGGCCCCGCGTTGGGGCTGTCCCAGAGCGGCGCCTGCTTGCGCCAGCAGTGCAGCGCCGCGGCCGTCTTGCCGAGCAGCGCATAGGTCAGCGCCACCAGGCGCGCGGGAATGTAGTTGAGGACATCGTCGATGCGCGCGGCAGCCCAGCCGAAGCGCTCGAAGCGCGCGTTGCGGTAGCCCCACATGGCGTCGAGGGTGTTGCTCAGGCGGTAGAGCACCACGCCCGGGGCACCGGCCACGGCGAACCAGAACAGCGCGGCGAACACCGCGTCGCTGCCGTTCTCCAGCACCGACTCGGTGGCGGCACGGGCCACGGCGCCTTCGTCCAGCTCGCGGGTTTCGCGGCTGACCATGTAGCCGACCCGCTGGCGTGCCTGCTCCAGGTCATCGGCCTCGAGGGCACGGGCCACCGGCTCGGCGTGTTCATTGAGGCTGCGCAGGCCGATGGCGGCGTAGAGGGCGATGACGCCCACCAGGGTGCCGACCCAGGGCAGCTCGGCCAGCCACCAGGCGGCCAGGGTCAGCGGCAGCACGGCGATCACCCAGGCGCTGACGCCATGGCTGCGCCAGCCACGGCCACCGGGGTTGAAGCGTTGCTCGAGGCGCTTGGCCCAGTTGCCGAAGGCCACCAGCGGGTGCCAACGGCGTGGCTCGCCAAAGACGGCATCCAGCACCACGGCGGCCAATGTCAGCATGCCCAGGCTCATTCCTTGTTTCCCCACTGGTTCTCGAACAGTAATTCGGACAACGGGCGCGACTGCGCCCAGCCCTCCAGCGCCAGCATCGGCGCCGGGTAAAAGGCCTCCACCGGGCCCAGGCAGAGCACCGCCAGGGGCTTGCTGCCGGGTGGCATGCCCAGCAGTTCGGCCAGGGCCTGCGGGTCGAACAGCGAGACCCAGCCCAGGCCCAGCCCTTCGGCACGGGCGGCGAGCCAGAGATTCTGAATCGCGCAGGCCAGGGACGCCATATCCATTTCCGGCAGGGTGCGTCGGCCGAAGACATGGGCCTCGCGCCCGTCCATCAGCGCGGCCACCAGCAGCTCGGCGCAATCGCGGATGCCTTCGACCTTGAGCCGCATGAATTCGTCGGAGCGCTCGCCCAGGGCCTCGGCGGTGCGCACCCGCTCCGCCTCCACCAGGCCGTGGATGTCCTCGCGCAGCGCCAGCTCGGTGACGCGGATGAAGCGCCAGGGCTGCATCAGGCCGACGCTGGGCGCCTGGTGCGCCGCCTCCAGCAACCGTGCGAGCAGCTCGGGTGCCACTTCGCCGCCGCTGAAGTGGCGCATGTCGCGACGCTCGGCGATGGCGCGGTAGACGGCGGCGCGTTCCTCGGGGCTGAAGGCGTTGTCGGTCATGGGCGCAGGAGCTCCGCCGCCGCAGCGGGATTGGAAGGCAGGTAGAAGTGGATATAGGACGCGGTGAGGCGCCCGATGCGGAACACCGCCTCGGCCACCGGCTTGTCGTTCGGGCAGGTGCCGCGGGCCAGGGGCTGCAGCGACGAGTCGAGACGCGAATGGTGGTAGGTGTGGCCACGCAACGTGCCGCCGGGCAGCTCGACTTCCTGCAGGGCCAGGGCCACCAGGCGCTTCTGCATCACCGCGCTGCCGGGCAGCAGGCCCACCAGCTCGGCACGCTCGCCTTCGGCGTCGGTCAGCGCGTCCAGCAGATAAAGCATGCCGCCGCACTCGGCGAGGGTCGGTTTGCCGGCGTCGCAGTGGGCACGGATCGCCGCCGCCATGGCGCGGTTCTCCGCCAGCGGCGCCAGGTGCAGCTCGGGGTAGCCGCCGGGCAGGTAGAGGCTGTCCACCTCGGGCAGCGCGGCGTCGGTCAGCGGCGAGAAGAACTGCAGCTCGGCACCCAGGGCGCGCAGCAGGTCGAGGTTGGCCTGGTAGGTGAAGGCGAAGGAGGTGTCGCGGGCGACGCCGATGCGCACGCCTTCGAGCAGCGGTTGCAGCTCATGGGCGGGCGGCGCCTCGAAGGCCACCGCCGGAGGCAGCTCCACCGAGGCGCTGGCGGCCAGGGCATCGGCGGCGGCGTCCAGGCGCGCGTCCAGGTCGGCCAGTTCCTCGGCCTGTACCAGCCCGAGGTGGCGGCTGGGCAGCTCGACATCGGCGCTGCGCGGCAGGGAGCCGTACCAGCGGATCCAGTCCGGCAGGCTGTCGCGGATCAGGTCGCTGTGGCGCTGGCTGCCGACGCGGTTGCCGAGCACGCCGGAGAACGGCAGGCCCGGTTGATAGGTGGCCAGGCCCACGGCCAGGGCGCCGAAGGTCTGGGCCATGGCGGCGCCGTTGATCACCGCCATCACCGGCACGCCGAAGCAGCGCGCCAGGTCGGCAGCCGAGGGCGAGCCGTCGAACAGGCCCATCACCCCTTCGATAAGGATCAGGTCCGCCTCGGCAGCGGCCTCCCAGAGCAGGCGGCGGCTTTCCGCCTCGCCGATCATCCACAGGTCCAGCTGGTACACCGGTGCGCCGGAGGCACGGGCGAGGATCATCGGGTCGAGGAAATCCGGCCCGCACTTGAACACCCGCACGCGCTTGCCCTGGCGGGTGTGCAGGCGCGCCAGGGCGGCGGTGACGGTGGTCTTGCCCTGGCCGGACGCCGGGGCGGCGATCAGCAGGGCCGGGCAATGGCGCGTGGAGGTGCTCAGAATTCCACCCCTTTCTGCGCCTTCACCCCGGACTTGAAGGCATGCTTGACCAGGCTCATCTCGGTGACGGTGTCGGCGGCGTCGATCAGGCCCTGGGGCGCGCCACGGCCGGTGGCGACCACGTGCTGCAGCTCGGGGCGCGATTCGATGTCGCGGAGCACGGTCTCCAGGTCCAGGTAGCCGTGCTTGAGGGCGATGTTCAGCTCGTCCAGCACCACCAGGCCCACCTGCGGGTCGTTGAGCAGCTGCACCGCAACGGCCCAGGCCTGCTGCGCCTTGTCGATGTCGCGCTGGCGGTCCTGGGTGTCCCAGGTGTAGCCCTCGCCCATCACGTGGTAGGCGACCTCGTCGGGGAAGCGGCGGAAGAAGGCTTCCTCGCCGGTGGACATGCCGCCCTTGATGAACTGCACCACACCCACCTTCACGCCATGCCCGAGGGCGCGGGCGACCATGCCGAAGGCCGAGCTGCTCTTGCCCTTGCCGTTGCCGGTGTGCACCAGCAACAGGCCGTACTCGTCCTGGGCCTGGGCGATCTTCTCGTCGATCAGGGCCTTCTTGCGCTGCATGCGCGCCTTGTGGCGGGCGTCGCGTTCGATGGATTCGGTCATGGGGGCTCCTGTCAGAGGGCTTGGTAGCGGACGCTGAAGAACACTGCCTGGCCAGGCTGGTTGTAGTCCAGCGCGGTTTCGTAGTCGGCATCCAGCAGGTTGGTGACCTTGGCCTGCAGGCGCCACTCCTCGCTCAACCAGTACTCGCCGCGCAGGTCGACGGTGGCATAGCCGGCCGCCTTGTTGCGGTTGGCCAGGTCGTCGAAGCTGCGGCCTTCGGCGTGCAGCGTGGCGCCCAGGCCGAAGCGGCCGATGCGCCGGTCCAGGTCGAGGTTGAAGCTCTGTTGCGGGCGGCGCGGCAGCTCGTTACCGGCGTTGCTGCCGTGGTCGCGGTTCTCGGCGTCGAGGAAGGTGGCGTTGGCGTTCCAGTCCCAGCCCAGCCACTGGCTGCCGAGCACCAGCTCGAGGCCGTCGATGCGGGCCTTGCCGATGTTACTCGGACCCTGGATCACGCTGTCATAGGCAATAAGGTCATCGACATGACTGCGAAACAGATTGGCAGACCAATGACCCCAGCCGTGCTGCCCGAAAAGGCCCATCTCGAAACTCTCCGAGGTCTCTGCATCGAGATTGGGATTCCCGTAGTTGGGGTAGTAAAGCTCATTGAAGCTGGGCGCTTTGAATGCGGTGCCGTAGCTCAGGCTGAAGCGCAGCTCATCGGTGAACGCGTAGCCCCAGGCGGCGCTGCCGGTGTCGTGGGTGCCGAACTGCTCGTTGTCATCGCGGCGCAGCGAGAGCTGCCAGTCCTGCTGGCCATATTCGCCCATGTACTGAGCGAACCACCCCTTGTTCAGGCGAGAATCCCCGCCAAATTCCTTATTGCTGCTGACCTGCTCATGTTGCCAGTCAACTCCAGCAGTCAAGGTATGGCCATCTGCGAGAGCGAGATCGTTCAGCCACGCTGCACTGTCACGGCGGGTATCGATTCGGGTATCGAACACACCATCTCGATAATCACTTGTCTTGTCGTCGCTCCTGCCTATCTGCAACGTTACGGTCCAGGGATCCAGCGGTGAGTACCGGGCACGCCCCCCCAACACCGTCTGGTTCACATCCGCATTGGAACGAAAGCCCACCCGGCTGCCGGAATTCCAGTCGTCATAGATCCCGTCATAGTCATTGTGCCCCTTGGTCCTCAGTACAGAGCCGTCCAGCTCCAGGCCACTGTCGAACTTGTAGCCTGCTCGGAAGTGGCCAGAGATATTCCGATAACCATCACTGTCCGGTTCGTAGATCGACGAATCAAACCGGTCCGGCTTCTTGGCATTGATGCCGTCGGTGTCCTGGCTGCTGACGCCGAGGTTGTACCAGGCCTGGTCGTCACCGCCGGCCACCCCGGCGCTGCCCTGGTAGCTGTCATGGGTACCGTAGCCGGCGGAGAACCAGGGCTTGGCCGCGCCATCGCCGTGCCCCTTGCGGGTGAAGATCTGGATCACCCCGCCTATGGCTTCGGAGCCGTAGAGGCTGGAGCGCGGGCCACGGACCACTTCGATGCGCTCGATCAGCTCCACCGGCAGGTCCTGGAAGGCCGTGAGCCCGGCGCTGACGGAGCCGACCTTGACGCCGTCGATCAGCACCAGCACATGGTCGGATTCGCTGCCGCGCATGAACAGCGTGGTGTTCTTGCCGGGGCCGCCGTTGTTGCTGAGGGTCACGCCCGGCACCTTGCGCAGCAGCTCGGGCACGGAGCTCGCCTGGCTGCGCTCGATGGCCGCACGGTCGATCACGGTGGTGGCGGCCAGGCTGGCGCGCACGGGCTGCTCGCTGCGGGTGGCGGTGACCACCTGCTCGTCGAGTTCGAGGGGCGCGGCGGCCAGCGGGGAAATGCACGAAATGCCGAGAACAGCCAGCAGCGCCGGCCTCGGGGAAGCGTATCGACTCAAGATTCGATCTCCGTCGCGCCACCCGCGCGACCTTCTGGGGTGATGCATGGGCGATCCCATGCGCGGTCACACCAGGCCGGTCTCCGGGCTTGCGAGTGGAACCGTCGGTTCCCCGTCCGCGCCTTCCCATGCCGGGGCACAGTGGCTGTTGCGGAGGTTGATTCGCCTACCGTTGCGGGGGCAGCGCCGGATTATTCGGGAGAATGGACCGGCTTCCCTGTTTCACCCCGGCGGCAAAACCGCGGGGCACCTGGTGCAAGGCGCGCAGCTTAGTGGCCGGGGTGGCCAGGGTCAATCAGCGGGCGGCGGGCGGGAAATAGGTCGAACTGGCAGGCGCCAGCCGCGTCCACTCAACAGGACCCACTCCTTGAGGAGACGCCCATGATCCGCGAACGCTATGCCTCCTGCATCCAGGCCTGCAACGCCTGCGCCATCGCCTGTGAACACTGCGCCGCCTCCTGCCTGCGCGAGCAAGACGCCGGGCGCATGGCACTGTGCATCCGCACCGACCGCGACTGCGCCGACCTGTGCCGCCTCGCCGCCCTGCTGATGGCCCGCGACAGCCCGCTGGCCGACGAGATCTGCCGCCTCTGCGCCATCGCCTGCCAGGCCTGCGCCGAAGAATGCGCCAAGCATGAGCACGACCACTGCCAGGAATGCGCGCAGGCCTGCCAGCGCTGCGTGGTGGAATGCGAGGCGATGGCGAAGGCGGCTTGAATCAGGATTCGCCTGGGCTGATCAGCTGCAACCCGGGAAAGTAACTGCGATAACGCCGCACATCGCGCGTCAGCAAGGCGCAGCCCTCCACCGACGCATGGGCGCCGATGAAGAAGTCGGCCAGCACGCCCTCCTTCACGCCTCCCGCCCGGCGATAGCGGGCAAAGGCCTTTCCCGCGAGGAAGAGCGCCGGACGTGGGATTTCCAGCAGCTGTAGCTGCAATTGCTCGATCGTCTCGTCGAGGGCTTCGAAGCGATCGAAAGTGAGCGCCAACTCGGCGTAGACCACTGCGTTGATCGCCAATGCGTGCACCCGGGACTGGGCGCGCAACTGGTGGATCGACCAGTCGGCCCAACGGGGATCATCGGCCAGGACGTCGATCAGCACATTGGTATCGACCAGCACCATCAGTCTTCGCCACGCAGCAGGGCCATCAGCTCGTCAGTGCGCCACTGGCGCCCGGCCTTGCCGCGCGCGGCCTCGAAACGGTCCGCCGCCTGGGGCTCGGGGTCGACGCGGTTGAGCACCACTTCGCCCTGCTGGTTGACGCTGAATTCCACGGACATGCCCGGGTGCAGACCGAGCGCATCGCGGATCGGCTTGGGGATCGTAACCTGGCCCTTGCTGGTGACTGTGGTCGGCATGGCGGCATCCTCGGTATTACCAGAGTGATGACGGTAATACCTGGGCACGGGCGAGGCAACCGTGTGCCTTCAATGCCGCGGCTCGAACCCCGCCGGCTTGCCCGCCAACCAGCCGACGAAGGTGCGCAGGCGCTCGTCGGCCATCAGCGCTTCGCGGCTGTTGTAGGTCAGCGCCAGCTCCTTTTCGCTGAACAGGCGGTGGATCTGGTTGTGGCAGGGGCGGCAGACCCAGAGGGTGGCGGTGATGCGCTCGCTGCGGGCGAAGCGCTTCTGCACGTAGGTCTTGCCGTGCAGTGCCTTGGGGATCAGGTGGTGGCGGGTCAGGGGCGCGGCGCGCTTGCAGAGCTCGCAGGCGTCCGGTTGGGGCGGCAGACGGATGGGCTCGGCCACGGGCTCAGCGCTTGCGGCAGAGGGTCAGCCCGTCGCCGATGGGCAGCAGCGAGAGATCGACACGGGCATCGGTCTTGAGCGCACGGTTCAAGGCCTTGATGGCGCGGGTGTCGGCGCTCTCGGGATTGGCCTCCAGCACGCGGCCGCTCCACAGCACGTTATCGAACAGCACCAGGCCACCGCTGCGCACCAGGGCCAGGGCGTGTTCCAGGTAGGCGGGGTAGTTGGCCTTGTCGGCGTCGATGAAGATCAGGTCGAAGCTGCCGGCCTGCCCTTCCCGCTCCAGGCGCCCGAGGGTTTCCAGGGCCGGGGCCAGTTGCAGGTCGATGCAGGCTTCGACGCCGGCTTCCTGCCAGTAGCGACGGGCGACGGCGTTGTAGTCGCCGGGCAGGTCACAGCAGAGGATGCGGCCGTCCGCCGGCATGGCCTCGGCCATCACCAGGGCGCTGTAGCCGGTGAAGGTGCCGATCTCGAGGATGCGTCGCGCGCCGGTGAGGCGAACCAGCATGGCCATGAACTGGCCCTGCTCGGGGGCGATCTGCCAGCGCGCCGTGGGCAGTTGCGCGGTCTCCTCGCGCAGGCGCGCCAGCAGCGGCGTCTCGCGCAGGGAAACGTCGATCAGGTAGCGGTAGAGGTCGTCGTCGAGGTTGAGCGTCCGGGTGGTCATGCAGCTTCTCAGGGCGTGCTAGCCAGATGCGAGTCGAGCAGCACGCGCTTGGCGTTCAGGTAGCTTTTCTGCCAGTAGCTGTTGGACAGGCTGTCGAGGCGCACCGTTCCGCCGCTGGAAGGCGCATGGACGAAGCGCCCCTCGCCGACGTAGATGCCGGCGTGGCTGACCTGGCCGCCGCCGTTGGTGGCGAAGAACACCAGGTCGCCGCTCTGCAGGGCGTTCATGCCGATGGTCGGCACGCGCATGGCGATGAGTTCACGGGTGGAGCGCGGCAGGCTGATGCCGGCGGCGTCGCGGTACACGTAGCCGATCAGGCCGCTGCAATCGAAGCCGCTGTCCGGCGTGTTGCCACCGTAGCGGTAGGGCGTACCCACCAGGCCAAGGGCGCGGAACAACACGTCATCGGCCGCCGGCGAGGACGGTGCCTGGACCACGGGCGGGGTGTAGACCGGAGCGGGAGCCGGCGCATTGCTGGAGCAGGCACCGAGCAGGGCGAGCAGCGCGATGAGGGTGAGACGGTGCAATGCGGGCATGGCAAGTCAGTCCTGACTTGAGGTTTGCACGCTAATGTGCTGATCCCGCTCGAATAATGCAAGCAAAAAGCCATCGCCGCTGCGCTTGGGCGGCAACCCGTACCTATATAAAGGAAGGCGGAAACGAATCAGCCCGGAACAGAGTCCGGGCCGATGGGTGCATCTGGATCACGATCAGCGATGCATCGAACCCTGCGCCGAGGCGTTCATCGACGGGGAGACCTGCGCCAGGACGCGCTTGGCTTCCATGTAGCTGGCGTTCCAGTAGCGGTCATCCAGGCTGTCGACCCGCACACCGCCGCTGCGGTGGCTGGAGGAATGGATGAACTGATCGTCGCCGATGTAGATGCCGGCGTGGCTGACGCGACCACGACCCCGGTTGTTGAAGAAGACGATATCGCCCGGCTTCAGTTCGCTGCGCGCAATGACCGGCGCATCGAGGTTGATCATTTCACGGGTGGAGCGCGGCAGCTGGATGCCCGCCTCTTCCTTGAACAGGTAGCCGACGAAGCCACTGCAATCGAAGCCGGTCTTCAGCGAACGACCACCGAAGCGGTAGGGAGTCCCCACCAGCTCGAAGCCACGCTCGAGAACGTTGTCAGCGAGGGACGGCAGCTGGTAGGGCTCGTCGTCCATCATGTCCGCCATGTCCTGGACGCTCGGCTCTTCGATGACGGCCTGAGGTTCCGGAGTGACGGCTACTTGCGGCTTTGGCGAGACGCCGGCGCAAGCGGTAAGAAACAGTGCAAACGCAATGGGCACGAGGGGTGCGAAGCGACTGAGCATGGGCACGACCGTGTCGAAAATTATAAGAAGGCGCGAATATGCCCTCTATCGATCTAATTTGCAAATTTAATCGATCGAAATGTGACCCAGTAGTTTCTGCAAAACATCTAAGGCTTTTCCCTTCAGATGTACGTCGACTGAGCGTGCGAGGTCGGTGCTGGCGGGATTGATTTCCGCCGTGAAGCCGCCTTGTTGGCGGGTGCGCATCACCGGTTCGATGATGTAGGGGAAGCTCGCCGTGGTGCCTACAGCCAGCACCGCATCGAAGCCCTGGCGCAATTGCGCGTAGAGGGTGTCGATGGCCTTTTCGGGGAGCATTTCCTCGAACAGGACGACGGGAGGCCGGAGGATACCACCGCACACAGTGCATTTGGGAGGCAAAGGCCGTTCCAGGTGCTGCGACAGTTGGTCACTCTCGGCACCGCACGACTGGCAGAACAGCGGCGACAACTCGCCGTGGATCTCGATCAACCGCTCCGGCGGCGACCCCGCCTGGCGGTGATAGCCGTCGATGTTCTGCGTCAGCACCCAGCATTCCGGCTTCAGCCGCTGCAATTGCGCGATGGCTTCGTGCCCGGCATTGGGGCGCGCGGCCAGGCAGGCGCTGCCGAGTTGGGCGAGGTACTTCCAGCACATGGCCGGGTCGCGCTGCAGCATGGGCCCGGAGATGGCCTCCTCGATCGGGATGCCCTCCTCCGTCATGCCGTTATAGAGGCCGCCGAGCCCCCGGTAGGTGGGCAGGCCGGAATCCGCCGAAAGCCCGGCACCGGTGATGACCAGGATGCGCTCAGCGCGCTTGAGCTCCCCAGCGACGCGGGCGATAGCCGACGAATGATCCATGCAAGCCTCCTGCTCGATGAAACGGGTCAGTGATTGACGGTGTACGCCAGCATCGCCGACAGGTGGCACAGCGGCCGGCCGCTTTCCTCATGCCACCGGTTGAAGGCGGCCTGCACCAACGCCAGGTCGCGCAGGCTGGTGGGCACCTTGTCGATGATGTCCTGGGCCTTGAGCGCAGCAACCATGTCGTTGGAAGGGACGAAGGTGTCCTTGCCGACCATGCGCAGGAAACGCGGCGCCGAAAGCCCGCCCATCTGGCTGCCGTGCTTGGCCAGGTATTTCCACAGCCCGACGATGTCGGACGTCGGCCAATCGGCGATCAGCGCACCGAAGCTGCCCTTCTCGCGACGCACATCGAGGATGAACTGGGCGTTGCGCGGCACACTCTTGAGCTTGCCCAGGTGGCGGATCAGCCGCGCATCCTGCATCAGCCGCTCCAGGTGCTCGGCCCCCATCAGCACCACCTTCTCCGGGTCGAAACCGAAGAACACCTCCTCGAAGGCCGGCCACTTGGCGTCCACCAGGCTGTGCTTGAGCCCGGCACGGAACACCCGCAGGGCCAGCAGCGACAGGTAGCGGTCATCGCTCAGCTCGCGCAGCTCGGCATCGCTGCGCGGCTGCGGCAGGCGCGCTTCCAGGGCCTCGGCCGAACCGAAGCGGTTGAGGCAGTACTCGTGAAGCCAGCGGTAATCACGCATAAAAAGGGCCTTGGCTAGAAAGCTTGAAGCTTGAAGCTTGAAACCTTCCAGCTTCAGGCTCTCGGCTTCCAGCTTCACTTCAGATATTGACGACGTCCAGGGTGCGCGGCGCGGCGCTTTCGTCGATGCGCAGGTTGGTGAAGTCGAACAGGTTGCGGTCGGCCAGCTGCGAAGGCACCACGTTCTGCAGGGCGCGGAACATGATCTCGGTGCGGCCCGGCGACTTGCGCTCCCAGTCCTGGAGCATCTCCTTGACCACCTGGCGCTGCAGGTTCTCCTGGGAGCCACAGAGGTTGCACGGGATGATCGGGAACTCCTTGAGCTGCGAGTAGGCCTCGATATCGGCCTCGTTGCAGTACGCCAGCGGGCGGATCACCACGTTGCGGCCGTCGTCGGCGCGCAGCTTCGGCGGCATGGCCTTGAGGGTGCCGCCGTAGAACATGTTGAGGAAGAAGGTTTCCAGGATGTCGTCGCGGTGGTGACCGAGGGCCATCTTGGTCGCGCCGATCTCGTCGGCGAAGGTGTAGAGCGTGCCCCGGCGCAGGCGCGAGCACAGCGAGCAGGTGGTCTTGCCTTCCGGGATCTTCTCCTTGACCACCGAATAGGTGTCCTTCTCGACGATGTGGTACTCGACGCCGATGGAGTCCAGGTAGGCCGGCAGCACGTGCTCGGGGAAGCCGGGCTGCTTCTGGTCCATGTTCACCGCCACGATCTCGAACTTGATCGGCGCGACCTTCTGCAGGTACAGCAGGACGTCGAGCATGGTGTAGCTGTCCTTGCCGCCGGACAGGCAGACCATGACCTTGTCGCCCTCCTCGATCATGTTGAAGTCGGCAATGGCTTCGCCAGCGAGGCGACGGATGCGTTTCTGCAGTTTGTTCTGGTTGACCGAAAGGGTGCCCATGGTGCTCTGGAATCCGGGGAGGGGTGCGAAAAGCTGGCTATTTTACGCACAAAGCGCGCGCCGCCCCAGCCCTCTGTTTCGCTGTGCTAGCCTGCGCCCGATGAACGACGAACTAGACCCCTCCCTCGACCTCGCCGGCCAGCTCCTGGTGCTGCTCCGCCAGCAACCGGACGGCATCGGCGAGTTCGACCTGATCCAGCGCCTGAAGGCCGGCCACTCCACCCACATCCCCAACCTGGGCCTCGGTGATCGCCTGGTGCTGTTCCGCACCCACTTCCTGCTGTTCAACGCCCTCTATCTATTACGCGACCGGCTCTGGGCCGAGGGCAGCGCCTTCCTCGCCATCAGCCCGCTGAGCATCCAGCTGCTGCCCTACGAGGCGGGCAGCGACGCCCTTACCGAACACGACCCGCTGCGCACCTACTACCTGGACGTTCGTCACCTGCGCGATACCACCGAGCGGGATGTCGAGAAACTGCTCTCGAGTTTCTGGACGCGCATGCAGGGCGGTGACGAGAAGCTCGCCGCCCTCGAGCTGTTCGAACTGGTGAACAGCGACGAGGCGCTCAACCTCGGGGTGATCAAGCATCGCTACCGCCAACTGGTGAGCCAGCATCACCCCGATCGCGGCGGCAGCACCGAGCGCATCCAGTCGATCAACAAGGCGATGGAAATACTTCAGCGCTATTACAGCTGAGCACTAAGTCTGATTTGCTCTAAAGCCACGGCAGACGCGGGCTCCAGCCTGTACCTATACTGCGACACAAGGTCGCATGCGTCGGCCGGGCACCGGGCGGCGCTGGCTATGCGTCCCAGGCGCTTCGCTGGGGGGCGACCTCATAATAATGAGGAGGTGTTCAGAATGATCCACCACGTTTGGGGGCTCTTCACCCATCCCGATCAGGAATGGCAGGAAATCCGTGGCGAAGAAGAAAGCATCAGCCACATGTACCTCACCCATATCCTGGTACTCGCAGCCATACCCGTTGTCTCTGCCTATATAGGAACCACCCAGGTCGGCTGGGCCATCGGCAAGGGCGATCCGGTCATGCTCACGCAGTCCAGCGCGATGCAGATGACCATATTGTCCTACCTCGCCATGCTCGCCGGTGTCGCCGTCATGGGCGCCTTCATCCACTGGATGGCGCGCACCTACGACGCCTCGCCAAGCTTCACCGAATGCGTCGTGTTCGCCGCGTATTGCGCCACACCGCTGTTCATCGGCGGGCTCGCGGCGCTCTACCCGCACCTGTGGCTGGGCATGATGATCGGCACCGCCGCCATCTGCTACACGGTCTACCTGCTCTACGTGGGCATACCGACCTTCATGAACATTCCATCCGACGAGGGCTTCCTGTTCTCCAGCTCGGTGCTGGCCGTGGGCCTGGTGGTGCTGGTGGCGATGATCGCCGCCTCCGTCATCTTCTGGGGCATGGGCGTAGGCCCGGTCTACATTCGCTGACCCCTTTCACCCGTAGCACGGAGGCCGCCCATGGGCGGCCTCTTCGTTTGCCGCCCGCTCGGCCAAAAAGTTGAAACCCTCTTCCCTGCCGTTCTCTAACGCCTTGAGTCCTGCGCCCTCATCGCGCCCAAGGAGAACAGACATGGCCCCTCATCTACTCACGCTCTTTACCCGGCCGGAACGCGCCTGGCAGGAAATCCGCCAGGAAGAGACGCACAACAGCCTGCATTACCTCGCCCACCTGCTGCTGCTCTCGCTGATCCCGGCGGTCAGCCTCTATATAGGCACCACCGTGGTCGGCTGGAGCCTGGCGGAGAACGAAGTGGTCCGCCTCGCCTCCGGCAGCGCCCTGCAGCTGAGCGTCGCGCTCTACATCGCCACCGTGGCCGGCGTGCTGGTCATGGGCGCCTTCGTGCGCTGGATGTCCCGCGTGTTCGAAACCCGCCCCGGGTTCAACGAGTGCGTGGGCTTCGTCGCCTACACCGCCACCCCGCTGTTCATCGCCGGGATCGCCGGCCTCTACCCCAGCCGCTGGCTGGCCGTGGCGGTGCTGGCACTGGCGGGTACCTACTCCAGCTTCCTGCTGTTCGTCGGCATCCCGGTGTTCATGCGCCTGAGGCAGGAGCAAAGCTTCCTCTACGCCTCGTCCATCTGGGCCGTGGGGCTGCTGGTGATGGTCAACGTGCTGGTCTCGGTGATCCTGCACTGGCACCTCTACCTGATGCCGGAATACGTCTAGAACGGCGCACCACGACCGCTCGGCAGGAGAACGATTCGGCCGGTAGCGGCTTTGCGGCATAATCGCGGGCTCTGGAGAGCCCCTTTTATGCCCGAGCTGCTACACGCCCGCGTCGAAGCCTGCTACCAGCAGGCGGAAGCTTTTTTCCAACGCCGGTTCACCCGCCCCGAAGTGAGCTTCAAGCTGCGGGGCCAGAAGGCCGGTGTCGCTCACCTGGATGAGAACAAGCTGCGCTTCAACCCCCAGCTGTATCGCGAGAACCAGGACGATTTCCTCAAGCAGACCGTTGCCCACGAAGTGGCGCACCTGGTCGCCCACCAACTGTTCGGCCACCGCATCCAGCCCCATGGCGAGGAATGGCAGCTGATCATGCGGGGCGTCTACGAGCTGCCGCCCAACCGCTGTCACAGCTATGACGTCAAACGGCGCAAGGTCACCCGCTACCTGTACCGCTGCGCCTGCCCGGACGGCGACTACCCCTTCTCCTCCCAGCGCCACGCCCTGGTGGCACGCGGGCGTCGCTACTACTGCCGGCGCTGCAAGGTGACCCTGGTGTTCAGCGGGGAACAGCGGCAAGAGTAAGGGCGGAACCTCGGGCAGGAGCCCGTAGGGCGGGTGCAACCCGCCGAGGCACAGGTCCGCTTGAAGCTTGAAGCTTGAAGCTTGAAGCTTGAAGCTTGAAGCAACGAGCGTGGGAGCGAATTTATTCGCGAAGCTGGGGCCCGATTGGTGAGCTGAAGCCCACCCTACGCCTGTCTCTATCCACATCCGCCGAACGCACGCCTATCCCGTCACCTTGCCGGCTTTCAGCGAGGCGATCTGCTCGGTGGTGTAGCCCAGCTCGGCCAGCACCTCGGCGGTGTGGGCGCCCACGGCTGCGCCAACGTGGCGCGGTGCGGGCAGGCCGCTGGAGAACTTGATCGGGCAGGCGATCTGCCGTTGCGCCGGCAGCCCGTCGCGGGGCACTTCGGTGATCAGGCCGCGCGCCTCGATCTGCGGGTGCCGCACCGCTTCGGAGAGCGGCAGCATCGGCTCGACGCAGGCATCCAGCGCGGCGAACACCTCGCTCCATTCGGCGAAGTCGCGCTTCTCGAACTCGATCTCGATGGCGCGCTTGAGCTCGCGCTGGTCCTCCGGCTTGGGCGATAGCCCGCGTGCGGCCAGGTCCGGCCGGCCGATGGCGGCGCAGAACTGCTGCATGAACTGCGGTTCCAGGCTGCCCACCGAGAACCAGCGGCCGTCGCGGGTGCGGTAGTAGTCGTAGAAGCTGCCGCCGTTCAGCGCCTGGTTCTCCATGTCCGGCTCCACGCCGGCACCGAGATAGCCCGCACCGGCCATGCCGTGCAGGCTGAAGGCGCAGTCGGTCATGCTCACGTCCACGTGTTGCCCCTCCCCCGTCACCTGGCGCTGGATCACCGCCGCCAGCAGGCCCATCACCCCGTGCAACGAGCCGCCGGCGATATCCGCCAGCTGCACGCCCAGGGGCAGCGGGCCGCTTTCCTGGCGCCCGGTGTAGCTGGCGATGCCGGCCACGGCCAGGTAGTTGATGTCATGGCCGGCACGGTCACGGAAGGGGCCGCTCTGGCCGTAGCCGGTGATGGAGACGTAGATCAGCCTGGGGTTGATCGCCTTCAGCGCCTCGTAGCCCACGCCCAGCTTGTCCATCACCCCGGGGCGGAACTGCTCCAGCACGATGTCGTACTCGGCCACCAGCTGGCGCACCACCTCCACCGCCTCGGGGCGCTTGAGGTCGAGGGCGATGCTGCGCTTGTTGCGGTTCAGGTAGGCGTGGCTGGTGGAGGTGCCGCCGTCATGGGGCGGCAGCACGCGCACCAGGTCCATGCGGCTGGGGGATTCGACGCGCAGCACCTCGGCGCCCATGTCGCCCAGCAGCAGCGAGGCGAAGGGCCCCGGCAGCAGGGTGGAGAAATCGAGGATCTTCAGCGAAGCGAGCGGGCCTGTCATGGCGACTCCATAGCGGTTCGGTTCATTCCCAATGCAGCGGCTGGTGCCTGTCCAGGCACGCGGCTACTGCGGCGAAGCGTTGTTCCAGCACGTTGCGGCGGATCTTCATGGTCGGCGTCATGCAGCCGTTATCCACCGTCCAGGGCTCGCGCACCAGCACGAAATGGCTGATGCGCTCATGGGCCAGGAGGCGCTCGTTGAGGGCCTGCAGGCTGGCCGCCAGCTCGGCCTCGATCTGCCCGCGCGCCTGCGCCCGGGCCGCCGGGCTGAGTTCGATCAGCGCCAGCGGCTGGTCCAGGCCGTTGCCCATCAGGCACACCTGCTCCACCCAGAGGTTCTTGGCGATCTCGCCCTCGATGGGGGCCGGCGCCACGTACTTGCCCTTGCTGGTCTTGAAGATGTCCTTCACCCGCCCGGTGATGCGCAGGTAGCCGTCGGCGTCGATCTCGCCCTTGTCGCCGGTGTGCAGCCAGCCCACCTGCAGCGTATCGGCGGTCTTCTCCGGCTCCAGGTAGTAGCCGACCATCAGTGCGCGACTGCGGTAGAGGATCTCGCCGTTCTCGGCGATGCGCACCTCGTTGTCCGGCATCACCCGGCCGACGCTGCCGAAGCGCACCTGGCCCGGGCGGTTGAAGTTGCCATAGGCGAAGTTCTCGGTCATGCCGTAACCCTCGCAGATGGTCAGGCCGATGCGCCGGTACCACTCCAGCAGCGCCACCGGGATCGGTGCCGCGCCACTGACCAGCACCCGCGCACGGTCCAGCCCCAGCCCCTGGCGCACCTTGCGTGCCACCAGCGCCCCCAGCAGCGGGATGCGCAGCAGGCGGTCCAGCTTGGCCTGGGGCAGCTTCTCCAGCACGCCCTGCTGGAAGCGCGTCCACAACCGCGGCACGGAGAAGAACACCGTCGGCCGCACCCGTTTGAGGTCGGCGGCGAAGGTCTCCAGGGATTCGACGAAGGCGATGGCGCCCCCGCAATACAGGCTGTTGGTCTCCACCAGGAAGCGCTCCGCCGCGTGGGACAGCGGCAGGTAGGAGAAGAACTGCTCGCGCTCGTTCAGGCCCATCTCCGCCACCGAGCGGCTGGAGGCGAAAGCGAAGGCTTCGGCCCGCTGCATCACGCCCTTGGGCTGGCCGGTGGTGCCGGAGGTGTAGAGGATGCTGAGCAGGTCATCGGGGCGCTGCACATGCCCATCGCGCAGCGGCTCATGGGCGGCGAGCAGCGCGTGCCACTGGTGCTGCGCGTTCAGGGTCGGGTACGGCATGGCGACGCGGATGACCTCGGCGGGGATGCCGGCCGCGAACTTCTCCGCCTCGTCCAGCTTGCCGAGGATGATCACCTTGCACGCCGAGTGGCGCAGCACGTAGTCGATGCTCTCGGCGGATTGCAGCGGGTAGAGCGGCACGCTGACCAGCCCGGCGAGCATGATCGCCAGGTCGCTGATGATCCACTCGGCGCAGTTCTTCGCCAGGATCGCCACCCGATCGCCCGGCACGCAGCCCAGCGCCTGCAGCGCACTGGCCAGGCGCCGTGCCTGGTCGTCGGCCTGGCGCCAGGTCAGGTCATGCCACTGGCGCTCCACCGGCTGGCTGAGCCAGACGCGGTCCGGCGTGGTGCCCACCCAATGGGCGAGCCGTTGCAACGGCAGTTGATCGGTCATTGCTGAACCCTCCTTGTTGTTCTTGTAATGGTCGGAGCCTGTCACGTTATTCGCCGCCTATCCGCCCTCCTCCCCGGCACGGCGGCTCGCCGGATAGCCTCACAGCCGGAACACCTGGCGGGCGTTGCCCTGGAGGAAGTTCGCCTCGATCTCCGCCGGCAGCGCCAGCTCCTTCACCTGGGTCATGCAACGCTCCAGGGACAGCTGCGGGAAGTTGCTGCCGAACAGCACCTTGTCCTGGCCGTAGCTGCGCATGAACTGCAGCAGCGCCTGGGGGTAG
The DNA here is from genome assembly GCF_025685765.1 of Pseudomonas sp. PDM13. Classification (NCBI taxonomy): domain Bacteria; kingdom Pseudomonadati; phylum Pseudomonadota; class Gammaproteobacteria; order Pseudomonadales; family Pseudomonadaceae; genus Pseudomonas; species Pseudomonas sp. PDM13. The sequence goes on along the minus strand of NZ_JAOTQU010000004.1, from coordinate 86,942 downwards.
TAGCGCGGCAGGTAGGCGGAGGTGTCGATGTAGATGTTGTCGTGCTTCCAGGCCAGGCCGATCATTTCCTCGGTCCAGGGATGGCCGATGTGCCCGGCGACGATGCGCAGTTCGGGGAAGTCCAGCGCCACCTCGTCCAGGTAAGGCACCGGGCGGCCGGTCTCCGAGGGCATCAGCGGGCCGGTGTGGCCCACCTGGGTGCAGAAGGGAATATCCAGCTCGATGCACTTCACGTAGAGCGGGTAGTAGAGCCGGTGGTTGGGCGGCAGCTTCCACAGCCAGGGCACCACGCGCAGCGCCTTGCAGCCCAGCTCCAGCACCGCCCGCTCCAGCTCGCGCACCGCCGCCAGGGGCTTGCCCAGGTCGACGGTGGCGACCCCGACGAAGCGGTCCGGAAAAGCATGGGTGTACTCGGCCACCAGGTCGTTGTCGAACACCCAGCGCTCCGGCCTGCACCAGGCGGCGAGCATGAGCTTATCCACGCCCGCACGGTCCATCTCCGCCACCGTCTGCTCGGGTGTCAGCGGCTGGTCGAGCAAGTGCGCGGAACCGGATTTCTCGAACAACCGGACCACCTCCGGCAACAGCTCGCGGGCGCGGCCGTTGGCAGGTTGGGCCCAGGCGTCGATGGCGCCCAGCGGTGCATTCATGGCGATGGCCTCCTGGCGTCTACACAGTGGCTGAACTCTAGCCCGGCCCGGGACGCCGGGCTGGGGGTCAGAGCTTCATGCCGCGGCTGATGATCTCCTTCATGATCTCCGAGGTGCCGGCGAAGATGCGCTGGATGCGCGCGTTCGCGTACATCTTGCAGATCGGGTACTCCCACATGTAGCCCCAGCCGCCGTGCAGCTGCACGCCCTCGTCCACCACCTTGCACAGCAACTCGGTGGTGAACAGCTTGGCCTCGGCGGCCACCTCGGGGGTCAGCTTGCGCTGGTTGTGGTCCATCACGCAGCGGTCGGTGAAGACCTGGGCGACGTCTATCTGGGTGCGCATCTCGGCCAGCTTGAAGCGGGTGTTCTGGAAGTGAGAGACGGGCCGGTCGAAGGCCTTGCGCTCCTTCACGTAGTCGATGGTGGTCTGCAGCGCCGCCTCGGCACCGGCCACCGCGCCGCAGGCGTTGGTCAGGCGTTCCTGGGCGAGCATGTTCATCAGGTAGAAGAAACCACCCTTGGCATCGCCCAGCAGGTTCTCCTTGGGCACCTTGACGTTGTTGAAGAACAGCTCGGCGGTGTCCTGGCTCTTCATGCCCAGCTTCTTCAGGTTGCGCCCGCGCTCGAAGCCGATCATGTCGCGCTCCACCAGGAACAGGCCCATGGCGTGCTTGTTGGCCGGGTCGGTCTTGGCCGCGACTATCACCACATCGGCCAGCAGGCCGTTGGAGATGAACACCTTGGAACCGTTCAGCTCGTAGTGGTCGCCCTTGTCCACCGCGGTGGTGCGCATGCCGGCCAGGTCGGAACCGGCCGAGGGCTCGGTCATCGCCACCGCGAGGATGATCTCGCCGCTGATGATCCCCGGCAGGAGACGAGCCTTCTGCTCGGCGTTGCCGTACTCGGCGATGTAGGGGCCGCACAGCGCCGAGTGCAGCGGGATCATGAAGCCCGGCTCGTTGATGTGGGCCAACTCCTCGCACATGATCTGCTCGTAGCGGAAGTCCTTAAGCCCGGCGCCGCCGTACTCCTCGTCCGCCCAGGGCAGCAGGAAGCCCATCTCGCCAGCCTTGCGCCACACCGCACGATCCACCACGCCCGCCTCTTCCCAGGCCTCCTGGTGCGGCACCACTTCCTTCTGCAGGAAGGCACGGAACGAGTCGCGGAACATGTTGTGTTCGGTTTCGAAATGGATGCGCTGCATGCGAAGGGTCTCCCTGGAAAAAATCGTTCCGCAGGGTAGGCGGCGCCCGCCCACGCGCTCAATGACACAAGCGCTCAGGGTCGATTGACCCAATCGGCCATCCCCCAGAGCGACGGGAGCGCGTTGACGACCGTAGCCCAAAGGCTACAATCGCCCGCATGATCGAGGTCCTCCAGAGCAGGGCGTTCGCCACCTGGCTGAACAACCTGAGCGATGGCAAGGCCAGAGCCCGGATACTGGCACGCATCGACCGCATGGCCGACGGCCATCTGGGGGACGTCGCCCCGATCGGCGAGGGGCTCAGCGAAGCCCGGCTCCACTTCGGCCCGGGCTACCGGCTCTACTTCCTGCAACGCGGCCAGGTCCTAATCGTCCTGCTCTGCGGCGGCGACAAGGGCAGCCAGGACCGTGATATCAGACACGCCAGGCGCATCGCTGCAGCCTGGAAGGAGCAGCACCATGACTGACGAATTCTCCCGCTGGGACTCCGCCGACTACCTGCGCAGCGAGGAAGACATGGCCAACTACCTGGATGCCTGCATCGAGGAAGCCGGCGACGACCCCGCCTTCATCGCCAAGGCCCTCGGCACCCTCGCCCGCGCCAAGGGCATGACCCAGGTCGCCCGTGACACCGGCCTTTCGCGCGAGAGCCTGTACCGTGCCCTGTCCGGCGAAGGCAATCCCGAGTTCGGCACCATCCTCAAGGTACTCAGGGCACTCGGCCTGCAACTGCACGCCAGCCCCGCCCGCCACTGACGCGGGTTTCCTGCGCCCATAAAAAAGCCCGTCACGAGACGGGCCTGGAAAATCTCCTCCCCGTGGGGAGGGAGGAGAGAATTACGCGGTTCAGGCGCGCTGGGCTTCCACCGGAGCGGTACCGTTGCCGGCCAGTTCGCGGTCCAGCGTGTCGGTGTCCAGCTGCTTGCACCATTTGGCGACGACGAGGGTCGCCACGCCGTTGCCCACCAGGTTGGTCAGGGCGCGGGCTTCGGACATGAAGCGGTCGATGCCGAGGATCAGCGCCAGACCCGCAACCGGCAGGTGGCCGACGGCGGAGATGGTGGCGGCGAGGACGATGAAGCCGCTACCGGTGACGCCAGCGGCGCCCTTGGAAGCGATCAGCAGCACCAGCAGCAGGGTGATCTGGTGGGTGATGTCCATCGGCGTGTCAGTGGCCTGGGCGATGAACACCGCAGCCATGGTCAGGTAGATGGAGGTGCCATCGAGGTTGAAGGAGTAACCGGTGGGGATCACCAGGCCGACGACCGACTTGTTGGCGCCGAGTTTTTCCATCTTGGCGATCATGCGCGGCAGGGCCGACTCGGAGGACGAGGTGCCCAGCACGATCAGCAGTTCTTCGCGGATGTACTTGATGAACTTGAGGATGCTGAAGCCGTGGGCACGGGCGATGCTGCCCAGGACCACCAGCACGAACAGCAGGCAGGTGATGTAGAAGCACAGCATCAGCTGGCCGAGCTGCACCAGCGAACCCACGCCGTACTGGCCGATGGTGAACGCCATGGCACCGAAGGCACCGATGGGTGCGACCTTCATGATCACGTTGATGATGTTGAACATCACCTGGGAGATGCGCTCGATGAACTCGAACACCGGGCGGCCGTAGTCGCCCATGCGGTGCAGCGCATAACCGAACAGCACGGAGAAGAACAGCACCTGGAGGATGTCGCCGTTGGCGAAGGCGCCGACCACGGTCCCGGGGATGACGTTCATCAGGAAGTCGATGGTGGACTGCTTCTCACCGGCAGCGGCGTAGGCCGCGATGCCCTTGATATCCAGGGTGGTCGGGTCGACGTGCATGCCGGCGCCGGGCTGGAATACGTTCACCACGATCAGGCCGATCACCAGCGCCAGGGTGGAAACGATCTCGAAATACAGCAGTGCGTAGCCGCCGGTCTTGCCGACGGCCTTCATGCTTTGCATGCCGGCGATGCCGGTCACCACGGTGCAGAAGATGATCGGCGCGATGGCCATTTTGATCAGCTTGACGAAGCTGTCGCCCAGGGGCTTCAGGGCAACGCCGGTCTGCGGGTAGAAGTGGCCGATCAGGATGCCGATGGCGATGGCCACCAGAACCTGGAAATAAAGGCTTTTATAGAGGGGTTGACGGGTCATGGCAGATCCTCTCGGGTGGTGCGGGGCCTGATTCCGTACAGGGGCGCACCACCGGTCTCAATCACCTCCCTTGCTGGGAGACTTTGTTGTTCTGCGATCCAAACCAATGGATGGCTCAGCTCCTATCGCAAGGGCTGTGCCAACCCGTCTTTCCGGCGGAATGCCTAGTGCGCCGTGGCCTACAGAAAATGGCCGGGCGCTGTAGGACAATCCCTAGGGCGGATTCCCGCCAGCGAAGCAGGGGGATTCCCGCCACATCCACCCCTTGTCGCCTGCTTCTGCCGCGACCTACCATCGGCCACCCCGAGCCAGGAAGCCGCCCATGCGCGAGCGCACCATCGCCAGCCACTTCGTCCGAGCCGCCCTGCGCGGCCCCGCACGCCAGGGCGTGGATTGCACCGCCATCCTGCGCAACGCCGGCATCCAGGCTGCGCTGCTGGACGAGCCACGGGCACGCATCGCCCCCGAGCAGTTCAGCCGCTTGATGCAGTTGTTGTGGGAGGCGCTGGACGACGAGTACATGGGCTTCGGCCGTCAGCGCAGCAAGCGCGGCACCTTCGCCATGATGTGCCACGCCATCATCCACTGCCGCAGCCTGGACAAGGCCCTGGGCCGGGGCACCCTGTTCTACAGCCTGTTCCCCGAGGCGCCGCGCATCCTGCTGGAGCGCGAAGGCGAATCGGTGCGCCTGACGGTGGACGACTCCACGCTCTGGGACCCGGACCACTTCCTGGTGGAAAGCCTGCTGGTGATCTGGCACCGCCTCGGCAGCTGGCTGATCGGCCAGCGCATCCGCCTGGAGGAAGCCACCTTCGCCTACGCCGAGCCCGAGCACGTGGGCGAATACGAGCTGCTGTTCCCCACCACCCGCCGCTTCGACGCGCCCTGCACCAGCCTGCTGTTCCAGGCGCGCTACCTGGCCATGCCGCTGCTGCAGGACGAGCGCACCCTCAAGCACTTCCTCGAACACTCGCCGGCCGACCTGCTGGCCCGCCCCGATGGCGGCGACAGCCTGAACAGCCAGATCCGCCGCCTGCTGGGCCGCGACTGCCGCGACTGGCCGGACCTGGAGAAGGTCGCCCAGCACCTGCACATCAGCCCGCAGACCCTGCGCCGCCACCTGCGCGAGGAAGGCACCAGCTTCCAGGAACTGAAGGACCACCTGCGCCGCGACCTGGCCATCTACCACCTGGGCCGCGACGAGCTGGCCATCCAGGACATCGCCGAACAGCTCGGCTTCTCCGAACCCTCGGCCTTCCACCGCGCGTTCAAGAAATGGACCGGCCTCACCCCCGGCGCCTACCGCGCCCAGGAAGCCTGATCGCCCCGGCACAGCCCGAGTTGTAACCTGGGCTGTAGCCTGGGCTTCAGCCCAGGGGATACCCGGAACACCCGATGAACGACGCGGCTCACTCTGTCTTCACCATCGCCGCCGCACTGAGCATCTCGATCTCGCGAATCTCGAAATCCCGCACCAGGAACTCCATGCGCCGCTCGTGGAAGGCCTGCATGTGCGGCAGGGCCGAATGGCGCTCCAGGTCCGCCCGCGAACGCCACACCTCGAAGAAGATGAACAGCGTCGGGTCCCGGGCATCACGCAGCATGTGGTACTCGATGCAGCCCGCCTCCGCGCGGCTCGGCTCGACATAGGCGCGGAACAGCGCCTCGAACGCGTCGGCGCGCTCCGGGCGCAACTGGGCATGGAGGATGAAGGCACAGGTATCGCTCATGGGATGAAGCTCCGCTGACTGAAAGGCGCCGCAGCCTATCGCAACAGTTCCCCAATCATTCGTGCTTTTCACGCAAAGGCGATTTGTCTGGAAGGCGGTTTTTCCGGGCCGCTTCACTGGGTAGTCTGCCGGCCATCGAGAACCTCACGAGGCCACCAGCCATGAAAAAGATCCTCCTGCTCAACGGCGGCAAGCAGTTCGCCCACTCCGACGGCCGCTACAACCGCACCCTGCACGAAGCCGCTCTGGCCTTCCTCGACCGCTCGGGCTTCGACGTGAAGGAGACCTTCATCGACGGCGGCTACGACACCGCCGAAGAAGTGCAGAAATTCCTCTGGGCCGACGTCATCGTCTGGCAGATGCCCGGCTGGTGGATGGGCGCGCCCTGGACCGTGAAAAAGTACATCGACGAAGTCTTCACCGCCGGCCACGGCAGCCTCTACGCCAACGATGGCCGCACCCGTTCCGACGCCTCGCAGAAGTACGGCAGCGGCGGCCTGCTGCATGGCAAGCAGTACATGATCTCCGCCACCTGGAACGCTCCGCAGCAAGCCTTCGACGACCCCACCGACTTCTTCGAGGCCAAGGGCGTGGACGCGGTCTACTTCCCCTTCCACAAGGCCAACCAGTTTCTCGGCATGACCGGCCTGCCCACCTTCCTCGCCGTCGACGTGATGAAGCGCCCGGATATCGCAGGCGACATCGCCCGCTACGAAGCCCACCTGGCCAAGGTATTCGGCGCCTGATGACGTTGCATGGATCGACGATTACGGCACTCGGGCAATGCCTCGTCCGCCGAACGTAGGAGCGAGCTCTGCTCGCGAATGACACCCGACGCGACGATCTGTCAGGCCAGCCGATGGGTTTCGCAGGGCTCTACCCATCCTACGACCGACCCTCAGGCCAGCAGTGCCACCGACTTGATCTGCGCCCACAACTGCTGGCCCGGGTGCAGGCCGAGCTGGTCGCGGGAATAGCGGGTGATGCGGGCCAGCATCGCCGTGCCGTCCACATCCAGGCGCACCAGCACATGAGCGGCGTTGTCCGCGGGAATCTCCTCGCGCACCGTCGCCGGCAGCAGGTTGAGGATGCTGCTGTCCGCCTGGCGCTGCAGGCTCAGGCTCACATCCCGGGCGCGCACCTTGAAGCGCACGCGCCGGCCACGCTCCGCCGGGGCGTGGGCCACGCGCATACTCAGGCCGCTATCCGGCAGGCCGAGGCTGAGCAGGTCGTACTCCGGGTCATGGCCGATCACCCTTCCCTCCACCACCACGCCAGCGTCATCGTCCAGCGCCGTGGGCAGGTCCAGCCGCGCCAGGGTCTCGCCCAGGGGCCCGCTGGCCAGCACGCGGCCTTCGTCCATCAGCACCAGGTGATCGGCCAGCCGCGCCACCTCGTCCGGCGAGTGGCTGACATAGAGCACCGGGATATCCAGTTCGTCATGCAGGCGCTCCAGGTACGGCAGGATCTCCGCCTTGCGCTTGCCATCCAGCGCCGCCAGGGGCTCGTCCATCAGCAGCAGGCGCGGGCTGGTCAGCAGCGCCCGGGCCATGCCCACGCGCTGGCGCTCGCCACCGGACAGGCGCGCCGGCATGCGCTCCAGCAAATGGCCGATGCCCAGCAGCTCCACCGCCTGCTCCAGCTTCACCCGCCGCTCGGCGACGGGGATGCGCTTCTCGCCGTAGGCCAGGTTGCGCCGCACCGACAGGTGCTCGAACAGGCTCGCCTCCTGGAACACGTAGCCCAGGGCGCGCTTGTGGGTGGGCACGAAGAGCCCGCGCTCGCTGTCCTGCCAGGTCTCGCCGTTGATCTCCAGGCGCCCGCGGGCGTTGCGCTCGAGCCCGGCGATGCAACGCAGCAGGCTGGTCTTGCCGGAGCCGGAATGGCCGAACAGTGCGGTGACGCCACGCCCGGGCAGGGCGAGGTCGACATCCAGCTCGAAGCCGGGCCAGGCCAGGTAGAGGCGCGCACGTATTTCGTGACTCATGCCGCGAGGGTCCTTGGGGTCAGGTCCAGCCCGGCTTCATGCGCCGGCTGGAATACAGGGCCAGCAGTATGAGGAAGGAGAACACCACCATGCCACCGGCCAGCCAGTGGGCCTGGGCGTATTCCATGGCCTCGACGTGATCGAAGATCTGCACCGACACCACCCGGGTCTTCTCCGGGATGTTGCCGCCGATCATCAGCACCACGCCGAACTCCCCCACCGTGTGGGCGAAGCCGAGGATGGACGCGGTGACGAAGCCCGGCCGGGCCAGCGGCAGCACCACGGTGACGAAGCTGTCCCAGGGGCTGGCGCGCAGGGTGGCCGCCACTTCCAGCGGGCGCGGGCCCATGGCCTCGAAGGCGTTCTGCAGCGGCTGCACCACGAAGGGCAGCGAATAGAAGACCGAACCCACCACCAGGCCTGCGAAGGTGAAGGGCAAGGTGCCCAGCCCGATGGACTGGGTGAACTGGCCGATGAAACCGTGGGGCCCCATGCTCACCAGCAGGTAGAAGCCGATCACCGTGGGCGGCAGCACCAGCGGCAATGCCACCACTGCGCCCACGGGACCTTTCAGCCAGGAATCGGTGCGTGCCAGCCACCAGGCGATGGGCGTTCCCAACAGCAGCAGCAGGGCCGTGGTCAGGGTCGCCAGCTCCAGGGTCAGCCAGATCGCCGCCCAGTCGTCACCACTCAGTGGCATCGCACCGCTCCATCATTCAACTCAAAGCTCGTAGCCGTAGGACTTGATCACCGCGGCGGCCTTGTCGCCCTTCAGGTAGTCGATCAGCGCCTTGGCGGCGGCGTTGTCCTTGCCCTTGGCGAGGATCACCGCATCCTGCTTGATCGGATCATGCAGCTCGGCCGGAACGATCCAGGCGGAGCCGCCGGTCACCTTGCCATCCTTGTAGATCTGCGACAACGCGACGAAGCCCAGCTCGGCGTTGCCGCTGGAGATGAACTGCTGCGCCTGGGTGATGTTCTGGCCTTCCACCAGCTTGCCCTTGAGCTGGGCGGTCAGGCCCAGCTTCTCCAGCACCTGGGTAGCGGCCAGGCCGTAGGGCGCGGCTTTCGGGTTGGCGATGGACAGGTGCTTGTACTCGTTCTTCTTCAGCACCTCGCCCTTGGCGTCGACGTAACCGTCCTTGGCCGACCACAGGGCCAGGGTGCCGACGGCGTAGGTGAAGCGGGTGCCGGAAACGGTGTCGCCTTCCTTCTCCAGCTTGGCCGGGGTGGTGCCGTCGGCGGCGAGGAAGACTTCGAACGGGGCGCCGTTCTTGATCTGCGCATAGAACTGGCCGGTGGCACCGGTGGAGATCACCAGCTTGTGGCCGGTGTCCTTCTCGAAGTCCTTGGCGATGGCCTGGATCGGCGCGGTGAAGTTGGCGGCGACCGCGACCTGGACGTCCTGGGCCAGTGCCAGGTTGGCGGTGGTGCAGGCGGCAAGCGCGATCAACAGACGGGACATGTGGCCCATGGAGCACTCCTTTGTTTTTGTGTGAGGTTGAGGCAGAGCGTGAAGCGGGAGCCGACTCTACCTCTTCGCTATGTATAAAACTATACAGCGAAGAAAATTTTCTTCAGCGCCCGTCACAGGCCTGCAACACGGGCCGGCGACACTGGCTATGGCTGAGGGACCAGCCCCCATCTGACGCCGCACACGGCTCACATGGCCATGACGGAAAAGTCCGGCGCCGCCCCGCCCTCCCCGCGCCGCTACCGCCTCCGCCTCCCCTGCCGCGGAAACCTCATGGCCGCCCCTTGCGGCCATTTTTGTACCCACACCCCGTCGCAAACACCATCGTAGGAGCGAGCTCTGCTCGCGAAGCTCCCCGGCACCGACGACCGTCACCCTGCCCCCGCACAGGCCCCGTTCATCCAACTCCCCTACCCCGTTCCTGACCGGGTTCTCAAGTTCACCCGAGGAGCAGAGACGGCGCTTTGCCATCATGCTAGAAATGCGCTCGCCAGCGGACGGCCACAGGGGCCTGACTACACTTCCCTGGCGCCTGCCCGGAAAAGAGCCACCATGTCACCGATCAAGACCATCGCCTCGACCCTCGCCTGCTTCCTCGCCCTTCAGGTCCAGGCAGCCGAGCCCGCGAAGCTGGTGTTCTGCTACGAGGATCAGGACTCCTGGCCCTGGGTGATGCTCGACGACAAAGGCCTCAACCAGGCGCTGTTCGACCGCGTGCAAAGCGCCCTGGCGCTGACCATCGAACGCCAGCCGATGCCCTGGAAGCGTTGCCTCGACGGCCTCGCCCGGGGCCAGTACGACGGCGCCTTCGCCGCCGCCTTCAAGGCCGAGCGCCAGGTCATGGGCCACTACCCGTACCGCGCTGATGGTTCGCTGGATACCGACAAGCGCCTGCACAGCGCCTCCTACTCGCTGTACCGCCTGCGTGGCAGCCAGGCCGACTGGGACGGCAACACCTTCACGGGCATCCAGGGCCGCGTCGCCTCCCTCAGCGGCTTCTCCATCGTCGACTTCCTCAAGGCCCACGGCCTGGAGGTGGAGGAAACCAGCCGCGACCCACTGGCCCTGCTGCGCATGCTCCACGGCCGCCGCTTCGAAGCCGCCGCCATGCAAACCCTGCGCGCCGACCAGCTTCTGGCCAGCCACCCGGACCTCGGCGAAGGCATCGAGAAACGCCCCGTGCCCCTGGAGCAGAAGGACTACTACCTGATGCTGTCCAACCGCCTGATGGACATGAACCCCATCCTCGCCCACGCCATCTGGGACGAGGTTGCCCGCCAGCGCGAATCGACCGACTACCAGGCCCAGCTCAAGCAGGTACTGGCCTCCACCCCGCACGGCAACTGACCCCGTTCGGGATCAGAGCAGCAACTGGCTCAACACCGCCCGCAGCTTGCCCGGCTTCACCGGCTTGTTCAGCAGCGGCGCGCCGAGGGCCTGCAGGTTGCGCCGGCACTCGTCGCTGCGGTCAGCGGTGATCATCACCGCCGGAATGGCCCGGCCGAACTGCCCGCGCAGTGCCTGCACCACCTCGCAACCGGTCACGCCGTGGTCCAGGTGGTAGTCGGCGAGAATCGCCTCCGGCGCGACGCCACCCAGGTTGCCCAGGGCACTCTCCAGGTCGGGCGCCGTCACCACCTCGCAACCCCACTGGTCTAGCAGCGCGGCCATGCTGTGGAGGATGCTCGCCTCGTTATCCAGCACCAGCAGACGCCGGCCCGGCAGCGGGTCGCCGGTCTGCGGGCGCACGGGGGCATCCTCGCGGCGCGCCGGCAGCACCTCCGCCAGCGGCACCTCGATGGAAAACACCGAACCCCGCCCCGGCTGCGAACGCACCGCAATGGGGTAACCGAGGATGCCGGCGATACGATCGACGATGGCCAGCCCCAGGCCCACGCCCTTGCGCTCGGCGGCGCGACCACGGTCCAGCTGGTTGAACTCGAGGAAGATCGCCTGCAGCTGGTCCGCCGGAATGCCCCGGCCGCTGTCCCACACCTCCAGCCGCACCCGGTCGCCCCAGCGGCGGCAGCCCAGCAGCACGCGGCCGCGCTCGGTGTAGCGGCAGGCATTGCTGAGGAAGTTGCGCAGGATGCGCGTCAGCAGGCGGATATCGGTGCTCACCGCCAGCCCCTTGGGAATGCGCGCGCGCAGCTGCAACCCGGCGGACTGGGCAACGCTCTGGAACTCCGAGGCCAGCGGCGCCAGCAGCTCGTCCAGGCGATAGGCATCGATGTCCGGGCGGATCGCGCTCTGGTCCAGCTTGGAGATTTCCAGCAGGTCGGTGAGCAGGTCCTCGGCGCCTTCCAGGGCCAGGTGGGTGCGCTCCACCAGCAGCTGCTCGGCACCGGGCAGGCTGCGCTCGCGCAGGGTCGAAACCAGCAGCCGCGCGGCGTTCAGCGGCTGCAGCAGGTCGTGGCTGGCAGCAGCGAGGTACTTGTCCTTGCTCTGGTTGGCGGTTTCGGCGGCGTCCCGCGCCTCGCGCAGCTGGCCGTTGAGGGTCTGCAGCTCCAGGGTGCGCGCCGCCACCCGCTGCTCCAGCTCGTCGTTGAGGGTCTGCAGGCGCTGCTGGGCGAGGATGCGTTCGGTGATGTCGGCGACGAAGCCTTCGAACAGCCCCTCCTCGTCCGGCTTCAGCAGCAGGTTCATCAGCACGTCCACATGGCTGCCATCCTGGCGACGCAGGCGCGTCTCGTAGCCGATCAACCCCTGCTGGCGCTGCAGCTCGGCACGGATGTGCACCAGCTCCGCCTCGCCGCCAACGAACAGGTGGCTGGCCAGGTCGGTCAGCGACCACAGCAGCTGCTCCGGCGAGTCGTAGCCGAGCATCCGTGCCAGCGCCGGGTTGGCCGCGCGCAGGCCCTCCTGCAGGCTGGCCTGGAAGATGCCGTGCACCGCGTGCTCGAACAGCCACTTGTAGCGGTTGCGCTCGGTCTCCAGCTCCTCCAGGCGGCTCAGCAGCTCGGGGTAATGGCTCTTGCGCGCCGAATGGCTGCCCAGCCCGAGCAGCGCCTGGCGCTGCTCCTCAGAGGGCCTCGGCATACACCACCTCGACATCCCGCTGGCTCGACTCGCGCGGGTTGGTGAGGATGCAGGGGTCCTCCATCGCATGGCGCGACAGGAAGGGGATATCGGAAGTGGAAACGCCGTGCAGCTTCAGCGTCTCGTGGAAGCCCACCGACTGCTTGAAGGCGATCAGGTGCTCCACCAGGCGCTGGCGGATCTGGTTGTGGTTGAGCCCGCGCGGGTCGATGCCCAGGGTCTCGGCCACCATGCGGAAGCGCTCCGGCGCGGCGCTGTAGTTGAAGGCCACCACATGCTCCACCAGCGCCGCGTTGCACATGCCGTGGGGCAGGTCGAGGAAGCCGCCGAGGCTGTGGGACATGGCGTGCACCGCCCCGAGGATGGCGTTGGAGAAGGCCAGCCCCGCCTGCATGCTGCCGAGCATGATCTTCTCGCGCAGGGCGATGTCGTTTGGCGTGGCGATCATCTGCACCAGGTTGCCGTTGATCAGGCGCATGGCTTCCAGCGCGTGGGTGTCGGTGAGCGGCCCGCTGCCGGTGGAAACGAAGGCCTCGATGGCATGCACCAGCGCGTCGATGCCGGTACAGGCGGAGAGGAAGGGGTCCATGCTCAGGGTGGTTTCCGGGTCGATCAGCGACACGTCCGGCACCACCGCCTTGCTGACGATGGAGAACTTCATGCGCTCGGCCTGGTTGGAGATGATCACGAACTGCGACACGTCCGCCGAGGTGCCGGCGGTGGTGGGGATGAGGATCAGCGGCGGGCTCGGCACGCGGATGGTGTCCACCCCCTCGAACTCGAGGATGCAGCGGTTGTGGGCGACCATGATGCCGATGCCCTTGGCGCAATCCATCGGGCTGCCGCCGCCCACCGCGACTATCACGTTGCAGCCCTCGCTGCGGTAGAAATCCGCGCCCAGGCGCACCTCCTCCACACGCGGGTTGGGCGAAACCTGGGTGAACAGGCAATAGTCGATGCCCTGGGCCTGCAGGCTGGCCTCCACATCGGCGACCCAGCCGGCGGCCAGCACGCCGGGGTCGGACACCACCAGCACCTTGCGCGCCCCGAAGGTGCTCGCATAGTTGCCGACGTTATGCCGGCAACCGGCGCCGAAGATGATCTCGGGGGACACGAATTTTCGCAGTTGGCTGATGTCGTGGCGCATGAATCCGCCTGATTGTTCTTGTTATGGGGTGAGTGCGATCAGACTACTGGAATCGAAGCCGTTTTCAATCCGACCAATGGGTGCCGGTCGGCAATAACGGTACCCATGCCGCAACCGCTGAACCCGGCCACGCAGCAGCCCTGAACGGCCTTACAGCAACCGCCGATAGAACCCGTATTCCGCCTCCAGCCCATGGGCCAGGTTGGCGGCCTGGCGGAAGCCGTGGCCTTCGTCGGGGTAGAGGTGCATCTCCACCTCGCGGCCCCGCTGGCGCAGGGCGTCGACCATGGAATAGGTCTGCGCGGGGACGACCACGGCGTCGCGGCCGCCCTGGAAGAAGATCAGCGGCGCCTCGATGTCGTCCAGGCGCTGCAGCGGGGTGCGCTGGCGGTAGCGCTCGGCATCGAGGTCGGGGTCGCCGATCAGCCAGTCGAGGTAGTCGGCCTCGAACTTGTGGGTGACCCGGCGGAGGGCCAGCGGGTCGCTGACCCCGTAGAGGCTGGCGCCGCCACGGAAGGCACGGCTGTCGGCCAGGGCCAGCAGGGCGCTGTAGCCACCGGCGCTGCCGCCGCGGATAAAGGCCCGCGCGCCGTCGATGCGCCCGTCGGCGGCCAGATGAGCGACCGCCGCGCAGGCGTCCTCCACCTCGAGGCGCCCCCACTCGCCGCGCAAGCGCTGGCGGTAGGCGCGGCCGTAGCCGCTGCTGCCCCGGTAGTTGAGGTCGAGCACGGCGAAGCCACGCTGGGTCCAGAACTGGATGCGCGGGTCGAACTGCGGGTAGCAGGCGGATGTCGGCCCACCGTGCATGAACACCAGTAACGGCGGGCGCTCGTCAGCCGGGGCCTGTACCTCGGCATGGCGTGGCGGGTAGAAGAAGCCATGGGCGCGCTCGCCCTGGCCGCTGTCGAAGCCCAGGGGCTCGGGGCGTGACAGCTGCGCCTCGCCCAATGGTTGCTCGCCGCCGGCCAGTACCTCCACGTGCCCGTCCGTGCGATCGATGGCGATGACTGCGGGCAAGCGGTCCGGCGCCGTGGCGATGGCATAGAAATGTGCCTCGTCGACTGCCAGGGCGCGGAAGCGGCTGAAGGCTGCGGCCAGGCGTCGCTCCCCCGCCCCGCCCTGATCCGCCAGCACGCCGAAGCCCTGCTCGAAGCGGCTCGACAGCAACCCACCCGCCTCCAGCGGCAGCCAGGTGCAGGCGCCCAGTTGCCAGGGCGCGGCGGCGTGGTCGGCCTCGGCACACCCCGCCACCGGGCGCCAGCCCCGGGTGGATTCCTCCCAGGGTTGCCACCCGCCGTTACGGTCGCTCAGGCACAGCAAGCGACCATCGGCAGCGAAGCGCGGCTGCTGCAGGGATTCCCCGCCTGCGGCACCGACCAGCACGCGGTGCCCTTGCCAGGCGCCCTGGTCGTCGCGTCGCGCCTCGCACAGGCGGGTCTCGGTCCAGGGTTGCTCGGGGCGGTCCCATTCGATCCAGGCCAGGCGTTGGCCGGTTCCGTCCAGCACCGGGGCGGCGTAGAAGTCGGCGCCCTCGGCAATCACCGAGCGTGCGCCATCGGCCAGGGCGATGCTCACCAGACGGTTGCGCACCGCCTCACCGCCGTGACGCTCTTCCACCGCCAGCAACGCCTCGCCCCTGGCGTCGAATTGCAGGTCACCGAAGCGGCTGCCGGGCTGCCGCGTCAGTGGCCGAGGCGCGCCGTCGACGCGCTGGAGATAAAGCTGCTGGTCCGCCTCATTGACGAAGGCGACACCCTCGGCGGTGGGGCAGAAGGCACCGCCACCGTATTCGTGCACCCGGCTGCGCAGGGAGACGTCCGCCGGCGTCAGGCAGCGCGCCTCACCGTCGCGCCACAACCACAACGTGGTGCGCGCGTCCGTCGGGTCGAACTGGCTCCACAGCAGGCCGTGGGCGCAGCGTTTCAGCTCGGCGAAATCGCGGCTGGCCGCTGCCGCATCGAGGGCGCTGAAGGCGCTGGGCCAGGTGCCGTAGGGGGCGATGGGCATCGGGATTCCTCGTGCGGCGAAGGCTCAGGCCTTGGCGATCAGCTGCGCATTGCCCGGGTTGCGGAACACCAGTTCGCCCATCCCCCGTGGCGCCTCCTCGGCCTGGCGGCGGGCGTCGAGGATGATGCCGTGGTGCGCCGACTTGCTGCACACCGGGTCAGCGTTGGCGGCATCCCCGGTGAGCATGAAGGCCTGGCAGCGGCAGCCGCCGAAGTCGCGGTCCTTCTCGTCGCAGGAGCGGCACGGCTCGGGCATCCAGGCATCGCCACGGAAGCGGTTGAAGCCGAAGGAGTCCTGCCAGATATGGCGAATGCTGTGCTCGCGCACGCTGGGGAACTGCACCGGCAGCTGCCGTGCGCTGTGGCAGGGCAAGGCGGTGCCGTCCGGGGTGATGTCGAGGAACAGGTTGCCCCAGCCGTTCATGCAGGCCTTGGGGCGCTCCTCGTAGTAGTCCGGGGTGACGAAGATCAGCTTGCAGGGGTGGTTCTGGGCCGCCAGCTTGTCCCGGTAGGCGTTGGTGATGGCCTCGGCGCGCTCCAGCTGCTCGCGGGTCGGCAGCAGGCCGGCGCGGTTGAGCTCGGCCCAGCCGTAGAACTGGCAGGTGGCGAGTTCGACGAAGTCCGCCTCCAGCTCCAGGCACAGGTCGATGATGCGCTCGATGTTGTCGATGTTGTGCCGGTGGGTGACGAAGTTGAGCACCATCGGGTAGCCCGCCGCCTTCACCGCCCGGGCCATGGCCAGCTTCTGGGCGAAGGCCTTGCGCGAGCCGGCCAGCAGGTTGTTCACCTCCTCGTCGGCAGCCTGGAAGCTGATCTGGATATGGTCCAGCCCCGCCTCGGCGAACTCGGCGATACGCGCCTCGGTGAGGCCGATGCCGGAGGTGATCAGGTTGGTGTAATAGCCCATCCCGCGTGCCGCGCGGATCAGTTCGGCCAGGTCCTGGCGCACCAGCGGCTCGCCACCGGAAAATCCCAACTGCGCCGCCCCCAGCTCACGGGCCTGGCGGAACACCTCGATCCACTCGGCGGTGGACAGCTCCGCGCCCTGGCGGTCGAAATCCAGGGGGTTGGAACAGTACGGGCACTGCAGCGGGCAGCGATAGGTCAGTTCGGCCAGCAGCCACAGCGGCGGCCCCGGCTGGCTCGCTGTACGGAGCGGTTCAACGCAACTCGATCCAGAACTGAGCACTGGCCACCTCCATGAACGCGAGGATGTCCTCGTCCACCCCCGGCACATCGGGGAAGCGTCCGGTGAGATCATCGATGATGGCGGCGACGCTGCGTTGGCCGTCGATCAGCTTGAGGATCTCGCTGGCGCTCTCGTTGAGCTTGATCATGCCTTCCGGGTAGAGCAGCACGTGGCAGCCCTGGGCCGGTTCGAACTGGAAGCGGAAGCCCCGGCGCAGTTGCGGGGTCTTCGATTGCAGCACCTCGCTCATTGCCCCAGCCCCCGGTGCCAGACCCGCTCGCGGGTCACCGTGTGGTAGGGCGGGCGCTCCAGCTCGTAGGCCATGCTCATGGCGTCGAGCATGCTCCACAGCACGTCGAGCTTGAACTGCAGGATCTCCAGCATGCGCGCCTGCTGCTCCACCGTGCGGTAGTGCGCCAGGGTGATGCGCAGGCCGTGCTCCACATCGCGTCGGGCCTGGGACAGGCGCGAGCGGAAGTAGTCGTAGCCGGCCGGGTCGATCCAGGGGTAGTGGCTGGGCCAGGCGTCCAGCCGCGACTGGTGGATCTGCGGCGCGAAAAGTTCGGTCAGCGAGCTGCTCGCCGCCTCCTGCCAGCTGGCCCGGCGGGCGAAGTTGACGTAGGCGTCCACGGCGAAGCGCACCCCCGGCAACACCAGCTCCTGGGACAGCACCTGCTCGCGGTCCAGCCCCACCGCCTCGGCCAGGCGCAGCCAGGCCTCGATGCCGCCCGCCTCGCCCGGCGCGCCGTCGTGGTCCTGGATGCGCTGGATCCACTCGCGGCGAGTGTCGCGGTCCGGGCAGTTGGCGAGGATCGCCGCATCCTTCAGCGGGATGCACACCTGGTAGTAGAAGCGGTTGGCCACCCAGCCCTGGATCTGCTCGCGGCTGGCGCGGCCCTGGTACATGGCCACATGGAAGGGGTGGTGGATGTGGTAGTAGGCGCCCTTGGCGCGCAGTGCCTGTTCGAATTGCTCGGGACTCATGGCGGTCTGTTGCATGGACAGCTCCTTGTTATGCGCCACCGGCTCAGAGGCGGATGGCCATGCCATCGCGGGCCACTTCGATGCCGCGCGCGTCCAGTTCGGCGCGCTCGGCGGAATCGGCATCGAGGATGGGGTTGGTGTTGTTGATGTGGATGAGCACCCGGCGCTTGTCCGGCAGGCCGTCGAGCACCTCGAGCATGCCGCCGCGGCCGCTCTGCGGCAGGTGGCCCATCTCGCTGCCGAGCTTGTCGCCCACCTCGCACACCCGCATCTCGTCGTCGCGCCAGAGGGTGCCGTCCACCAGCAGGCAGTCGGCGCGGCGCATCCAGCCCAGCAGCGCCTCGTCCACCTGGCCCAGGCCCGGCGCATAGAACAGCGAGCCGCCGGTGCGCAGATCCTCGACGAACAGGCCGATGTTGTCGCCCGGGTGCGGGTTGCCCCGGTGCGGCGAGTACGGCGGCGCGCTGCTGCGCAGAGCGATGGCGGTGAAGCGCAGCCCCGGGCACGCGGGGATGGTGAAGGGCTCGCCGTCCAGGGCGATGGGGTTCCAGGCCAGGCCGCCGTTCCAGTGCTGCAGCATGGTGAACAGCGGGAATCCGCTGGTCAGGTCCTGGTGGACCATCTCCGTGCACCACACCGAATGCGGGCAGCCCTCGCGCAGGGTCAGCAGGCCGGTGACGTGGTCGATCTGGCTGTCCATCAGCAGCACGGCGGCGATGGCCGTGTCGCGCAGGCGCCGGGCCGGCTGCAACGCCGGTAAGGCCTCGATCTGCGCGCGGATGTCGGGGGAGGCGTTGCACAGCACCCAGTTGACCCCGTCATCGCTCAGGGCGATGGAGGACTGGGTGCGCGCCTCGGCGTTGAGGGTGCCGGCGCGCAGGCCGGCGCAGTTGCGGCAGTTGCAGTTCCACTGCGGAAAGCCCCCGCCGGCGGCGGAGCCGAGAATCTGGATATGCATGGGGACCCCTGGCGGGAAGCCCCGGCGGACCGGGGCAAGGACGATCAGCGGTTGGCGAAGTACATGGTCACTTCGAAGCCGATGCGCAGGTCGGTATAGGCGGGTTTAGTCCACATGGGTCGTTCCTCTTCTTATGGCGCCGGAGAATTCCGGCAGGTTTGAGTTAACCACCAGGCCCGACGCCCCCGAATGCTACTTTCGAACGAGTTCCGGTCCTGATTTGGTAGCGTGCGTGCGACAGCTGTGCGCCCGCCCGCTACAGCTGTCGCATTTCTGCGACGGCTGCCCACGCGCCCCGCACGGCACGGCCTGGCGACGAAGCGCCCTGCACCGGGCCTTGCGGCGGCGACTGAAGCTTTAGGCATGTGCCTTGCTGTATCCGTGCCATCTCCGACGGATGGATAACTGCAGGCAACTGCTCTGCGGTCTATGGTTGGAGCGTCCGACCGGGCTGCCGGTTCGACCAAAACAACAAGACGCCGAGGCGCGCCCCCAGGGACCACCATCGGCCAACGGGAGTGCCTATGACCTTGCATGCCTCGGAGACCAGCGCCAGCGAACTCGCGGCCTTCGTCGACCACCATTTCTCCGGGCGCGGCATCCGCCCCGACGGGCTGATCGCCCAGTCCTGGTACCGCAGCGTCACCCAGCACCGCCTCAACCCGCGCGGGCGCGGCGAGAAGAGCATCCTCACCGCCGCAGAGATCCGCCAGCACCAGGCCCAGCACCAGGAATACCTGGCCATCGCCAGCCAGGGCGTCACCGGCCTCGCCCGCCGCGTGGTGCAGGCCGGCTTCGCGGTGCTGCTCAGCGACGAGGACGGCATCACCCTGGATGCGCGCCTGCCCGCGCAACGCGACCTCTATACTCAGTCCGGCCTGATCGTCGGCGCCCGCTGGGACGAATCCGTGGCCGGCACCAATGGCATCGGCACCGCCCTGGCGGCCGGCCAGGCGCTGACCATCCACCGCCAGGAACACTTCCTCACCTCCAACGCGCGGCTGAGCTGCTCGGTGTCGCCGATCTTCGATGCCCAGGGCCACCTGCGCGGCTGCCTCAACGCCACCTGCCTGAACAGCGACGGCCCCAAGGAGGCGCAGTACCTGACCCTGCAACTGGTGATCATGTACGCCCGATTGATCGAGAACGCCCACTTCCGCCAGAGCTACCGCGACCGCCTGACCCTGGCCATCAAGCCCCGCGACGACATCACCGACCTGGCCAACGAACAGCTGCTGGCCCTCGACGAGCAGGGCCGGGTGATCGGCGCCAACCGTGCCGCCTTCGTCGCCTACGAAGAGGCCCAGGGCAGCGCCCTGCTCGGCCGGCGCATCGACAGCCTGCTGCCGGCCGACGTCGACGAACTGCTCAGCCTCACCAGCGGCGGCGCCCGCGGCGTGCGCCTGCGTGCCCTGCAGGGCGAGGCGCTGGTGGACGTCGGCCTGCGCATTCCCGCCGGGCACCCGCGTCCGGCGGCGCCTGCCCCGCAGGTGCGCACACCGGCCAGCGAGCACCCCGGCCTGGATCGCCTGGGCGGCAGCGACCTGCAACTGCAGCAAGGCGTGCGGCGCATCCGCAAGGTGATCGACAAGGGTATCCCCATCCTCGTCACCGGCGAGACCGGCACCGGCAAGGAAGCCTTCGCCCGTGCCATCCACCAGGCCAGCGCCCGCCGGGCCGGGCCCTTCGTGGCGCTGAACTGCGCGGCGATCCCGGAGACGCTGATCGAGAGCGAACTGTTCGGCTACCGTGGCGGCAGCTTCACCGGCGCCAGCAAGAAGGGCATGAAGGGCAAGCTGGAGCTGGCCAACGGCGGCACCCTGTTCCTCGACGAGATCGGCGACATGCCCGCCCACCTGCAGACGCGCCTGCTGCGCGTGCTGGCCGAGCGCGAGATCTTCCCCCTGGGCGCCGAAGCACCGGTGCCGCTGGATGTGCAGGTGGTCTCCGCCACCCACCAGGACCTGGCCGGGATGATCCAGGCCAAGCTGTTCCGCGAGGACCTGTTCTACCGCCTCAGCGGCATGACCCTTTCCCTGCCGGCCCTGCGCGAACGCAGCGACCGTGCCGAACTGATCGAGGCCCTGCTCGCCGCCCAGCCCGGCGCCGAGGGGCTGCGCCTGGACGAAGCGGCCCGCCAGCGCCTGCTCACCCATCCCTGGCCGGGCAATATCCGCCAGTTGCTCAATGCCCTGCGTTACGCGGTGGCCCTGGCCGAGGGCGGCGTGATCGACTGCGATTGCCTGCCCGCCGAACTGCATCAGGCCGCCCTCCCCGCCACGCTCGCGCCCCGCGCCGAAGCGCCCACCAGCCTCGCCGGCCAGCTGGGCGACGACGAGGCCCGGCACCTGCTGGCCACCCTGCGCCAGCACCGCTGGAACATCAGCGCCGCGGCCGAGGCCTCGGGCATTTCCCGCTCCACGCTGTACCGCAAGATGAAGAAACACGGCATCGTCCAGCCCAATGAGATGTTCTGACCCGTAGGGGCGAATTCATTCGCGATCAGGCGTGGCGGCGAACACCGCCGCCACGCCCGCCCCTCACTCCTGGATGTACACCACGTGGGTGTGGGTGAACTCGTACAGCCCGTGCTTGCCGTCCGCGCCACCGATGCCGGATTTGCGCGTGCCGGCGTGGTAGCCCTGCATGGCCTCGAAGTTCTCGCGGTTGACGTAGGTCTCGCCGAAGTCGATCTCGCGGCTGGCCTTCAGCGCCGCGCCGAGGCTGCGGGTGTAGATGGATGAGGTCAGGCCGTACTCGCTGTCGTTGGCCAGGCCGATGGCTTCGTCGAGGTCGTCGACGATCTGGATCGGTAGCACCGGGCCAAAGATCTCCTTGCGCATGATCTCCATGTCCGCCTTGCAGCCGGTCAGCACCGTGGGCTGGTAGTGGAAGCCCTTGCCCTTGTCGGCCACGGCGCCGCCGGTGACCACCTGGGCACCCTGGCCCTGGGCGGTGCGCACCATCTGCGCAACCTTGTCGAGGCCGGCCTGGTTGATCAGCGGGCCCATGTCCAGCTCGGCATTTTCGGAGGGGTCGCCGTAGCGGGTGGCGGCCATGGCCGAGGCGATCTTGTCGATGAAGGCGTCCGCCACCTTGCGCTCGACGTAGACGCGCTCGGCGCAGTTGCACACCTGCCCGGTGTTGATCACCCGCGAGGCGGTGATGGCGGTCACCGCCAGGTCCAGGTCGGCGTCGGCGAGGACGATGGCCGGGGCCTTGCCGCCCAGCTCCAGGTTGAGTTTGGTGATGTTCGGCGCGGCGGCGGCCATGATCCGCGCGCCGGTGCCGACGCTGCCGGTGAAGCTGATCAGGTCCACGCCCGCGTGGCTGGTGAGGCTGTGGCCAACGCTGGCGCCACGCCCGCCGACGACGTTGAACACGCCGCTGGGCAGG
This sequence comes from Pseudomonas sp. PDM13, assembly GCF_025685765.1. Lineage (NCBI taxonomy): Bacteria > Pseudomonadati > Pseudomonadota > Gammaproteobacteria > Pseudomonadales > Pseudomonadaceae > Pseudomonas > Pseudomonas sp. PDM13. The sequence goes on along the minus strand of NZ_JAOTQU010000004.1, from coordinate 65,042 downwards.
TCCGTCTCGGCCACCAGGCGGGCGAATTCGTAGCAGTTGATCGGCGTCTCTTCGCTGGGCTTGATGACGATGGTGTTGCCGGTCAGCAGGGCCGGCGCCATCTTCCGGGCGATGAGGAAGAAGGGGAAGTTCCACGGCAGGATGCCGGCCACCACGCCCAGCGGCTTGCGCAGCAGGAACACGTGTTCGTTGACCCGGTCGCTGGTCAGCACTTCGCCTTCCAGGCGGCGCGCCCACTCGGCCATGTAGTCCAGGTAGTCGGCGGTGAAGTTGACCTCCACCAGCGCCAGCGCCGGCACCTTGCCCTGCTCGCGGGTGATGATCCGCGCCAGGCGCTCGGCATTGGCGCGCACCTTGGTGGCGATCTGGCGCAGGTAGCCGGCGCGCTCGATGGCCGGCTTGGCGGCCCAGGCCTTCTGCGCGCCACGGGCGGCAGCGATGGCGCGCTCCACCTGCTCGATGGGGGATTCCGGCACCCGCGCCAGCAGCTCGGCGTTGGCCGGGTTGTGCACCTCGATGTGCTGGTCGCTGCCGACGAAGGCGTTGGCGATGTAGTTCTGGTAGAGGGGGGTCTCGGTCATGGTCGCTCTCGCTTGCTTTCAGGGAGTGGAACGGGCGGGCATCCGGCCCGCCCGGCGGATCACTTGGCGCTGAAGCGCTTCCAGGCGTCGCCTTCCTGCTTGAGGTCATGGGCGCGCTTGATCAGGTACTGGTGGATCTGCTCGACCTCGGCGGCGTTGAACGCCTCGGCGAAGGACGGCATGCCGTCGGGCACACGGCCGCCGTAGAGGATGCCGAGGAACATCTGGTGCTTCTCGGTCGTCAGCTTGCGCAGGTCCGGCAGCACGCCGCCGCTCACCGCGTGGATGCCGTGGCACTGGGAGCAGTGGCCGTCGTAGAGCTTGGCGCCGGCCTCGACGTCCGCGGCGCTGGCAGTCAGTGGCGGCGGCTGCGGGGCGTCGGCCGGCGGTGCCGGCTCCTGCAGCTTGGCGGTGCCGCCGAGCTTGTAGGTCAGCACCTGGGAGAAGGGCTGCACGCCGGCACGCAGGGACAGGGCCCCGGCGAAGGTGGAGAAGGCCCCGCCCCAGCCCGCCATGAAGGTCACGTACTGCTCGCCGTCGACGCTGTAGGTCACAGGTGCGGCCATCACGCCACTGGCGGCGGGTTGCTCCCAGAGCTTCTTGCCGCTGTCGGCGGCGTAGGCGATCACCCGGCCATCGGCGCTGCCCTCGAACACCAGGTTGCCCGCGGTGCTCAGGGTGCCGCCGTTGAAGATGGTGACGTAGGGCACCTCCCAGACCGGCTCCTGCTTCACCGGGTCCCAGGCGATCAGCTTGCCGGACCAGGTCTTGGCCATTTCCAGCAGGCCGTCCGGGCCCTCGGGCATCATCCCGGTCTTCAGGCCCAGCTGGTACATGCTCTTGAACGGGTTGCGCTTGGGCGCATCCGGGATGTGCTCGTAGTAGGCCGACATGATGTGCGCCGGGATGTACACCAGCCCGGTGTTGGGGTTGTAGGACATCGGGTGCCAGTCATGGGCGCCCCAGAAGGCCGGGGTCACCAGGTTGCGCTTGCCGTTCTTCCAGTAGGCGGCGTTCTCCTCGTCGACGATGGGCCGGCCGGTCTTCATGTCCATGCCCTTGGTCCAGTTCTGCGGCACGATGCCCTTGGCCGAGAGCAGCTCGCCGGTGGCGCGGTCGATGACGTAGAAGAAGCCGTTCTTCGGCGCCTGCATCAGCACCTTGCGCTGCTTACCCTCGATGGGCAGCTCGGCGAGGATCATGTGCTGGGTGGCGGTGAAGTCCCAGGCGTCGCCGGGGGTGGTCTGGTAGTGCCAGGCGTATTCGCCGGTGCCGGCATTGACCGCGACGATGGAGGACAGGAACAGGTTGTCGCCCTTGGCCTGGCTGCGCCATTTCGGGTCCCACAGCGAACCGTTGCCGACGCCGATGTAGAGCAGGTTCAGCTCCGGGTCGAAGGCGAAGGAGTCCCAGGCGGTGCCACCGCCACCCTGCTCGACGAAAGCGTCGCCGAACCAGGTCTTCTGGGCGATCTCCATGGCCTTGTCTTCCGGCGGCAGCTTGGGGTCGCCCGGTACGGTGAAGAAGCGCCAGGCCTGCTTGCCGGTCTCGGCGTCGTAGGCGGTGACATAGCCGCGCACGCCGAACTCGGCGCCGCCGTTGCCGATGATCACCTTGCCGTTCACCACGCGCGGCGCACCGGTGATGGTGTAGCTGCGCTTCTTGTCGTTGCGCGTGTCCACCGACCAGACGCGCTTGCCGGTCTTGGCGTCGATGGCTTCCAGGCGGCCGTCGAGCACGCCGACGTAGATCTTGTCCTTCCACACCGCCACGCCACGGTTCACCGCGTCGCAGCAGGCCTCGCCGGCGCGGTTGCGGTCCGATTGCGGGTCGTACTTCCACAGCAGCTTGCCGTTGCGCGCATCCAGCGCGTAGACCACCGAGAAGGGGCCGGTGGTGTACATCACCCCGTCGACCACGATGGGCGTGGCTTCCACGCCACGGTCCAGGTCGAGCTTGTAGCTCCAGGCCAGGCCGAGCTTGCCGACGTTGTTGTCGTTGATGGTCTTCAGCGGGCTGTAGCGCTGCTCGTCGTAGGTGCGCCCGTGGCTCATCCAGTTACCGGGCTCCTGGTCGGCGGCGATGATGCGTTTGCCGTCCACGTCGGCCGCCCATGCGGCCGAGGAACAGGCCACGCCCAAGGTGAGGGCGGCGATCAGGTGCTTGAAGGTCGAGGCGGCGGGCGGCGGCTCCGAGCCTCCGCTGCATTGCAGGCCAATGTGCTTCATCAGTGGGTCTCCGATTCTTATTAGGGCCGCAGCCTCGCGCCACGGTCCCAGCCCTATCGCAATGGCTGTGCCAGCGTTGCGCTGGATGGCCGCAGGGCCCGTGGCAGAAGGGTTTGGCGAGGGAAACGGCGCCAGCGTGATGAAGTGGAGGCGCGGGCAACTGTCGCAGTGGCGGGACAGGCGCAACGAGAGGTGGAACAGCTGTGTCAGGGCCTGGATGACGCGACGGGAGCATTGCGAAACGGGCTCGCCAAGCGTCCCCGGCGAGTCCGCTTGGTGGATGGAAAAGCGCCATCCACCCTACGAATTACCACGCCCGAACCAACCTCGGCGGTAGGCCGGAACCTAGGGTGGATGACGCCTCACCCATCCACCATTGCGGCGTCCAGCCCCACATAGTGATTGCCGGCCTGCACGCAACCGTAGGTTGGCGCCGAGCGCAGCGAGGCCCAACGGAGCGATGCCCGGCCAAGCCGCAAATGCCGACCTGTGGGAGCGGCTTCAGCCGCGAAAGACCCGCCGCCAGCACGGGGCTTCGAGTGGCCGGATGCGCCATCGCGAATGAATTCCCACAAAGTGGATAACCGATGAGCAAAAAAACGGCCCCGAAGGGCCGTGGCTCGACACTCATCCGCCCGCCGGAGTGTGCAGCTTGCGCGGGGGTTGGTGGTCGACAAGGGGATTCGGCCCGCAGGCGGCGGGCCGGTCCAGGCTCGGGGATCAGAAGAAGCCCAGGGGGTTGATGTCGTAGCTGATCAGCAGGTTCTTGGTCTGCTGGTAGTGGTCGAGCATCATCTTGTGGGTCTCGCGGCCGACACCGGACTTCTTGTAACCACCGAACGCGGCGTGGGCCGGGTACAGGTGGTAGCAGTTGGTCCAGACGCGGCCAGCCTTGATGCCACGGCCCATGCGGTAGGCGCGGTTGATGTCGCGGGTCCAGAGGCCGGCGCCCAGGCCGAACTCGGTGTCGTTGGCGATGGCCAGGGCTTCCGCTTCGTCCTTGAAGGTGGTGACGCCCACCACCGGGCCGAAGATCTCCTCCTGGAACACGCGCATCTTGTTGTTGCCCTTCAGCAGCGTCGGCTGGATGTAGTAGCCGGTGGACAGGTTGCCTTCGAGCTTCTCGACGCCGCCGCCGGTGAGGATTTCAGCACCTTCCTGCTGGGCGATATCGAGGTAGCTGAGGATCTTGTCGTACTGCTGCTCGGAGGCCTGGGCGCCGACCATGGTGTCAGTGTCCAGCGGGTCGCCGCGCTTGATGGCCTTCACCTTCTTCATCACCTCGGCCATGAATGCCGGGTAGATGGATTCCTGCACCAGGGCGCGGGACGGGCAGGTGCACACCTCGCCCTGGTTGAAGAAGGCCAGCACCAGGCCTTCGGCGGCCTTCTCGATGAAGGCCGGCTCGGCCTGCATGATGTCTTCGAAGAAGATGTTCGGGCTCTTGCCACCCAGCTCGACGGTGGACGGAATGATGTTCTCCGCCGCGCAATGCATGATGTGCGCGCCCACCGGGGTGGAGCCGGTGAAGGCGATCTTGGCGATGCGCTTGCTGGTGGCCAGCGCTTCGCCCGCTTCCTTGCCGAAGCCTTGCACCACGTTGAGCACGCCGGGCGGCAGCAGGTCGCCGATCAGCTCCAGCAGCACGCTGATGCCCAGCGGGGTTTGTTCGGCGGGCTTGAGCACCACGCAGTTGCCGGCGGCCAGGGCCGGGGCCAGCTTCCAGGCGGCCATCAGCAGCGGGAAGTTCCACGGGATGATCTGCCCGACCACGCCCAGGGGTTCGTGGATGTGGTAGGCAACGGTGTTCTCGTTGATCTCGGCGGCGCCGCCTTCCTGGGCGCGGATGCAGCCGGCGAAGTAGCGGAAGTGGTCGGCGGCCAGGGGCACGTCGGCGTTCAGCGTCTCGCGCACGGCCTTGCCGTTGTCCCAGGTTTCGGTGACGGCGAGCACTTCCAGGTTGGCTTCGATACGGTCGGCGATCTTCAGCAGGATCAGCGCGCGGTCCTGCACCGAGGTCTTGCCCCAGGCGTCGGCGGCGGCGTGGGCGGCGTCCAGCGCGCGGTCGATGTCGGCGGCGTCGGAGCGGGGGAATTCGGCGATCACCTCGCCATTCACAGGCGAGGTGTTGGTGAAGTACTGCCCGGCCAGCGGCGCGACGAACTCGCCGTTGATGAAGTTGCCGTAGCGCGGCTTGAAGGTGACGACGGCGCCAGGGGTGCCCGGTTGCGCATAGATCATGACGATGGCCTCTCTTGTCGGAGCCTGGCGCTGGGGTGGCCAGGTGATGGGCCGATCTTAGTCAGCGCCCCGGAGCCCCCGGAATGCCCCCATGGAAGCGATGCCTTACTCATTTGGTAGTAGAGCCGCGGAGGGGGCCGAGGCCTCTGCCATCGGCCTTGCGGCGGGTTCACGGAGAACGGGACGCGTAGGTCGGGTGCAACCCGATACCCCCGCGCACGGGCCAGCGCAGGTTTCACCCGCCCTGCATCAAGGCTCAGCCCTGCTCCGGTCGGTAGCCCAGGCGCAGGCCGCCCCAGTGGCGGCCACGGATGAAGATCGGCACCGAGAGGTCGTGCATCAGCTCGCCGGTGTCGCGGGTGTAGGTCTGCAGCAGCAGCGGCTTCTGGTGGCTGCCGCAGCGGATGCCGGTGCGGTCGCCGAACTTGCGCTTGCTGCGGCTGCGCAGCATGTCCACCTGCGGATCGCCGGTGGGCGCATGGGCGAAGGCCTGGTTATGGGTGGGCACGTAGCCTTCGGCGGTACAGGCGATGGCGAAGACCAGGCCCTCGTGGCGCTTGAGCAGCGGCTCCTGGATGGCCGGCAGCACCTGGTCGGCGTAGCCGTCGAAGCGGGTGCGGAACTTGGCCGGCACCGTGTTGGGCACCGCCTGGTAGTGGCGGTCGAAGAGGTCCTCCAGCCCCACCCTGCCCTGCTCGATATCCGCCTCGAAGCGCCGGGCGATCTGCTCGGCGCCTTCGCGCGCCAGGTCGTAGACGCGCTGGTGGTAGTCGTCCAGGCCCACCTCGGCGAGGCGCTCGCTGATGGTTTCCGCCTGGCCCTCCAGCTGCACCGCCGCCTGGGCCAGGCGCTGGGTCTGCTGGTCGCTGATGCCCAGGTCGCTGCGCACCTGGTCGACGGCGGCGAACAGGCTGGTGAGCTGCTCGCGGTTGGTGTCGGCGCCGCTGGCGATGGCGCCGATCTGCGCCTCCACGCCCACCGCCAGGCCGGCGATGCTTTCCAGGTGCTGGCCGGTGAGTTCCACCTGGGCCACGCCCTCGTCCAGCTCGGTGGAGAGGTGTTCGATCTGCGCCACCACCTCGGCGGTCTGGCGCTGGATGTCGGCGACCATCTGCCCCACTTCCTCAGTAGCACTGGCGGTGCGCCCGGCCAGGCCACGCACCTCGTCGGCGACCACGGCGAAACCGCGCCCGTGCTCCCCGGCCCGCGCTGCCTCGATGGCTGCGTTGAGCGCCAGCAGGTTGGTCTGGCTGGCAACCGACTGGATCACCAGGGTCACCCGCTGGATTTCCTCGCTGCGCTGGCTGAGGGTGGCGATCAGCTCGCGGCTGTCACGGGCGCGGGTATTGAGGGCGTGCATGCGCGTTATGGCGCTGCGCAGCACTTCGCGACCGGCCTCGCTGCTCTGCCGCGCCTCGCGGGCGGAAGCCTGGGCCTCGTGGCTGAGGCGGGTGGTGGTCTCTTCGGTGTCGATCATCACCTCGGCACTGGCGACGATGCGCGCAGCGGCGTCCAGCTGCGACTCCAGGCGCTCGCCCAGCTGCTTCACCGAATAGGCCACGCCGGCAGCGGACAGCGCGTTGTGGCTGGTGGTGAAGGACAGCTCGCGGGTCAGCCGGGCGATATCGGTGCCCACCTGCTGTGGCGCCTCGACGGGCGCGCGGCGCCCCAGCAACGGCAGCCAGAACGCGGCGACCAGGCCCGCGAGCGCGACGGGCCAGGGCAACCCGCCCAGGTGGACGGCCAGCAGCAGGACGGCGGCGAGCAGGGAGTGTACGCAGGCGAGCGCAATGGGCAGGCGGGACGGCGACATCGGAGCACCTCGTGCAGCACTGGCCGATCGCGCCTCCCCGGCAGGGATGGAAGCCGGCAGTGTCTTTTGATTGTTGCCCGCATTAAATCCCCCCGCCGGCAGGCTGCCCATGATTCCTTAGTTGTATGGGCGGTGGGTCGGAAGGTGTATGGAGCGAGGCGCGCGGGGATCGCCTGGACGCCCGATCGCGAATGAATTCGCCCACGGGAGCGGCGACGCTTGGCGACTGAAGTCGCCCCTACAGAGAGCGTTGTGCCGCTGATGGACATAACCGCATCGGGGCGCGGCGGCCAAAGCCGCCGCGCCCTTCCCATCAGTGCTTGGCCACCAGGTCCTTGGGCAGCTTGAAGGTCCAGATCATCCCGCCCTGGTCCAGGTCCTTGATGCGCTTGGCCACCTCGCCACCCCACAGCGGCACGGCGCCGCCCCAGCCGGAGACCACGGTGACGTACTGCTCGCCGTCCATTTCCCAGGTGACCGGGGAGGCGATCACGCCGGAGCCGGTGTTGAACTCGTAGAGTTTCTTGCCGGTCCTGGCGTCGAAGGCCATGAGGAAGCCTTCCGGGTTGCCGGTGAACACCAGGTTGCCCTTGGTGGCCAGCACGCCGCCCCAGAGCGGCGCGTAGTTTTCATAGCGCCAGACTTGCTTGCCGGTCTTCGGGTCGATGGCGCGCAGCACGCCGATGTAGCCCTCGTTCAGCGGCTTGATGGTGAAGCCCGCGCCCAGGTAGGCCGCGCCCTTCTTGTAGGTCACGCCCTCGTTCCACATGTCCATGCCCCACTCGTTGGAGGGAACGTAGAACAGGCCGGTGTCCTGGCTGTAGGCCATGGGCATCCAGTTCTTGCCACCGAGGAAGGACGGCGCGACGAACACCGAGGTGCCCTTCTTCGCATCCCCTGGGGCACCGGGGCGGTGGGCGTCGTCGTAGATGGGCCGGCCGTTCTTGTCCAGGCCCTTGGCCCAGGTGACCTTGTCGACGAAGGGGAAGCCGCGGATGAATTTGCCGTTGGTGCGGTCGAGCACATAGAAGAAGCCGTTGCGATCGGCGGTGCCGGCGGCCTTGATGGTCTTGCCGCCGTCCTGGTAGTCGAAGGACACCAGCTCGTTGACGCCGTCGTAGTCCCAGCCGTCGTGCGGGGTGGTCTGGAAGTGCCACTTGATCGAGCCGTCCTCCGGGTTCAGCGCCAGGCGCGAGGAGGAGAACAGGTTGTCGCCGGGGCGCAGGTGGGAGTTCCACGGCGAGGGGTTGCCGGTGCCGATGAACAGCGAGTCGGTGCTCGGGTCGTAGTAGCCGCCCAGCCAGGGCGCGGCGCCGCCGGTCTTCCACAGGTCGCCCGGCCAGGTCTTGCCCGCTTCGCCGCCGGAGATGCCGTTCTCGATCGCCTTGCCGTCCTTGAAGACATAGCCCATGTGGCCTTCCACGGTGGGGCGACTCCACAGCAGGTTGCCGGTGGTGGGGTCATAGGCCTCGATCTTGCCGACCACGCCGAACTCGCCGCCGGCGACGCCGGTGATCAGCTTGCCCTTGGCGATCAGCGGCGCGGCGGAGATGGAGTAGCCGGCCTTGTAGTCGGCCACGGTCTTCTTCCACACCACCTTGCCGGTGTCCTTGTTCAGCGCCACCAGCTTGGCGTCGAGGGTGCCGAAGATCACCAGGTCGCCGTACAGGGCCACGCCCCGGTTGATCACGTCGCAGCAGGGCATGATGCCGTCGGGCAGGCGCGCGTCGTACTGCCAGAGCTTCTTGCCGGTGCGCGCGTCGGCGGCGAACACCCGCGAGTAGGAAGCGGTGACGTACATCACGCCGTCCTTGATCAGCGGCTGCGCCTGCTGGCCGCGCTGCTTCTCGCCGCCGAAGGACAGCGCCCAGACCGGGCGCAGTTCCTTGACATTGTCGGTGTTCAGCGTGTCCAGCGTGCTGTAGCGCTGGCCCTGCTGGTTGAGGCCGTTGACCACGATCTGGTCGTTGCGCTTGCCGGCATCGCTGATGTCCTGATCGGTGACGCCCGCCCAGGCCGACAGGCTGGCAAGGGTCATGGCGGCGAACAGCGCCGTGCGGACGAAAGGCTGGGTGAAACCGGTGGGGTTCATTGCGGCTACCTCTGCGGGCTTGTTGTTGTCATCCGGGAAAATTTCCCGGTCTGCCGCGAATTCTTGGTGCGCCCGCCCTCCCCGCCAATTCACCTCAGTGCGGAGATTCGTAGTTCCTTGGTAGCAATACCGGCCCGCCCGGTTCCAGGGGCGCAGGATCGGCGTGGGCGGGCTTGGGCGTGGGTCGGCGGGCTGGCGGGTGTGGGCGGGCGGGGTGGGCGTAGGGTGGGCTTCAGCCCACCGCTCCCGCTCCCAGTCCCGCACCCAGTCCCAGCCCCCGGGCCCAGGCACCGAACGATCAGGCACAACGACGTGCCCCACCCGACCCCGCCCGGTGGAGGTAAAGAGCGTCCTCCACCGCAGCGGTCGAGTCCGCATTTGAGCCCCGCTTTTGTGGGCGAATTCATTCGCGAAATGGTTTCCGGCGAATGAGTCACTCCGCCCGGGGCAGGCGCTCGCGCTCGTAGCGCGGGTAGAGGTGGCTGACGCTGCGCACCAGCTCGTAGCGGGTCAGGCTGATGCCGGCGAAGCGATCGGGGATGGGCGCGCGGATCAGTTCGTTCATTTCCGCGCCACGTTTGGCGCCGTCACGCAACAGGCCGTCGAGCCAGCCGAGGTAGTTGCGCATCTGGGTGAAGATCGCGTCATCGCGGGCCACCGGGCCGTGGCCGGGCACCAGCAGTTTCCAGGGCAGCGCCTGGAGCTGGTCGAGGTCGGCGAGCCAGGCGTCCAGCCCCGGGCTGTTCGGGGTGGTGAGGGCGCGCTGGTAGAACAGCAAATCGCCGCCGAAGAGCACGCCAGTGCGCTCGTCGAGGATCGCCAGGTCCGCCCCGGTGTGGCCGCGCAGGGCCAGTAGGCGCAGCGGGTGGCCACCGATGCTGAAGGTGCCGGGGGTGACCGCCTCGGTGGGCAGCAGCACCTCGGTGCCGCGCATCCAGTCGCCCACCAGGCGGTACATGTTCTCGGCCATGGCGTCGCCCTGCTGGCGCAGCAGTTCGGTGGTGCCGGGCAAGGCGGCAATGGGCGCGTCGGCGAAGGCCTGGTTGCCCAGCGCGTGGTCCGGGTGGTGGTGGGTGATCAGCAGCCGCTTCACCGGTTGCGAAGTGATCGTGGTGATGGCCCGGCGCAGGGCCTCGCCGTAGCGTTTGGAGGGGCCGCTGTCGATCACCACCACGCCGTCATCGGTGACGATGAAGGCGGTGTTGACCACGTTGCCGCCATTGCCCGCCGCGAAGTTGTCGGTGCTGCCTTCCAGCAGCCAGGTGCCTTCGGCGATCTGCCGGGGTTGCAGGGTGTAGTCCAGCTCGGCGCGGGACAGCAGCGGCAGCACGACGAGGAACACCAGCACAAGCAGGCGCATGACTAGAGCCCCCCTTCGAATTCGTTGCCGTTGTTGTCGCGCAGCCACAGGCGCGCGCCTGCGTGGCCTTTCACGTCCAGGCTGATGGTGGGGTTCTCGGCCACGGCCGGGAACAGCTCCAGGGTCGCCAGGGGCTTGCCGGCGGCGTCGCGCAGTTCGGCCTGGTTGAGGAAGAACTCGGGGATGCCGCCCACCAGGCCGTTGTCCATCGGGTGGTCGACGCGCAGGCGCAGGCGTTCGTCGCCCCCCAGGGGGAAGCGTGCGGCGTGGATCTGCCCCAGGCGGTCCTCCCAGCCCGGTTGCGCGCGCACCACGCTGGGCGCGGTGCAGCCGCCGCCGGCGGCGTCGATCCAGGCCGAGCCGATGTGCCACACCCCGTCCTCGGTCAGCGCCGCCGCGCGGATCGGCGTGGCCTGTTCGATACGGATGCGGATCGCCACCACCGGCAGTACGGCATCGCCGGGGCGGAAGTCGAACACCCGGGGAATGGGGTTGAGCTCGGCCCAGGCCATGAGCCGTGTCACCTTGCCCGGCAGCGCCCGGGCGTCCACCTGGATCGGCACCTGGCGGGCGTCCTCGGCGAAGGGCGGCGCCAGCAGCTGCACGCGGTCGTCGAAGACGTAGGGCGCGCCGTCGAGGATGCGCTGGTGGTGGAATGCCCACATCACCGAGGGCATCGGGTCCTTGCCCGGGTCGGGCGCGGCGAGCGCCTGGGCCCCCAGGCACAGCCCCAGCAGCAGCGTGTTCAGGTGGCGCATGGCGGTTCTCCCTGGCAGGCCGGGGCCCGCCTCATTGCACGTCCTGGTAGAGGCCGGGCAGCTCGTAGGTCAGCCCGTAGCGGGCGTAGAGGGCGGCCAGCCGGCCATCGCGGACCATCGCCTCCACCTCCATGTCCAGCGCGTTGGAAAGCTGGCGGTTGGACTCGTGCACCGCCATGCCGATGTCCCACAGGGGCTGGCCGAGGTTGGGGTAGGTGTTGTCGGAGGACTTCAGCGCCGGGTCGGCGGCCTGGTGCAGCAGCCACTGCAGCTCGCCGCGCAGGGCCATCACCGCATCCACCTCGGCGCCTTGCATGGCGGCGAAGGCGGCGGCCGGGCTCGGGTAGTGGCGGGTGTTGGCGCTGAGCTGGCCGTTGAACACCGAGGTCAGGTAGAAGGACGGCACGCTCTCCAGCTCGACGCCGATGGGGTGCAGGCGGAACACGCCGATGCTGTCCACCACCGGCAGGCGCCGGGTGTCGTGCACCAGGTGCCAGCGCTCGCGCTGGTAGGGGGCGAAGATCACCACCTGCTCGTTGACCAGCTCGCCCACGTCGTTGCGCCGCGCCGTGTAGTCGCGGTCGTAGGGCACGCGCAGCATCAGGTCCGCGAGCAATTTGGGGCGCAGGTAGTGGCCCTTCCAGATGTAGTTGCGCAGGTCGTCGTCGAGCTTCTCGCCGGGGGTCACCCAGATCAGCTCGGCCTTCAGCCCCAGCGCTGCGGCCAGGGCATTGGCCAGGTCGACGTCGACGCCGCGGGCCTGGCCGTCCTGCTGGAAGCTGTAGGGCGGGAAGTTCTCGTAGACCGCGACCTTGAGCATCCCCGAGGCGAGGATGTCGTCATAGGGGCGGACCTGCGCCTGCGCCAGCGGCAGGCACAGCAACCAGCACAGCAGGGCGAGCAGGCGCATGGCGATCACTCTTCGACGTGGACGCTTTCCAGGTAGGAGCGGATGGCCCAGAGCGCTTCCTGGCTGAGGAAGTCGGCCATCTTCGGCATGTACACCGCGCCGTCGCGCACCGCGCCGTTGATCACCCGCTCCTTGAACCACTCGTCGCCGTCGGCGCTGATTTCCAGCAGGCGCAGGTCGGGAGCGATACCGCCGGACTTGGCTTCCAGGCCGTGGCAGCGGGCGCAGTTCTGGTTGTAGGCCGAGGCACCGATCTCCACCGCCAGGGCGTTCTTTTCATAGGGCGCGCGGTAGGGGTTGGTGTCGCGCCATTCCTTGCCCAAGGGCTCCAGGCCATCGGTGTTGACGGCCTGCGGCACGACATCGCCATGGGCCAGGGCAAGACCGGTCAGGCTCAGACCGGCAAGGAACATCAGGCCACGCAGGGCGTTCTTGTTATTCATGACTTCCATCCTCTTCGAGATGCTGGGCAAGGCGAACGCTCGGCAGGAGCGTGGTGACGAGGATGGTAAGGAGCCGTCGACAACGGCCGAATGCTGCTTTGGTGGTCGCGCCCTACTCCCTTGGTAGCAGGCCGGGCGGAGGTGTATCGAGGCGCTTTGGCAGCGCTTCCAAGTCATGCCCGCACTGGGAAGTTTTCCCGGCAAGCGCGGGAGTTTTTCCGTATCCCGCAGGCGGTGGCGCTTCCAGTATTCGAAGCGCCAGGACGCCAGGTGGCGCACTGGTCCACAACGACCACGGGAACCGCACACATGACAACAAGATCGCACCCCCAACCTGCCAGCCCGCTCAGCCTTGCCATCAAGGGCCTTCTGCTCGCCGGTGGCCTCGCCGCCAGCGCCGGCGTATTCGCCGCCAACGTGACCTGGGAAGACATCGCCAACGACCATGTCTCGGTCAAGGACGTGCTGCAGTACGGCATGGGCACCAATGCCCAGCGCTGGAGCCCCCTGGCCCAGGTCAACGACCAGAACGTGTTCAAGCTGGTGCCGGCCTGGTCCTACTCCTTCGGCGACGAGAAGCAGCGTGGCCAGGAATCCCAGGCGATCGTGCGCGACGGGGTGATCTACGTCACCGCCTCCTATTCCCGCGTGTTCGCCCTCGACGCCAAGACCGGCAAGCGCCTGTGGGTCTATAACCACCGCCTGCCCGACGACATCCGCCCCTGCTGCGACGTGGTCAACCGCGGCGCCGCCATCTACGGCGACAAGATCTTCTTCGGCACCCTGGACGGCCGCCTGGTGGCGCTGAACAAGGACACCGGCAAGGTGGTGTGGAACAAGAAGTTCGGCGATCACACCGCCGGCTACACCATGACCGGCGCCCCGACCCTGATCAAGGACCAGAAGACCGGCAAGACGCTGCTGATCCACGGCAGCTCCGGTGACGAATTCGGCGTGGTCGGCCAGCTCTACGCCCGCGACCCGGACACCGGCGAAGAAGTCTGGATGCGCCCCTTCGTCGAGGGCCACATGGGCCGCCTCAACGGCAAGGACAGCACCCCCACGGGCGATGTGAAGGCGCCCTCCTGGCCGGACGACAAGAACTCCCCCACCGGCAAGGTGGAAGCCTGGAGCCACGGTGGCGGCGCCCCCTGGCAGAGCGCCAGCTTCGATGCCGAAACCAACACCATCATCGTCGGCGCCGGCAACCCCGGCCCCTGGAACACCTGGGCGCGCACCGCCAAGGGCGGCAACCCCCACGACTACGACAGCCTCTACACCTCCGGCCAGGTGGGCGTGGACCCGAGCACCGGCGAGGTGAAGTGGTTCTACCAGCACACCCCGAACGACGCCTGGGACTTCTCCGGCAACAACGAGCTGGTGCTGTTCGACTACAAGGGCAAGGACGGCAAGGTGGTGAAAGCCACCGCCCACGCCGACCGCAACGGCTTCTTCTATGTGGTGGACCGCAACAACGGCAAGCTGCAGAACGCCTTCCCCTTCGTCGACAACATCACCTGGGCCAGCCACATCGACCTGAAGACCGGCCGCCCGGTGGAGAACGAAGGCCAGCGCCCGCCCCTGCCCGAGCCGGGCCAGAAGCACGGCAAGGCGGTGGAGGTCTCGCCGCCCTTCCTCGGCGGCAAGAACTGGAACCCCATGGCCTACAGCCAGGACACCGGCCTGTTCTACGTGCCGGCCAACAACTGGAAAGAGGACTACTGGACCGAGGAGGTCAACTACAAGAAAGGCTCCGCCTACCTGGGCATGGGCTTCCGCATCAAGCGCATGTACGACGACCACGTCGGCAGCCTGCGCGCCATGGACCCGACCACCGGCAAGGTGGTGTGGGAACACAACGAGCACCTGCCGCTCTGGGCCGGCGTGCTCGCCACCAAGGGCAACCTGGTGTTCACCGGCACCGGCGACGGCTTCTTCAAGGCCTTCGACGCGAAAACCGGCAAGGAGCTGTGGAAGTTCCAGACCGGCAGCGGCATCGTCTCGCCGCCCATCACCTGGGAGCAGGACGGCGAGCAGTACATCGGCGTGACCGTCGGCTATGGCGGCGCCGTTCCGCTGTGGGGCGGCGACATGGCCGAGCTGACCAAGCCGGTGGCCCAGGGCGGCTCGTTCTGGGTGTTCAAGCTGCCGAGCTGGGACAACAAGACCGCCAGCCGCTGACCCTCCCCGGCGCGCCTGCGGGCGCGCCGACTCCCCTGCCAAGCACCAGGAGCCGTCATGAACTACCTGCCCATGTTCCTTCCACTGCTGATGCTGGTCGTCGGGCTCGCCTGGGCCCAGGCCCCCGCCCCGCAAGCCGAGGCCGCCACCGAGGACGCCGTCCGGGTGATCGGCGGCTGCCGCCTGGAGCCGGAAAGCCAATGCCCGGGCGCCGACCTGCGCAATGCCGACCTGCGCAACCTCGACCTGCACAAGATCAACCTGGCCGGCGCCGACCTCTCCGGCGCCGACCTGCGCCATGCCAACCTCGACCTGGCCAACCTGGAGAAAGCCCAGCTGGTGGGCACCAACCTGACCCGCGCCAGCCTGCAGCAGAGCAACCTGCGCGTGGCCAACCTCAGCGGCGCCCGCCTGGTGGCGGTGCAGGGCTGGGGCCTGTTCGGCCAGGGCGCGCAGTTCAAGGGCGCCGACCTGACCGCCGCCTACCTGGAGTTCGCCCGCCTCTCCGGCGCCAAGCTGCACGACGCCAACCTCAGCGCCGCCGACCTGGAGATGACCTGGCTCAGCCGCGCCGACCTCAAGGGCGCCCACCTCAACGACGCCAACCTGCAGGAAGCCAAGCTGGGCG
Organism: Pseudomonas sp. PDM13; assembly: GCF_025685765.1. NCBI lineage: Bacteria > Pseudomonadati > Pseudomonadota > Gammaproteobacteria > Pseudomonadales > Pseudomonadaceae > Pseudomonas > Pseudomonas sp. PDM13. The sequence continues at coordinate 49,807 of NZ_JAOTQU010000004.1, read as the reverse complement.
ACGCCAACCTGGAGAACGCCGACCTCAGCGGCGCTCGCCGCCACTACGCGTCGTTCCAGGGGGTGAACATGGAAGGCTGCCGGGAATGCCCCGTGGATTGGGAAAAATAATGCTCGGGCGGCGCGCGTCTACACTTCCTAGACGTCGCGCCCCGCCGAATTTTCCCTCGCTGCTCTTTAGAAAGTGCTGACAGGGCCGATGAGCTGACCAGGCAGTCTCACACCTTTGGCCAACGGGTCCCGACCATGTTCAACGCACGCTTGAAAAAGGAACTGGAGCAACTGCGGGAGGAATGCGCCCGCACCCAGCAGATCAAGGAATCCATCTACCAGGAAATGCTGGTGCTGGAGATCGATCCACAGGGTCGCATCGTCTCCGCCAACGACAACTTCCTCAACGAGATGCTCTACCGCCGCGAAGCCGTCATCGGTCGCAGCCTGGAAGAGCTGGTGCCCGAATCCTTCCGCCGCGAGCCCAACTACCAGAAGATGCGCCAGGGCCTGGCCAACGGCGAACACTTCAGCGGCGCCTACCGCATTCACCGTGGTGACGGCCAGGAGGCCTGGCTGCGCTGCATCTGGCAGCCGATCTGCAACAGCCACGGGCAGATCCAGAGCTTCACCCTGTGTGCCAACGACCTGACCCGCACCATCGAGACCTCCAAGGAGCACGAGGGCCTGATCAACGCCCTGCTGCGCTCCACGGCGGTGATCGAGTTCAACCTCAAGGGCGAGGTGCTCAACGCCAACCAGCGCTTCCTCGACGCCATGGGCTACCGCCTGGAGCAGATCAAGGGCAAGCACCACAGCACCTTCTGCGACCCGCAGGAATACAACTCCGCCGGCTACCGCGACTTCTGGGCCAAGCTCAACCGGGGCGAGTTCGTTGCCGGGCGCTTCAAGCGCGTCGACGCCCACGGCCGCGATGTCTGGCTGGAAGCCTCCTACAACCCGGTGCACGACGCCCATGACCGCCTCTACAAGGTGGTGAAGTTCGCCACGGTGATCACCGACCAGGTGAACCAGGAACAGGCCGTGGCCGAAGCGGCGAACATTGCCTACAGCACCTCCCAGCAGACCGACGCCACGGCGCAGAAAGGCGCCAGCGTGGTCAGCCAGACGGTGGACGTGATGCGCCTGATCACCAACCAGGTGCAGGAAGCCGCCGAGGGCATCGAGGCGCTGGACAAGCAGTCGCAGCTGATCAGCTCGATCATCAAGACCATCAGCGGCATCGCCTCGCAGACCAACCTGTTGGCGCTCAACGCCGCCATCGAGGCCGCCCGCGCCGGTGAACAGGGCCGTGGCTTCGCTGTGGTCGCCGACGAGGTGCGCCAACTGGCCGGGCGCACCAGCCAGGCGGCGGAGGAAATCGTCGAGGTGGTGCAGCAGAACCAGAGCCTGGCCCAGGCGGCGGTGGACAGCATGTCCAGCAGCCGCCACCACGCCGAGCAGGGGCTGAACCTGGCCAACGAGGCCGGCTCGGTGATCGTCGAGATCCAGGACGGCGCCCAGCGCGTGGTCAACGCCGTCGGGCAGTTCGCCAGCCAGTTGAAGACCTGAGGCGGAGTGGCCTGACGGGGGCTGTGGGAGTGGTTGCAACCGCGGTGTCCGGGGTGAGCTCGATCGCGAATGAATTCGCTCCCACACTGGCGGCGCTGCGCGCCGCTTGGCGACTGAAGTCGCCCCTATAGGCAGCGCGTGGTCGCGCGTGCATAAGATCGGTGGGCCTACGGAGCGCTTCGCGAGCAGAGCTCGCTCCTACCGGTTGAGCGGTGGTGTGTCGGCCGCCGCTCAACCCAGCCGCAACACCCCGGTATCGATGGCCAGGTGCACCAGCTCCGCCTGGGAGCTGACCTGCAGCTTGTTCTTCAGCATCGTCAGGTAGTTGGACACGGTCTTGCCGCTGATGCACAGGTGCTCGGCGATACTGCGGGTGGGCATGCCACGGGCGAGCATGGTGAAGACCTCCAGCTCGCGCTGGGTCATGCCGGTGAGGCGCGGGTCGCCGGCCTGGTGCGCCGGGTGGCAGGCCAGCTGGGTGGCCAGGGGCTGCTCGATGTAGGCGTGCCCGGCGAGGATGCGCCGCACCGCTTCCACCAGCACCTCCGGCGCGGAGTTCTTGGTGATGTAGCCGGCGGCACCGGCATCCAGGGCCTGGCGCACCAGGGGCAGCTCGTCGTGCATGCTGAAGAACAGCACGCGCAACTGCGGCAGGCGCTGGCGCAGCCGGCGGGTGGTTTCCAGGCCGCTGATGCCCGGCAGCGAGAGGTCCATCACCACCAGGTTGGGAATGCTCTCCTGCACCAGGTGCAGGGCCTGCTCGCCGCTGGCCGCCTCGCTCACCTCCACCTCGGGCAGCAGGCCGCGCAGCAGGCTGGCGTAGCCCTGGCGCACCACGGAATGGTCGTCCACCAGCAGGATCTTCATCGCAGGTTCTCCAGGTTGTTCAGGCTTCGCTCAGAGGAATGCTCAAGCGCACCAGCCAGCCGCCGCCGGCACGGGTGCGCAAGCGCAGGTCGCCGCCCAGGCAGCGCGCCCGCTCCAGCATGGAACGCAGGCCGATGCCCGGGCGGGGCGGCTGCAGCGCGCCACGGCCGTTGTCGCCCACCAGCAGGCGCAGGCGCCGGCCGCGGCGCTCCAGGCGCACGCTCACGGCGCTGGCATCGGCGTGGCGGGCGATGTTGGTCAGGGCTTCCTGCAGCAGGCGGTAGAGATGGGCCTGGTCGGCGGCGGGCAGCACCGGCAGGTCCTCGCCCAGGTGCAAGATGCAGTCGACGCCCTGGGCGCTGCGCCACTGCTCGGTGAGCAATTCGATGGCCTCGCCCAGTTGCAGGCGCTCCAGCACCACGGGGTAAAGGTCACGCACCAGGGCGCGGAAGCTGTCCTGCATGCGCTGGCAGTTGTCCTCCAGGCTGCGCAGGGTGGCGCCGGCGCCCGGTGCCTGGCCGGTCATGGAGCGCAGCAGCAGCAACTGCGCGCGGATGCCGGCGAGGTACTGGCCGATGTCGTCGTGCAGGGCCAGGGCCAGGTGCTTGCGCTCGTGCTCCTGCAGCGCCAGCAGGGCGCGGGTCAGCTCGGCGTTGTCATTGCGCACCTGCTCCAGGGTGCTGGCCATCTCGTTGAAGTGGCCGGCCAGCAGGCGTGCCTCGCGCAGCGAAGGCTGGTTGAGGCGCACCGCCAGGCGGCCCCGGGCGATTTCGTCGAAGCCGACGCGCAGCTCGTCGAGCACCCGCAGGCCCCGACGTACGGCGACACGGATGGCCAGCAGGCTGAGGCCCAGGGCCAGGCCGAACAGCACCAGCAGCTGGATGAGGGAGTCCTCCACCTCGTCCATCTCGTCCGCCGGGTCGACGCTGATCAGCACGCGGCGACCATCCTCCAGTTGCAGCGGCTCGCCGTATTGCTCGGCGGGCGGGAACAGCCGTTCGCCGAGCCAGGCGTCCAGGCCGCTCGGCGGCGGAAGCGCCTCGCCCTGCCAGTGGATGCGCACATGGCGCAGGCCCCGCGCCAGGGCCGACTCCAGGGCCTTGGGGTCGCGCCGGGCGGCCTCGTGCAGGTACTCGACCACCGCGCGCGCGGCGACCATCTCGCGTTGCACGTCCTGGCTGGCCTGGCGCAGCAGCACCAAGGTGCAGACCAGGGTCACCGCGGCGAAGAACAGCACCACCAGCAGGTTGATGCGGCCGAGGGTGCTCATCGCCCGGTGCCCGGGAACAGCACGGCGGGCGGCGACAGGGGTTGCACCGGCAGGGGCGCACGGAAGCCGTCCACGCCGATCAGGCTGAGGATCAGCAGCACGGGCAGCAGCAGAGTCTTGAGCACACGCATGGCCGGGCCTCCCGGTCTCGTTCTTGTGCCTCCATGCTAGGGCCTGGGACACGCCCACGGGCTACTACCTTGGTACTGCCCCGGCGCTACTTTCTGCATATTTCCCCAGGCCCGGGGCGGCCCTAGGCTGGCGCTACAAGAACGGGAGCCCCCGCCATGCGCCACCTTGCGCCCTATGCCCTGACCTACCTGCTGGCCCTGGCCGCCGCCGCGCTGCTGGCCAACCACGCCGTCGCCGCCCAGGCGCGCCAGCCGCTGGAGGTGCGCATCGGCTACCTCGGCTACAGCCCCGACCCGGGGCCACTGCTCTCCAACGTCATCCCCGAGCCCCGCGACGCCGGCTTGCGCGGCGCGGAGCTGGCGACCACCGACAACAACAGCACCGGGCGCTTCCTCAAGCAGCGCTACCAGTTGCTGGCGGCCAATGCCGAGAGCGAAGCCGAACTGCTGGACGCGGCACGCCAACAGCATGACCAGGGCTTGCGCCTGTTCGTGGTCAACGCCCCGGCGCCGCTGCTGCGCCAGCTGTCGGCGGCGCTGCCGGACAGCCTGCTGTTCAACGCCGGCGCCGCCGACGATGCGCTGCGCACCGACGCCTGCCTGCCCAACGTGCTGCACAGCCTGCCCAGCCGCGCCATGCTCGCCGACGCCCTGGTGCAGTTCCTCGCCCTGCGCCAGTGGAAGCGCTGGCTGCTGGTGGTCGGCCCGCGCCCCGAGGACCAGGCCTACGCCGCCGCCCTACGTCGCGCTGCCGGGCGCTTCGGCATCACGATCATCGGCGAGAAGCCCTGGACCTTCGACAACGAGCAGCGCCGCAGCGCCCAGGCCGACATGCCGCTGTTCACCCAGGCCGACGACTATGACGGCGTACTGGTGGCCGACGAGCAAGGCGACTTCGGCGAGTACCTGCCCTACAACACCTGGCTGCCTCGCCCGGTGGCCGGCACCCAGGGCCTGGTGCCCACGGGCTGGCACAAGACGGTGGAAACCTACGGCGCGGCGCAATTGCAGAAGCGCTTCGAGGACCTCACCGGGCGCTGGATGAACGACCGCGACTTCGCCGCCTGGGTGGCCGTGCGCAGCATCGCCAGCGCGGTGACCCGCCTGGGCGCCAGCGACGCCGCCGCGATCCGCACCCTGGAGCTGTCGCCGGACCTGCCGCTGGACGGCTTCAAGGGCCGCAAGCTGAGCTACCGCCCCTGGGACGGCCAGTTGCGCCAGCCCATCGAGCTGATCCAGCCACGCGCACTGATCAGCACCTCGCCCCAGGAGGGCTTCCTCCACCCCTTCAGCGAACTCGACACCCTCGGCCACGACGCCCCGGAGAGCCGCTGCCGCCTGGCCGAAGCCGCCCTGAAGGCCACGCCATGAACGACACGAACAAGGACCCCGCCATGCCCCGCCTCCCCCTTACCCTGTTCGGCGCCGCGCTGCTGCTGGCCAGCGGCGCCACCTTCGCCGCCACCGCCTACGTCTCCAACGAGAAGGACAACGCCGTCAGCGTGATCGACATGGACAGCCTGACGGTCACCGCCAGCCTGCCGGTGGGCAAGCGCCCGCGCGGCCTGGCGCTGTCCAGCGACAACCGGCTGCTGTACATCTGCGCCAGCGATTCGGACACCGTGCAGGTGATGGACCTGGCCACGCGGCAGATCATCAAGGAGCTGCCCTCCGGCGCCGACCCCGAGCAGTTCGCCCTGCACCCCAACGACCGCTGGCTGTACATCTCCAACGAGGACGATGCGCTGGTCACGGTGGTCGACACCCAGAGCAGCCAGGTGCTGGCGCAGATCGACGTCGGCGTGGAGCCCGAGGGCATGGCGGTGAGCCCGGACGGCAAGTGGGCGATCAACACCAGCGAGACCACCAACATGCTGCACTGGATCGACACCTCGACCCAGACGCTGGTGGACAACACCCTGGTGGACCAGCGCCCGCGCCATGTGGAGTTCGACCACGACGGCAAGCGCCTGTGGGCTTCGGCCGAGATCGGCGGCACCGTCACCGTGGTCGACGTGGCCACGCGCAGCATCCAGAAGACCCTGAAGTTTCAGATCAAGGGCGTGCACCCGGACAAGGTGCAGCCAGTGGGGGTCAAGCTGACCCGCAACGGCCGCTACGCCTTCGTCGCCCTGGGCCCGGCCAACCATGTGGCGGTGGTGGATGCGAAAACCCTGGAAGTGCTCGACTACCTGCTGGTGGGCCGGCGCGTCTGGCACCTGGCCTTCAGCCCCGACGAGAAGACCCTGCTGGCCACCAACGGCATCAGCGGCGACGTTTCGGTGATCGACGTCGACAGCCTCAAGGTGACCAAGTCGATCAAGGTCGGCCGCTACCCCTGGGGCGTGGTGGTGGCGCCATGAACGCACTGGCGGTGGAGGGCGTCGGCTTCGACTACGGCCCACGGCGCGCGCTGGACGGCGTGAGCTTCGCCCTGGAGCCGGGCCGCTTCACCGCGCTGCTGGGGCCCAACGGCGCCGGCAAGTCCACCCTGGTGGCGCTGCTCAGCCGCCTCTACGACCTGCAGCGCGGCGACATCCGCGTCGCCGGCCATTCCCTGCGCCGGCAGCCGCGCCTGGCCCTGCGCCAGCTCGGCGTGGTGTTCCAGCAGAGCACCCTGGACCTCGACCTCTCGGTGGAGCAGAACCTGCGCTACCACGCCGCCCTGCACGGCATGCCCCGCCAGCTGGCGGCCGCGCGCATCGACCAGGAACTGGCGCGCCAGGGCCTGGGCGAACGCCGCCGCGACAGCGTGCGCGCCCTCAACGGCGGCCACCGCCGGCGCGTGGAAATCGCCCGCGCCCTGCTCCACCGCCCGCGCCTGCTGCTGCTCGACGAAGCCAGCGTCGGCCTCGACCCGGCCAGCCGCCAGGCCCTCAACCACCACGTGCGCCAGCTGTGCGACGACGAAGGCCTGAGCGTGCTGTGGACCACCCACCTGCTGGACGAAGTACGCGGCGAGGACGCCCTGCTGGTGCTCGACCAGGGCCGCCTGGTGGCCTCGGGCACCGCCAGCGAGCTGAGTGCGGCGCATGGCGGCGGCCTGGCCGGTGCCTTCGGCGAGCTCACCCGGCCGAGGGCGCGGGCATGAACGCCAGTGCTTATTGGCAGTGCCTGCGTGGCATCGTCGGGCGCGAGTGGCTGCGCTTCGTGCTGCAGCGCTCGCGCTTTCTCAGCGCCCTGGTGCGACCGCTGCTGTGGCTGCTGGTGTTCGCCGCCGGCTTCCGCACGGCGCTGGGCATCGCCATCATCGACCCCTACGCCACCTACATCACCTACGAGACCTACATCGTCCCGGGGCTGGCCTGCATGATCCTGCTGTTCAACGGCATGCAGGGCTCGCTGTCGATGGTCTACGACCGCGAGATGGGCAGCATGCGCGTGCTGCTCACCAGCCCGCTGCCGCGCCCCTTCCTGCTCGGCGCCAAGCTGCTGGCCACGGCGCTGGTGTCGCTGCTGCAGGTGTATGCCTTTCTCGCCATCGCCTGGCTCTATGGCGTGCAACCGCCGGCCTGGGGCCTGCTCGCCGCCCTGCCCGCGCTGCTGCTGGCGGCGCTGCTGCTCAGCGCCCTGGGGCTGCTGCTGTCGAACTTCATCCGCCAGCTGGAGAACTTCGCCGGGGTGATGAATTTCGTGATCTTCCCGCTGTTCTTCCTCTCCTCGGCGCTCTACCCCCTGTGGAAGATGCGCGAGGCCAGCGAGTGGCTGTACTGGCTGTGTGCGGCCAACCCCTTCAGCCACGCGGTGGAGCTGGTGCGCTTCGCCCTGTACGAGCGGCTCAACCCGCTGGCCCTGGGCGTGTGCCTGGGCCTGACGCTGGTCTTCGCGGTGGCGGCGGTGGCCAGCTTCAACCCGCAGCATGCGGCGCTGCGCAGGGCCAACTGAGGCGGGAAAACTACTACTTTGGTACTGGTTTTCCTCTCCAACGTAGGATTTCCAAAGCCACGCGGCTGGCTTGTAATGCAGGGCATAAGAATAAAGAGATGCCTGCCATGCGAGTCCTCATCGCGTCACTGCTGTGCCTGCCCCTCCTGTTTTCGGCCGCCGCCCATGCCGACGCCGAGCCGTCGCTATTCTCCGCCGACGGCTACCGCACCGACCGCTACCGCAGCCCCACCCCGGCCGAGGCCGACCACGCCCGCACCCTGGACACCACCGGCCTGCGCCAGCTGCTGCAGCGCGACCCGCGCACAGCGCTGATCGACGTCTACCGCCGGCAGTTCCTCGAAGGCCGCTTCATCGCCGATGAACCCCACGCCAACCTGCCCGGCAGCCTGTGGCTGGCCAACACCGGCACCGGCACGCTGGACGCGCGCTGGCAGGCCTACTTTGCCGACAACCTGAAGAAGGCCAGCCAGGGCGACCTGCAGTGGCCGCTGGTGTTCTACTGCCGTTCCGACTGCTGGTTGAGCTGGAACGCGCAACGCCGCGCCCATGCACTGGGCTACCGCAATCTCTACTGGTACCGTGACGGCATCGACGCCTGGGAACAGGCCGGCCTGCCGCTGCAACCCGCCGAGCCCGTGCCCCTGCCCTGAAGCCGTGCCCGACAGCCCCGCCATAATCAGAACAATGAGGTGAATGGCCATGTACAAGATCCTGATCGCCGACGATCACCCGCTGTTCCGCGAGGCCATCCACAACGTCATCAGCGACGGCTTCCCCGACAGCGAAGTGATGGAGACCGCCGACCTCGACAGCGCCCTGGGCCTGACCCAGGAACACGACGACCTCGACCTTATCCTGCTCGACCTGAATATGCCCGGCATGCACGGCCTCAATGGCCTGATCAACCTGCGCAACGAGGCGCCGACCATCCCCGTGGTGATCGTCTCCGCCGAGCAGGACAAGCAGATCGTGCTGCAGGCCATCACCTACGGCGCGGTGGGCTTCATCACCAAGTCCTCGCCGCGCGCACAGATGACCGACGCCATCGAGCAGATCCTCAACGGCAACGTCTACCTGCCCTCGGACATCATCCGCACCCAGAAGAGCTCGCCCCGGCGCAGCCACCAGGACGAACACGGCATCCCCCCGGAACTGCTCCAGGCGCTGACCCGCAAGCAGCTGCTGGTGCTGGAACGCATGACCAAGGGCGAGTCGAACAAGCAGATCGCCTACAACCTCGACATCGCCGAAACCACGGTCAAGGCCCACGTCTCCGCCATCCTGCGCAAGCTCAACGTGCACAACCGCGTGCAGGCAATCCTCTGCGCCGGGGATATCGATTTCGCGGCGTACCTGCGGCGTTGAGGGCTGTCGACGCTAACGCGACATCCCTGCTTCGCGGGTAGACGGGTACTCCGCCCGGTGGCGGTAAAAAGCGACCTCCACCCGCATGCCCCGGACTTCCCGGTGGCTGGCAGCCCGTAGGGCGGGTGCAACCCGCGAAGCAAACACCTCCCCCGCCTCGACTCACCCACCCCGTTCGATCAGGTGGTTCATCGCGGCCTTGAGCTTCATCGGGCGGACGGGTTTGTGCATCAGGGTGTGGCCGAGCTCGCGCATCTGCTGGCGCAGTTCGTTGCTGTAGTTGGCGGTGATCATCAGGGCGGGCAAGGCGGTGCCGCGGCGGGCGTTGATGCTGGCGACGGCGTCGACGCCGTTGTGGCCGTTGTCGAGGTGGTAGTCGGCGATCAGCAGGTCGGCGTCGGCGTGGTAGTTGTCCACCTGGCGGGCCAGGTCTTCTTCCGAGAGCGCGGTCACCACCTGGCAGCCCCAGCCTTCGAGCAAGGTGCGCATGCCGGCGCAGATGGCTGCGTCGTTATCCAGCACCCACACCCGCGAGCCGCGCAGGCGCTCCACCAGCAGCTCCGGCGCGCTGGGCTCCACCCGTGCCCGGGGCGCGCGCTTGGCCAGGGGCACCTCGATGCTGAAGCGCGAGCCATGGCCGAGGCGCGAGCGCACCTGGATGCGGTGGCCGAGCATGCCGGCGATCTTGTCGACGATGGCCAGCCCCAGGCCCAGCCCGCGATCCTGCTTGGGCCGCTGCGAGTCGCCGCGTTTGAACTCCTGGAAGATCTCCTTGAGCTTGTCGTCGGCGATGCCGATGCCGCTGTCCCAGACCTCGATGGACAGGCTCTGCCGGTGCCGCCGACAGCCCAGCAGCACGCGACCACTGGGGGTGTAGCGGATGGCGTTGCTGAGCAGGTTGCGGAGGATGCGCGCCAGCAATTGGATGTCGCTGCGCACCAGCGCCGAGCTGGGCACGAAATGCAGGCTGAGCCCTTCGCTGGCCGCTGCCTGGCGGAACTCCACGGCGAGGTTGTCGAGCAGTTCGCTGACGGCGAAGGGCGCGATGTCGGGCTTGATCACCCCGGCGTCGAGCTTGGAGATGTCCACCAGGGTGCCCAGCAGGCTTTCCACGTCATCCAGCGAGTTGCTGATGTTGCGCACCAGCGCCGTGCTCACCGCCTGCTCGCGCTGCTCTTGCAACGCACTGGTGAACAGCCGCGCGGCGTTGAGCGGTTGCAGCAGGTCGTGGCTAACGGCGGCGAGGAACTTGGTTTTCGACAGGTTGGCCTGCTCGGCCTCGCGCTTGGCTTCGCGCAGGCGCAGTTCCACCTGGCTGCGCTCGCCGATCTCGCGCAGCAGCTGGTCGTTGAGCTGGGTGAGCTCGGCGGTGCGTTCGCGCACCCGCTGCTCCAGGTTCTGGTAGGCCAGGTGCAGGGCTTCGGCCGTGCGGCGGCGCTCGGTGATGTCGCGGATCAGCACGAAGATGCCCACCACCTCGCCATTGGCCAGGCGGTTGGGCACGTAGGAGCGCAGCATGTAGCGCTCCTGGCCGTTGAGGTTGGTTTCGGCCACCTCGAAGGTGACGCTCTCGCCGGACAGCGCCCGTTCCACATAGGGCTCCAGGCGCCGCCAGTGCTCCTCGCTGTGCACCTCGCGCAGGCGCTGGCCGAGCATGCCGCCACGGGACCAGCGGTACCACTCCTCGTAGACCTTGTTGGTGAACTCGTAGACCAGCTCGGCGTTGAGGTAGGCGATCAGCGCCGGCACGTGGTCGGTGATCAGGCGGATCCAGCGTTCGCTCTCGGCCAGGGCCTCGGCGTGGCGGTAGCGCTCGGTGATGTCGGTGAAGGTGTTGACGAAGCCGCCGGTGGGCAGCGCGTGGGTGCGCACCTCCAGCATGCGGCCGTCGAACAGGCGCTGCTCCAGCTCGCGCACCGGGCGGCCGTTGGCGTCGCGGGTCTGTGGAGTGAGCAGCGCCAGCTCGCTGTCGGCCATGACCTCGGCGAAGGGCCGGTGGGCCTGGATCGGCGCCAGGCCGCAGAGTTCGAGGAAGCGGTGGTTCCACAGCTCCAGGGTGCCTTCGGCGCCGACCATGGCCATGCCCTGGGAGAGGTTGTCCACGGCGCGCTGCAGCAGCCGCGATTTCTGCGCCAGGGCCTGTTCGCGGCGCATGGTCTCGCTGACCTTGAGCTCGGTGATGTCGGTGTAGAGGATCACCAGCCCGCCCTCGCGGGTGGGCCGCTCGCTGACCTGCACCCAGCGCCCGTCCTGCAGGCGGTAGAGGCTGTGCTCGTTGTCGCTGCTGCGCTGTTCTTCGACGATCAGCCCGGTGCTTTCGGCCAGGCGCTTGATCTCCGAGAGCCGGGTGCCGCTGATGATGCGCGCGCGGCTGTGGGCCCAGAAAGATTTGAAGCGGCTGTTGAACAGGACGATGCGCTGCTCCTTGTCGAACAGCACGAAGGCGTCGGAGATGCTTTCGATGGCGTCCACCAGGTGCTGGTGGGCCGTCTCGGCGCGCAGCCGGGCGTCGCTGAGCAGCTGGTTGCTGGCCTTGAGTTCGGACATCGCCTGGTTCAGTGCATCGGTGCGTTCGCGTACCTGCTCGGCCAGCACCACCGAGTGCTGGAAGGCGGCGTAGGCGTCGTCGCGGCGGGCGGCGCTGGATTCGACCCGTTCGATCAGCGCGGCGTTGATGCGCCGCAGCTTGTGGTTATCGCTCTCCAGCTGGGCGATGCGCGCCTCCTGGTCAGCGGCCTGCATCGCCGGGGCGGCGTCCGATGGCGACACCGGTGAAGGTCTGGTTGATGTGCATGCCATTGAACTGTTCCCCGTAGGTGTTGAAACCGATGACGCGCTGGCGACGGAGGAATTCGCCGGTCTGCTCGACGCCGCCGTCGCTCTCGATCTCCAGGCGGCGCAGGAAGCAGTCGCAGCCGATGGTGAGCAGCGGCGGGCCGAGGCGTTGCTCCAGGCGCTGGAACAGGGCCTGGAGGTTGGGCAGCAGCGGCCCCGGGCGCATGCCGGTGAGGACGATGCCGTTCTCCACGGCACAGTAGAAGCTGAGGCTGAGGTCGTCGTTGACCCGCTGGATGGAGCGCACGTAGTACTGGTCGTTGACCCGCACCGCCAGTGGGTGGGCGGCGAACAGGCGGTGGTCCAGTGCCGCCAGCGGCACGCCGATCCACTGGGCGTATTCCTGGGCGGCGGGCTCGGCGTTGAGTTCGAAGACGCGGCGGCTGGCGCTGTCGGCGCGGGTGACCACCAGCTTCTCGTCGCTGGGCAGGATGTGGTGGGTGCTGAAGACTTCGAAATCCAGCTGGGTGTTGACCAGCACCACCACCGCCGCACCGGTGTGGAACTGGCCGCCGTGGTAGACGTGGGTGTGGGTGAGGTGGTTGTCGTCGCCGGCCGAGCCGCCGAAATGCGGAATGCTGCCGAAGGCCGCGCTGAGGGCGGCGAGCACCACTTCCTCGCGACTGGAGAGGCCGTCGAGCAGGGTCAGGGCGAAGCTGTGGTCCTTGATCGGCGCCAGGGAGTTGCTGCGGCAGTCGCTGACCAGGCGCTCCACCAACTGCTGGGCGTCGATCAGGCTGAAGCGCTCCATTTCGTCGATCAGCGCGCTGCCGATGGAGAAGCTGCGGTAGTCGAAGCCCACCGCGCTGACGCAGCCGCGCCCGTAGCCGTTGGGGGTGATTTCGCCGGCGCTGGTGCAGCCCACCAGTTCGATGCCGCCGAAGTACTGCTCCAGCGCCGCGCCCAGGGCCGGCAGGTCGTACTCCGCCGAGCAGAAGAACAGCACGAAGCCCAGGTGCGGGTGGATCAGCTGGCGCGCCAGGTCCTGGGCCACGGCTTCGGCCTCGGTGGCGCTGGACATGGCGGTGACCACGCCCTCGTCCTGGTGCTGTTGCATGGGGCGCCTCTCGCGAATGGGCCTGCAGATGCTGTGGATTCTACGGAGCGCCCCGGGGCCGCCCCATCCTTCTTGGGTAGCGACGGGCTCGTTCGAAGGGATGAGGCGGCACTGACGATTGCGCTCGTGGAGCGGCCCCAGCTGCGCTCATTCGGTTCTGGATGGGTGTGCGCGTGATCTTCGAGGTGCGCGCGGCACACCCTACGCGGGGCTGCGAGTTCTTCGCAGGATGGGCGCCTTCGACGGGGGCATCAGGCATCACGATATGCCACGGCCCGGCTCCGCCTGATGGAGGTAAAAAGCGACCTCCATCTACGCAGCGGTCGCGCCCATCGGTGGCATGACGCTTTGTAGGGGCGACTTCAGTCGCCCGCCAGGACAGGAGCGAATTCATTCGCGAAACCACTCCCCATAGAACGCAAAAAAGGCGGGAGGCATGCGCCATCCCGCCAAAACACAAGGGAGCATTGCAGGGTGGAGCCTTACCAGTTGAGCACCAGGCCGAGGGCGACGGTGTCGGTGTCTTCGTTCTGCGCGGAGCCGGCGTGGCCGTCGATTTCGAACTGGTTGTATTCGGCGACCAGCTTGAGGTTGTCGTTGACGTCGTGGAACAGGGCGATACCGCGGGTTTCGTAGTCGGCGCCGGTGTTCACCGCGCCGTTGCCGTCATCCTTGGTCTTGCCGTAGGAGAGCGCCAGGCGGTTCTTGCCGAAGCGGTAGGAGCCCTGCAGCAGGTAGCCGTCGCTGTCCACTTCACGCAGGGTCGCCTCGCCGGCGTTGTTGGTGAAGAAGGGGTTGATGCCCTTGGCCTGGAAGCCGGAGCCCACCAACGAGAAGTCGCCCATCTTCGCCTGCACGCCATAGCCCAGGCCCTTGGAGGTGACGCTGTCCACGGCCGGGTCGGTGTTGTCGGACGTCTGGTAGCCGCCGTTGACCCAGGAGTAGATCTGCGCGCCGCCCAGTTCGAACTCGTAGGTGAGCTCGGATTCGAAGCGCGGGTTCTCCTGGTAGGCCTTGCCGGTGGGGCTGTCGTCGTTGGTGTCCACCGGGTCCATGATGCCCACGGCCAGGCGCAGTCCGTCGCTCTTGGGGCTGCGGTAGGTGATCTGCGAGGTGGGAAACGGATAGGGGTAGCCGCTGCCGATGTTGCCGAAGGAGACGCCGCCGCCATCCACCAGGCCCAGGGTGTCGCTGACCTGGCCGTACCCGGCGAGCATTTCGTCGAGGAGGATGTTGGAGCGGGCGAACAGGCCGAAGTCCTTGCCCACCAGCACCTCACCCCAGTCGCTGCCAACGGTGCCGTAGAACTGGCGGACGTCGATGGCGGTGTCGGTGCCGTTGGTTTCGCTGTCGTTGATGGTCACCCAGAAGGAGGCGCGGGCGCCGAGCTTGAGGTCATCCACCTGCTTGCCCATGTTGAAGCCGATCCAGTTGGGCAGGAAGCCCATCTTCACCCGCGACTGGCGGCGGTCGAACTGTTCGCCGTCGCGGTCGACGTCGCTGTTGACGTAGAAGGCGTTGACGTAGCCGTCGGTGGAGAAGGTGGTGTCGTCCTTGTCGTAGAGGACGATCTCGGCCTTGGCCTGTTCCATGGCAGCCAGGGCCAGGCCGGTGGTGAGGGCGAGGGGCAGGAATCCGATGGTGACGTTCTTGTTGTTGTACATGGCGCTCTCCGCTGGGTGGGACGACTCGCTCGAGCCGTGACGGAGGCGATTATCGAAACGCTAGAACACCCGCCATATGCGGCCTTGGCACCATTTCAGCGGTGCTTTGGCGCGCCCTGTACGGCCCTGGCGAAAAGACCCGGGCCGCCTCGCCGAGGGTAGCGGCGCGCAAGTCGCAACGGGCGGACGATGCCGTCGGCACGACCTGGGGAGGGGGTCGTACCGCTGCCTTGGTAGGGGATGAGGGGGGTGTGGCGGAGGCGCGAAGGGAGTAGGCGTCAGTGCCAGCGCGAGCCGGGGCGCTCGTCGTTGGCCAGCACCAGCCAGCCGCCGCGGCCCTGTTGCAGGGCCTGCAGGGCGGCCAGCAGGTCATCGCGGGTGGCGTGTTCGAGGGAATCGGCGACACGGCGCGGCCAATCGGGGGAGTGGCCAGCCAGATGCAGGTTCCAGGCACGCTCGGCGTCGTCCTCGCCCCCCTCGCGCAATTGTGCCAGCAGGGCCTGGCGCGCGGCTTCGCCATCGCCCAGGGCCTCGTCCAGGCCGGCAAGGAAGGTTTCGATATGCCCAAGCACCTGCGCTACCGTGGCGCTGGGCGATTGCACCCCGAACAGCAGACCGGCCTGGCCATTGATCAGGCGGAAGCCGGAGAACACCGCGTAACCCAGTTGCAGCTCACTGCGCAGACGCTGGTAGAAGTCCGCCTCCAGGCAGCGGGCCAGCCATTGCCAGCTGGCTTCGGTGAGGGCGTGCCGGTCCGGCAGCGGGCAGAACAGCAGCAGCGCGGCCTCGCCCTCCACCGCGTCCGGGCGATGCCAGCGGTAGCTGGGCGCCAGCACCGCCGGGGCGTGATCGCGAGGGAGCCGCTGGCCCGGCAACCGCCGCAGCAGGCCATGCAGGAGCTCCCGCTGCCCGGCGTCGAAGCCGACGGCCATCACATCCCAGGCGGCATGGGCCCAGTGCCCGGCCAGGCGGGCGGGCGTTACCGCCCGGGCCACCTCGGTGCGAGACACGGCGGCGTCCAGCACATCCGGCAGGTGCTGCAACAGCTGGCGGATGGGCAGTTCGGCGGCCTGGCGCTTGAGCCAGGCCCGGTGCAGGCGCAACCCCTGGTCACAGGCGGCCAGGGGCGGCTCCAGCAGCACCCTGAAGGTCGCATCGAGCACCGCCGGCAGCATTTCAGCGGCACCGCGCAGGGCCAGCCGCCAATCCCGCCCCTGCTCGATGAAGTCGAGGCGGATGCCTTGCTGTTGCGCCCGGCTCTGGGTCGAGCGCAGCCCCCGCTGCAGGGCCTGGTAGAAACCCGCCGTGGCCAGCCCGGCGGGCAGGCGCCAACGCAGGAACAGGGCCGCCCTTTCGGCATCGCCCGGGTGCTGGATCAGCGGCATCTCGCCCAGCGCCCCCAGGGCAGCCGGAACCGCGAAGGGGCTGAAGACCGGCACACCGGCGAAACGCCAGCGCACGTCGATCGCTGGCCAGGCCGGGATGCCGGCTTCCTCCAACTCGAGCTGGAACCCGGCCACCTCCACTCGCCCTTGCAAGGGCTCCCCGCTGGCGAACAACCGCACCAGCCGGGGCGGCGCCAACTGGGCCAGCAGCCGATGCAGGCTGCGCGCGTCCAGCGGCGCTTGCCCGGGGTCACGCTCCATCAGGCTGCGTGCCTGCTCCAGCGGTGCCGGTCGGGAATGGCCGGTGCGCATCTGGTGGCGCGCGAGCAGGTCCTGCCAGGGCTCCTGCTCGCGCAGGGCCGCGAGCCAGTGGAACAGCGCCGCTTCCAGGCGGGCACGGCTGTCGAGGTGGCCGTCGGCCAGGGCGATATCCAGCACCAGCAACGCCTGGCCCTGGTCGAGATGGGGCACCGATAGCTGCAAGCCGTCGCACAGCCCCTGCTCGCCAAGCCAGGCCTGCAGGCTGCCATCGGCTTCGTCCTGCAGCAGCTCACGCAACAGGTCCACCGCCTGGGGCAGCGTGGCGGGCTGCCCTTCCAGGGCGAAGGCCAGCCAGTAGCGGGGCGCACCGGGCAGGCAAATGCGCAGGCTGTGGCTGAACAAGGGCAGCAGGGGCGACGCCTGACGCTCACTCGCCGGTGCCCCCGCAGGCAACAGGGCGCCATGTCGCCGCGCCAGCTCGGCCAGCTCATCGAGGGGCTGGGGGCCCAGCAGCACCAGGCGCATGCGCGCGCCCTGGTAGTGACTGCGATGGAACAGCGCCAACGCGCCCTGGAATACCGGGTCTTCCACCGCCAGGCTGGCGCGGTTGCCGGCATGGAAATCCGCCAGCGGGTGCCCCGGCGCCAGCGCCGCAGCCAGGGCGGATTGGGCCAGGGTCGAAGCATCGGCGGCGCGCGCCTGGTACTCGGCCTGCAGCACTTCGCGCTCGCGCAGTTGCGCCTCGACCTCAAGCCGGGGCATGGCGAGCATGTCCAGCAGGCGCGACAGGCCGTCGTCCAGCGCGGCCGGCGGCAGTTCGAAGAAGTAGTCGGTGTGGTGGGCCTGGGTGCTGGCATTGAGACGCCCACCGCAGGCCTGGATGAACGGCATCAGCCGCTGGTCGCCCGGGTAGCGATGGCCCCCGAGAAACAGCAAGTGCTCGATGAAATGCGCCAGCCCGGGCCAGGCTGCGGGCTCGTCGTGGCTGCCGGCCGCCACCCGCACCACCGCCGCGGCCTGACGCGCGCCGGGCACATGGCGCAGCAGCACGGTGAGGCCGTTGTCGAGTACCAGGGAGCGGCTCGTGGGATCGGGGGCGGAGGTCATCCGGGCACCTTGGAAAATTTCGTTCAGCATCCTCAAGACCGGCCGACAGGGCAATGGTTCTTTCGGCGAGTGGTGCCGGGGCCGGGGTGAATTGACGCGCAGCGGTGCCTGCGTCCAGAATCCGCGCTCCTTCCCGTGCGGGCTCCATCCAGCCGGGCGGCCACGCTTCCCGGTGTGGCGCCGGCCTCAGGTCCTCCAGTCCCGATTTCCGCACGCTGCGCCTCGCGCACCCGAATACCTGGCTTGCCCAGGACACTCTCAGAACCGAGCCCGTCGCCGCGAGCGGCCCGGCCTTCCCCTGCCCGCTGCTTGCGTGGGCGGGGCGGACGCCTGCGCGATGCCGTTCGCCCTTTCAGGAAACCGAGCAATGACAATGATCCGCCTCTCGAAAGCCGTCATGGTGCTGGCCATGGCCTTCTTCGCCTCGCTGGTGGCCTTCAACAACGTCACCGACTACGCCACCAACTTCGCCTTCGTCCACCACGTGTTCCTCATGGACACCACCTTCCCCGGCAACCAGCTGATGTACCGCGCCATCAAGGCGCCCTGGCTGCACCACGCCGGCTACATGGGCATCATCGCCCTGGAAACCGCCACCGCCCTGCTCTGCTGGCTCGGCGGCCTGCACCTGCTGCGTGCACTGCGGGCCGGCGACGCCGGCTTCCGCGCGGCCAAGCGCTGGGCCATCGCCGGCCTGACCCTGGGCTTCCTGACCTGGCAGGTGGCGTTCATGTCGGTGGGCGGGGAATGGTTCGGCATGTGGATGTCGGAGCAGTGGAACGGCGTGCCGGACGCCTTCCGCTTCTTCATCACCCTGCTGGCGGTGCTGATCTACCTGACGCTGCCCAATGACGGCGGCGAGGCCCGCAACGCCTGAGTGAACGGCCGGCCCGTGAAGCGCGGGCCGGCCCTGGCGTTTGTCGGTGGCCGCGTGACGGCGCTAACCTGCGCCCTCCCAAGACCGGCCAAGGAGCGCCCGATGCTGAAAGTGATCGCCCAGGACTTCATCCACCCCGAGCACATCGACCGCGTGCTGCCGCTGTACCGCGAGCTGGTGGAGAAGACCCGCCAGGAACCGGACTGCATCGCCTACGACCTGTTCACCGACCAGCGCGACCCGGGGCACTTCATCTTCATCGAGGAATGGCCGGACCGCGCCGCGCTGGACCGGCACTGCCAGACCGAGCACTTCCGCCGGCTGGTGCCGCTGATCGACTCCTACCAGCGGCAGAAAGGCACCTTCCTGTTCATGGATGGGGTCGAGCAGGCCCTCCTGCCGGCCTGAGCGGACCGCAATGAAAAAGCCCCGCCAGCGTGAGCTGTGCGGGGCTTCGTTATTCATGGTGTCCCAGAGTGGGCTCGAACCACCAACCTTCCCCTTAGGAGGGGGATGCTCTATCCAATTGAGCTACTGAGACAGCGTCCCTGGCAGAGGCCGCCGGGGAACGGGCGGCATGTTAACGGCGCCTGCGCGTTTTGTCATGCCACTGCCACGGCACTGCACCATACTTCTGCAAAAATCAGAGGGATCTCCGTCATGCCCCAGCCGCTCCCGCAGAACCTGCCCGATTCCCCGTTCACCACCGTTACCCTGCGCGCCGCCAGCCCGGCGGATGCACCGGCGCTGGCTGCCCTGCTGCACCAGTTGGGTGAGGACGAATCGCGCCCCGACCATGCGCTGCTGGCCTTGCGCCTGAGCGAGTTGCCGAGTGGCCGCGAGGTGGTGGTGGCGGAGCGAGACGGGCGCCTGCTGGGCACCTGCACGGTGATCCTGGTGGAGCACCTGGCGCACAACTTCGCGCGCTCGGCGATAGTCGAGGACGTGGTGGTGGACAAGAGCGCGCGCGGCCTGGGCATTGGCCAGGCGCTGATGGACAAGGCCGCCGAACGCGGCCGTGCCTGGGGGTGCTACAAGCTCGTGCTGTCCAGCGGGCAGAGCCGCGAGGCGGCCCATCGCTTCTATGAGTCCCTGGGCTACAAGCCCCACGGGATCAGCCTGTACCTGGATATCTGACGCCGCTTACGGGAATGGCCGGCGTGTTGCGGCCGCCATTCCCGCCGCATGGTCAGACGCGACCGAAGCGCTCTTCGGCAAGGCGGTCGGCGACCTCGGTGGTGGTGCGGCCTTCCTCGTCGGCGCGGGTGAAGATCTGCCGCAGGGTGTTGCCGATGCCTTCGATATGGGCCTTCAGCTCTACCGCGCTGCCACCGCTGCGCTCGAAGTAGACATCAATGATGCCGCCGGCGTTGATGGCGTAGTCCGGCGCGTAGAGGCAGCCGTTGCGCTTGAGCTCCTCGGCCAGTTGCGCGTCGGCCAGCTGGTTGTTGGCGCCCCCGGCGATGATCGGCACGCGCAGCGCTTCCAGGCTCTGCGGGTTGATAATGCCGCCCATGGCGCAGGGCGCGAAGACGTCGACATTGAGCCCATAGATTTCATGTTGCAGCACGGCCTTGGCGCCCAGTTGTTCGACGGCGCGGCGCACGTTGGCGTCGACGATGTCGGTCACCCAGAGTTCGGCACCGGCGTCGCGCAGCAGGCGGGCGAGGTGGAAGCCGACCTGGCCGACGCCCTGGATGGCGACGCGCAGGCCCTTGAGGTCGTCGCGACGCAGGCGGTGCTTGACCGCTACCTGGATGCCGATGAATACGCCATAGGCGGTGGACGGCGACGGGTCGCCGCTGCGCACGCCGCCGTCGAAGGCTTCGCGCTGGTTGGCGCCGGCCACGTGGCGGCTGCGCTCGGCCATGATCTGCATTTCCGCCGGGCCGGTGCCGGAGTCGGCAGCGGTGATGTAGCGCCCGCCGAGGGTGTCGACGAAATCGCCCATGGCCTGGAACAGCGCTTCGCTCTTGCCATTGTGGGGGTCGCCGATGATCACCGCCTTGCCGCCGCCCAGGGGCAGGTTGGCGAGGGCGGACTTGTAGGTCATGCCACGGGACAGGCGCAGCACGTCACGTAGCGCTTGTTCGTCGTTGGCGTAGTTCCACATGCGGCAACCGCCGAGGGCGGGGCCGAGGTTGGTGTTGTGGATGGCGATGATGGCCTTGAGGCCGGATGCCTTGTCGTGACCGAAGACGACCTGTTCGTGGCCATCGAATTCGACGTGAGAGAAGACGGACATGGTGTACCTCTGTGTGCGTTTGTCTGGGTGAACGCCGGCCCTCCCTCATGGGAAGGCCGGTGATGGGAGGGCGTCAGGCAGCCGAGTCGAACAGCCGCACCACGTTGATCTGGGTGGCCAGGAGCTGAGCGCGCAGTTGCGCCTCGTGCTCGCGGGCCTTGGCCAGGCCAGCTTCCTTGACGTGGCCGTAGCCACGGATCTGCTCCGGCAGTTCGGCGAGGGCTACCGCGACGCGATAGTTGTCGCCCCGCAGGTGGGCGAGCACGGCTTCGAGGTTGTCTTCGTAGCGGCCGATCAGCTCGCGTTCCAGGCGCCGTTCTTCGCTGTAGCCGAAGGGGTCCAGCGCACTGCCGCGGAGGAATTTGAAGGTCGCCAGCAGGCCGAAGGCCTTGAGCATCCAGGGCCCGAAGCTGCGTTTGCGTGGCTGCCCGGTGCTCGGGTCACGCTTGGCCAGCCAGGACGGCGCCAGGTGGAACTGCAGGCGGTAGTCGCCACTGAACTGGGCCTCGAGCTGCTTGCGGAAATCATCGGCGCTGTAGAGCCGCGCCACTTCGTATTCGTCCTTGTAGGCGAGGACCTTGAAGTAGTAACGGGCGACGGCTTCGGTGAGTTCCTGGCCAGCACTGCTGTCGACCAGGCGCACGCGCGCCACCAGGCCGCTGTAGCGCTTGGCGTAGGCGGCGTCCTGGTAGGCAGTGAGGTAGTCGACGCGGAAGCGGATGATCTCGTCGAGAGTTTCGCAAGGCTTGGCCTGGGCCACTTCCGGTGCGGCGAGCTTCTCCACGGCGGGCAGGTCATGGGCGGCACGACGGCCCCAGAGGAAGGCCTCGCAGTTGAGTTTCACCGCCACGCCATTGAGCTGAATGGCCTTCTCGATGGCTTCGGCGGAGACCGGCACCAGCCCGCGCTGGTAGGCATAGCCGAGCATGAACAGGTTGGTGGCGATGCTGTCGCCGAGCAGGCGTGTGGCCAGGCGGGTGGCATCGATGAAGTGGGTTTTCTCCGCGCCGACGGCCTCGATCAGCGCCTGCTGCATGGCCTGCCCGGGGACCTGGGCATCCGGATTGCGGGTGAACTCGGCAGTGGCGGCCTCGTGGCTGTTGACCACGGCGGTGGCGATGCGCTCGTTGAGCTTGGCGAGGGCCTCTTCGCTGGCGGCGACCACCAGGTCGCAGCCGAGCAGCAGGTCGGTTTCACCGGCGGCGATGCGCACGGCGTGGATGTCGTCCTGCTTGGCGGCGATGCGGATGTGGGTGATGACCGGGCCGAACTTCTGCGCCAGGCCGGCCTGGTCGAGCACGCTGCAGCCCTTGCCTTCGATGTGCGCGGCCATGCCCAGCAATGCGCCGACCGTGGTCACGCCGCTGCCGCCGACCCCCGGCAGGAGGATGTTCCAGGGGCGGTCCAGGCCCGGCTGGCGCGGCTCCGGCAGCACGGTGAAGAGGGCACCGCTGCCAACCGCTTCGGGCTTGCGCAGCTCGCCGCCGTGAACGGTGACGAAGCTGGGGCAGAAGCCTTCGAGGCAGGAGAAGTCCTTGTTGCAGGCGTTCTGGTCGATCTCCCGCTTGCGCCCCAGTTCGGTTTCCAGAGGCAGTACGGAGAGGCAGTTGGACTTGACGCTGCAGTCGCCACAGCCCTCGCATACGGCGGGGTTGATGAAGGCGCGCTTGGCCGGGTCCACCAGCTTGCCGCGCTTGCGGCGGCGGCGTTTCTCGGTGGCACAGGTCTGGTCGTAGATGATCACCGAGACGCCCTTGAACTCGCGCAGCTCACGCTGCACGGCGTCCAGCTCGCGGCGGTGGTGGAAGCTCACGATGGGCGCGAAGGTGGCGCGGGTGGGGTATTTCTCCGGCTCGTCGGTGACCAGGGCGATGCGTTTGACGCCCTCGGCGAAGACCTGCTGGCTGAGCTGGTCGACGCGCAGTTCGCCGTCGATGGGCTGCCCGCCGGTCATGGCTACGGCGTCGTTGTAGAGGATCTTGTAGGTGATGTTGACGCCGGCGGCCACGGACGCGCGCAAGGCCAGTTGGCCGGAGTGGAAGTAGGTGCCGTCGCCGAGGTTCTGGAAGATGTGCGGCGTGTCGGTGAAGGGGGCCTGGCCGATCCAGGTGGCGCCCTCCCCGCCCATCTGGGTGAAGGTGTCGGTGTTGCGGTCCATCCACTGGGTCATGTAGTGGCAGCCGATGCCGCCCTGGGCGCGGCTGCCTTCGGGCAGCTTGGTGGAGGTGTTGTGCGGGCAGCCGGAGCAGAAGTGCGGGGTGCGCACGGTCTTGTGCTTGGGCTCGGCGAGGGCTTTTTCCTTGGCGGCGAGGAAGGCCAGGCGCGATTCGATCTGCTCGCTGGAGTAGATGGGCGCCAGGCGCTTGGCGATGACGCGGGCGATCATCGCCGGGGTCAGCTCGCTGAGGTTGGGCAGCAGGGAGTTGCCCTCCTCGTCGAACTCGCCGACCACGCGTGGGCGCTTGTCCACGGGCCAGTTGTAGAGCTGGCCGGTGAGCTGGTCTTCGATGATGCTGCGCTTTTCCTCCACCACGAGGATTTCGTCCAGGCCTTGGGCGAACTGGTGCACGGAGACCGGTTCCAGCGGCCAGCTCATGCCGATCTTCAGCACGCGCAGGCCGACCTTGGCACAGAGTTCGTCGTCCAGGCCGAGGTCCACCAGGGCCTGGCGCACGTCGAGGTAGGACTTGCCGGTGGTGATGATGCCGAGGCGCGGGTTGGGCGAGTCGAGCTTGACCTGGTTGAGGTCGTTGGCCAGGGCGAAGGCACGGGCGGCGTAGATCTTGTAGGTGTTGAGGCGCTTTTCCTGGGCCAGGGGCGGGTCGGGCCAGCGGATGTGCACGCCGTCTTCGGGGAGGACGAAGTCGGTGGGGATCTTCACCTCAATGCGCAGGGGGTCGACGTCCACCACGGCGGAGGAGTCGACGTTCTCGGCGATGGTCTTGAGTGCGACCCAGCAGCCGCTGTAGCGCGAGAGCTCCCAGCCGATGATGCCGTAGTCGAGGATTTCCTGGACGTTGGCCGGGTTGAGCACCGGGATGGAGGCGGCGATGAAGGCGTGCTCGCTCTGGTTGGCGATGCTGGAGGACTTGCAGCCGTGGTCGTCACCGGCCAGCAGCAGGACGCCGCCATGGGGCGCGACGCCGGCGGAGTTGCCGTGCTTGAAGACGTCGCCGCAGCGGTCCACGCCCGGGCCCTTGCCGTACCACATGGAGAACACGCCGTCGTAGCGCGCGCCGGGGAACAAGCTGGTCTGCTGGCTGCCCCATACGGCGGTGGCGGCGAGCTCTTCGTTGACGCCCGGCTGGAAGTGGATGTGGTTTTCCTGGAGGAAGGACTTGGCCTCCCAGAGGCTTTTATCGAGGTTGCCGAGTGGCGAACCGCGATAGCCGGAGATGAAGCAGGCGGTGTTCAGGCCATGGGCCGTATCGCGTTGCTTCTGCAGCATCGGCAGGCGGGTAAGCGCCTGGGTGCCGGTGAGGTACAGATGACCGGTTGCAAGCCGGTATTTGTCATCCAGGCGGATCTCGGCCAGAGACATGCGGGCGCTCCTTTTATTTTTATGGCGACCAAGGACGGCTACGGTTAGTGCCATCTTTCTGCCCCGTGGCAGGATCACTACCCGGGACGCATGCCTAATAATCTGACTGAAGGGTTCTGCTTTTTTCTTTCTATTTTCGGGCTCTAATGCCAATACTGCGCATGATTGATCCAATAAAAACAAAATGACGGACTGACTCATGCAGAACCCTTTGAGCCCTATCGATCGCAAGATCCTCCGCCTGCTGCAACACAACGCCGACCTCTCCGCCGCCGAGGTGGCCGAGAAGGTGGAGCTGTCGCAGTCCCCCTGCTGGCGGCGGATCAACCGCATGCAGGAAGACGGGCTAATCGAGCGCAAGGTCGCCCTGCTCAACCCCAAGCTGCTGGGCTTTTCCATCACCGTGTTCGTCAACATCAAGCTCTCGGCCCACGGGCGTAACAACCTCACCGAGTTCGAGGAAGCCATCGTCGGCTACCCGGAGGTGCTGGAGTGCTACACCATGGCTGGCGGCTCGGATTACCTGCTGAAGGTGGTGGCGCGGGATATCGGTAGCTACGAGCGCTTCCTGCGGGACCAGTTGCTGCAGCGGCCGCATGTGCTGGAGGCGCACTCGAACATCGCCATGAGCGAGGTCAAGCGCACCACGGAGCTGCCTCTGGATTGACCCGCTGAGCCGCCCATTCCAGAGCGCCTGGATAGCCTGCAAGCGAAGCGGCGAAAAGGCTCCGTGCAATTTGCAATGTGGAAAAATCGGGCGCCTTGCAAAGTGCACGGACACACGGCCGAAACACGCATGTAAGCTTTTGATTTTAAAGTACTTTTAAAACCATCAAGCTTGGCATGACACCTGCTCTATTCCAGTCATGAGATTTCTGGATGCGAGCCCAATAATCATGAACAGTGTCATCACTCTCCTCGCAGCAACCGTTTTGACGCTCCTGGCCGCCAGCGCGTTCGCCGCTCTGCAGAGCAGCCAGCAGCAACAGGCCGTCAGGCATCTGGTCGAGCGCATCCGGCCGACGCCGGTGCAGTTCGAGTACGCCACCCAGTCCCGCGACCAGCAACCGAAGGTGAGCCGCCTGCAGAGCAGCGAATGGCAACCCCGCCCCGCCCAGCGCCTGTCCTTCTGAGTGGGGAGCATGGATATGACCATGTGGGGAATGGTGTTTCCGGGAATGATCCTGCTGCTGGCCGCAGTCGCGTGCGGGGCCCTCTGGGTGATCGACCGCATCACCGACCAAGGGCTGGCGGATGAGCAGAAGGCGGAGCGCCAGCGGGACGAGCGTATCGCCAACTATTACGACCCCTTCTTTTAGTTATGCGCCACGAATCCGGCGAGGAGATAGAGATGTCGAAGTCAGCCGTGCTGTTCCTGATGCTCAGCCTGGTGTTCACCCTGACCTTGTGGCTGGAGCCCTGGCAGGCCGCCTGGCCGGTGGCAGCGCTGAAGGTGGCACTGGCGACCAGCGCCGTACTCTTCGTGGTAGCGCTGATGGTGGGCAAGCGAGTGAAGTTCGACCCGGTGCTGCGCTGAGTCAGGCTGTATTGCGCGGGCGATCGAGCAGTTGCAGTAGACGCCCCAGCGTTTCTTCCAGCGGGCCTGAGTTGTCCAGGACGGACAGGGCCGTTCCTCCCTCTTCCTGCAACGACTCATTGAAACGGGCGTTGCGTGCCAGGCGAGCCTCTATCTCGGCGACCGTCTCACGCCCCCGAGCCTGAAGGCGCTGCCGCAGGACTTCCATCTCCACCGTCAGCAGAATGGCGTGCAGCCCCGGGTAGCGACGGCGAGCCTCCGGCAGGTAGCCGCGCGAACCATTGACCAGCACGTCTTCCCCCGCCTCCAGCCATTCGTCGATCTGCTGCGGAATGCCGTAGGACAGCCCATTGGCGTGCCAGCTCATGGCGAAGGCACCGTCTCGCTCCATCTCCGTGAACTGCGCGGGGCTGACCGCCTGGGCCGCCTCCCCCACCGCCTCGGCCGAACGGGTGATGACCCGGCGCACGATATGGCAACCGCTATCGGCGAGCGGCGCGCGTGCGGCATCGAGCAGGCTGTCCTTGCCTGAGCCGGAAGGTCCGATGAGATAGAACAGCCTGCCTTTCATCTGTGCACCTGGGAGCCTGGTCATTGCGAGCGCCACGGCATGGCCATGGCGGACGCCACATTACCCGGAAAGCATTGCAGATTGGAGAGGCCGAATGCGCTGGCGCTGTATACCGGACGTCGCACAGTAGCGAAATGCCAGTGCTTACTCCGATAGGGGGGACTACGCTTGCAAGATCGCGCTTTTAATCTGCCAGAAGCCCGAATTAGAGCGCTGGATGTGGCCTCGCGCACGAAATCTCCACGATCTTCAGCGAGGCGGGGAATTTTTACCCCCTACAGCATTCATATGTGAGCCTTTTGCATATTGACTCGCATTTCGGACAACTGGTGCTGGCAAAAAGCCGCTACCCGGCGCACAATGCGACACAGATTTGACGTCAAGGAACCGTTTAGGTGACTGCAAGGTCATAATGACGCCGATCGCGATGAATGGTTGAACGACTGATGCTAAAGATGGTCAAACCGGTGACAATCACGTAGCTCATTGCCAGCATCGCTCCCTGAACTAACCGGTTTAAATGTATGCGCCCTATGAAACAGGCTATCTATTCCAGCCGCACCGCTGACAAGTTCGTCGTACGTTTGCCCGAAGGCATGCGCGAGCGCATCGCCGATGTGGCGCGTAATCACCACCGCAGCATGAACTCCGAAATCATCGCTCGCCTGGAGCAGAGCATGCTTCAGGAAGGCGCCCTGGACGAAGGTCTGTCCATGCGCCTCGACAGCCCCGAGCTGTCGCTGCACGAGCGCGAACTGCTGCAACGCTTCCGCCAGCTTTCCCGTCGCCAGCAAAATGCGCTGGTTGCGTTGATCGCTCACGATGCTGAACTCGCCGCCGAAGAAGCCTGAGTTCGCAGCACGTCGACTGATTGATAGCCGCCCCTGAGGCGGCTTTTTCTTGCCTGGCGTTTGCCCAGCCCCAAAAGCAAAAGGCCCCGCTGATGCGGGGCCTTGTGTTGTGAGCGCGAGGGCTAGAGCAGGAAAATGGTCGCAAGCCCAAGGAAGATGAAGAACCCGCCGCTGTCGGTCATGGCGGTGATCATCACACTGGAGCCCATGGCCGGATCACGCCCGAGCCGCACCAGCGTCATCGGGATCAGCACCCCCATCAAGGCCGCGAGCAGCAGGTTGAGCGTCATCGCTCCGGTCATCACCGCGCCCAAGGACCAGCTGTCGTAGAGGTAATAGGCGACGAGGCCGATCACTCCACCCCACACCAGGCCGTTGACCAGCGCCACGCCCAGTTCCTTGCGCATCAGGCGGCTGGTATTGCCGGTGCTGACCTGGTCCAGCGCCATGGCGCGGACGATCATGGTGATGGTCTGGTTGCCGGAGTTGCCACCGATGCCCGCCACGATCGGCATCAAGGCCGCCAGCGCTACCAGCTTCTCGATCGAGCCTTCGAACAAGCCGATCACACGGGAGGCGATGAACGCGGTGACCAGGTTGACGGCCAGCCAGGCCCAACGGTTGCCGACCGACTTCCACACCGAGGCGAAGATGTCTTCTTCCTCGCGCAGGCCGGCCATGTTGAGGACTTCCGTCTCGCTCTCCTCACGGATCAGGTCGACGATCTCGTCGATGGTCAGACGGCCGATCAGCTTGCCGTTCTTGTCCACCACCGGGGCGGAAATCAGGTCGTAACGCTCGAACGCCTGGGCGGCGTCATAGGCATCTTCGTCCGGATGGAAGCTCACGGGATCGCTGGCCATCACCTCGGCCACCTGCTTGTCCGGATCATTCACCAGCAGACGCTTGATCGGCAGCACGCCCTTGAGGATGCCGTCGTAATCGACCACGAAGAGCTTGTCGGTATGGCCCGGCAGCTCCTTGAGGCGACGCAGGTAGCGCAGCACCACTTCCAGGGTCACGTCCTCACGGATGGTGACCATCTCGAAGTCCATCAACGCACCGACCTGGTCCTCTTCATAGGACAAGGCCGAACGCACACGCTCGCGCTGCTGGGCGTCGAGCGTCTCCATCAGCTCGTGGATCACGTCACGGGGCAGCTCGGGCGCGAGATCGGCCAGCTCGTCCGCGTCCATCTCCTTGGCGGCGGCGAGCAGCTCGTGATCATCCATGTCGGCGATCAGCGTTTCGCGAACCGAGTCGGAGACTTCGAGGAGGATGTCGCCGTCGCGCTCGGCCTTGACCAGCTGCCAGACGGTCAGACGGTCGCCAAGCGGCAGGGCCTCGAGAATGTGGGCGATGTCGGCGGGGTGCAGCTCATCGAGCTTGCGTTGCAGCTCGGCGAGATTCTGGCGATGGACCAGGTTCTCGACGAGATCCTGATGCTGGCCCTCCTGACGATGGGTCAGGTCTTCCACCAGCTTGTGGCGATGCAGCAGATCGACCACCTGAGCGAGGCGGTCCTGCAGGCTATCTTGCGACTTTTTTACTTCTACTTCGGTCATAGCGCGCTCCACCCCCAGTGGCGGCGCACGCCAAGGAGGGTCAATCAGTCAATACGCGATCGTGCAAATGCGGTCTTGAGTAACTACTGGGTAAGTCCATGAGGGGTGTCCAAAAGCCTCGGCGAGGCTGACTGCGCAATGATAACACCGGAGGGTCATTTTGCGCGTTACAAAATCGTGGCTAGAACAATCGCTTGCGTTGCAAAGCTGAGATCGCTTTCACCTTCCATACGACGTTGGCGCCCCTTGATGAGACACCGTTAGGAAGAAATTAAAGCAGATACCTTCGAGGGCAACCGTCACGGAGGACATCGCCATGCGCACATCGCTCTGCACCCTACCCCTTTTGCTCTGCATCGCACTCGAAAGCCCACCACTGGTGGCCTCCATCTACCGATGCGAGGACGCGCACGGGCATGTCACCTTCACCCAGCTGGGTTGCCCGGACGACGAATTGGTGGAGGTGCGGGAACGAGTCGAGGCCATGCAAGACAGCCCGGCATTGCTGCCACCGGCAAAGATCGAACGGATAACGCGAAACGCAAGGAAGGAACAGGCCGAGAAGCCCAGGGAAATAGAAGTAGTGGGGGAAAGGCAGGATGGCTGCGGCAACCGCATCGTCGACCAGGAGCGACGCCAGGCGATGTTGCGCAAACAGGTGAGGACGGGCATGACCCGACGCGATGTGGAAAGCATGCTGGGCAAGCCAGACAAGATCAGCCGTACCAATGGCCAGACCCGCTATCACTATGTCGCGAAGAAGGGAAAAGGACGCAGCCAGCTCGTCACATTCGACGAGCATGACTGCGTAAAAGGCGGGCGCTGAAACAGCGCCCGAAAGGAAGGAATAGAAGCCCGTCGTACTCAGCGACAGGCCTGGAGCGCGGCCAACAGCTCGCGCTCGTAGCCGATGCGTTGCAAGCGCTCGGCACGCAGGACTTTCATCTGTTGATCGATCGTTGCATCCAGCGCCAGCGATTCGACTGCAAACACGGGCACCGCAGGAGCGACGGCCGTGCAGGGGACCAGCACCGGCACCTTGACCTCGACCAGTTCAGGAGCAGGCTGCGCCCCGGTGGAGCAGCCTGATAACAGCGCAAATGGCAGCAGCCAGGCGACTCTCATGGCGCACGCTCCCGGCGAAGCTCTTCGGCAAATGCCCGGCGCGCCGCCTCGCAGGCATCGACGCCCGCCGGCGATGGCTCCAGCATCACCCGAACCGCCGCCGCGTAGTCTTGTCGCGCAGCCTGGTTGGCCTGCGCCTGGAGCAACTCGCCCTGGCGAGCTCTCTCCGCAGCACGGGCCTCGAGTTCGACCACGGCAGCATTCTGCTTTTGCAGCACCAGCAGGCTGGCTTCGGCGCCACGACGGGACTCGGCCAGCTGTTGCCTCAGCGCCTCCAGTTGCGGTTGGTAAACGCAGACAGCGCACCAGGCGCCCAGCCCGATCAACAGCGCAGCCATCAGCAGGAGCGCCAGCCGCTTCCAGGAGGCAAGCAGGTTCATTCCAGCGCCTCCTGGGCCTTGAGCCAGAGCGCCTTGCGCTCTGCCAAGCCATTCAGCCCACCGTTGATACGGCGGGTAATAGCTTCGAAAGCTCCGGCATCGGCCAGAGCATTCAAACCATTGGATTGCCAGAACCAGGCGGCTGACAACACCGCCTGCTCCGGCTGCAGCAGCAGATCCGGTTGCTCCAGCAGCGGCAACCCCAAGGCATCGCCGCAACGCTGATACATCCCGCGCCCGGTGATCTGCAACAGACCCCGCCCACGGAAGCGCCAGCCATCACCGGACTCCTCATCACCATTGCCCATGCGATTGGCATAAACGTAGCTGGCGATTACAGCCGGCCGCCGCTGGTAGACGAGCGCCAACGCATTGGGCTGCCCATCGGCACCACGGAACCGTCCCGGCCAGGTAGCCGCCAGGCCGGCAGCGCTGTAGTTGAGGTTCTCCGCGAAGCGGGAGAAGCCAGCGGACTCATGGGCACACTGGGCCAGAAAGGCGGATTGGCGGGCGGGGGTGGTGATGGAAAAGCGGGACATTGCTGGGGTAAGGACAGAAATGAAAACGCCCGCTTCGAGGCGGGCGTTTGTATTCAGGGCACTAAAGGCCCCACTCAATCGATCCAGTGCATTCACTGTCATAGGCGCACCAATCTGAACTCACACTCGAGACATGTCTTCAATGGCCTGCTTCACATGAAGCCTCGCCTCATCCTCACGACCATCTGCCATTGCCTGGCGTACCTTCGACTTGCTCGCAAGCCTGATTTCACGCAAGGCATGAATAGCCACCTCACCTCGTTGTGCCTTCTCGAGGATTTCGTTGGCAGCCTGCTCGGGATTACGCCCACCGATTGACCATGCGCTTACCGAGCGAGGTACGGAATCGGTCGGGTAGCCGGCCGACTTGAATGCTCGAGCCTCCGCTGCAGCGACCTCATACTCGGCCAAACGCAGGGGGCTACCGACCACGCTCTCGAGTACCGAGTTACCGGCACGATCTATCGCCTCACAGAACTTGCTCAGGCGTCTTTCTCTGGCAGCTACGACCAGTGCGTCATCAAGCACCCATTCACCGTCTTGCCAACGGTGGCACTCGGATGGACTCGGTATACGTAACTCATCGCCATAAACATGAAGTCCTTCAATCACCTTCATTTGTACACACTCCAGGTGAAAACAGCATTTGTGCAATTGGAATAGCTGATCGAAATGCCATTTTCATAATCCGAACTTTGTATGGTTTTAACTCCCATACTGAATAGCAGCTCATCGCTGGATGCCACCTGAGCACCATAGGTATGTTCTACCTGATAGGTCTGCCACATCGATCGTGCACTAGTGTGGTCGAATCCAGCATTGATCGATGTTTGAAAAACATCGCCCACTGCGTTGTTACTGGATATGGTCATGGGCGTATACCCGTTCCAGTAGCTCTCGGTCACTACCGCAGCATTCCCAGGAACACAGTAAGCGGAAGAAGCCCCCATCCAACCCGTTCCAGAGAAAACGATGTGTGCCAAACCACTTTCCGGCGGCATCAGGCAACTGAGACTTCCAGATGCAGCTTTGACATGAGGGTCCATGGGCAGATACAGCGTACCCGTACCGTTGAGTGAAACAGTCCAAGTAGGGCTCCGTCGGTGATAGATCCGCTGTACGACTGGGGAGCTTCCTACAGCACCAGTGATAATCCGCGCCAGGCAGATATCCAGCACCGTGGAAGGGAAGCCACCACCGGACTCGCCGTTCGCAGTCCCTTTCAGGGAAACAGGAGTCGAGTCACTCAACTTGCCCTTCTGAACGTAAATCGACAGGGCACCGTTTATAACCTGCGCCCGCAGGAAATACTCCGAATTGACGGCAAGGTCGGCGCTGCCCCACACGGCGGTCAAGAACGTCCTGGGGATACCGGTTTTAGTGCTGTCGACTTCCGCCGCGAGGCTCAAGGAAAGTCCTGCCGGGATCGTAACCTTGCCTCCCGACCCCGCTACGGCCTGTGCAGTAAGCGTGATACGGCCATCATCAGTAGCAATCACCGGAAGCGAAAGCGCATGAAAAGGCAGCCCGATGCTCTTGAACGTCACACCGTCCTGAATGCCATACCCATCTACGGACGTTGGTTTGTTGGTGATCGAGCTGAAACTGTGGGCATGAGCCAGAGCAGCATAGGCATCATCCAACTCACTCTTGGTAACCTTCAAGGCCTCCCAAAGAGCGGCATATGAGACCGGCCTCTTCCCGGTATTGGCAGTAATGCTTCGCCAGAGTTTTCCACTCTCCTGAACATATGCGCCAATAGGGTAATCCTCAGTGGCGGACCACTCAGGCACACCGCGCTGCATCAGATAGCGCACAGCCTCATCGCCGCGCTTGAACAGCGAGTTGAACCACTCCATCGGCGGAATGCCATCGGTCTGGTCGAAGGTAACGCCCCAACCACGGGCGATATCAGGGAAACTTTCAAGTTCCCCAGGTTTTGCGCCCGAGGCGAAGACCGTCTCGTTGGGGCGATTGTATTGAGTCATGGATAAAACCTCGTTCGATTCGTTTGCTAGAAAACCACCCGGCAATAGGCCGGGGGATTGAGCAGCGCCTCCCCTCTAGCGGGTTCGGTCTGCCGCCCGGAAATAAAGGTGGTCAGTCACCCCACCGAAAACGAATCGACGAAATCCATGCCTTCGATACAAGCCGGCAACGAGCCGGTCAGTAAAAAGAACGGCCCGCAGAATGCGGGCCGTGAATATCCATCACATCAAGTAGCCGGCTCTTCACGGCCACCACTTGTCATCGACGTAGTCGCTGGGAATCGCCTCCATATCCTTCAACTGGCGACCCGCGAAGATAAGGGACTGCTTACGAGCCATTGCCAACCTGCAGAACGCCAAGAACGTGGGAGCATCCATGGCTACGAGGCTGTTGTCGGCTGCGATCCAGGTGAAATCCCGGTCACCCTCCAACCAGCGCAGGTTGCCCGATTCAGCAGTACCGCCTGCCACAGCCATGGATGCCAGTTGGGCAGCCCCGTTAATGTTCTCGTAGTCATTCGGCCTGGTCTGAAACACCTTGCCCCGGAACTCCAAACCTGCGACCAGGCGGCGGTCACGTTCGACATCTACGTCATCTGTAGTCGGTTGCCGGGCCGGGTTTATATGTAGCTCGATCTCAGCAGCAGCCATGGGCACAAGATCCGGAGTAATCAGGTGATCCTGGGATCCATCCTGTTCATAAGCCAAGACTTCGCCGCTCGCCGTGTTACGGAAGTACTTCATCAACCCAACTCCATCCAAGTATTAATGCTTGTGCCTGCGGTGACCGAGTAAGTCCCAGCATTCGGGATGACGGCAGACACGGTGGTCGAGATAGTTCCCGAGCCAATAGGGGTAAATTGCGCAACCAGAAGTCCACCCACGGATATTCCTCGGGTGGCCAGGGCATTCGCGGCGAAGATGCTCACCAACTTGGGGCGGCCGCTGGTGTTTGTGTAGGTGACTCCGGCTGAGCGACTGGCCGTTACGTCCTGCCAGGACTGGCCATCACCCAGAGTGCGTGGGCGTGCCTCAAGAGCTTCCACACGTGTTACCAGGGAGGCGTAAGTTGTGGAAAGCGCTGCAGCGTCGATAGTGCCTGGATTCGCGACACCACCGCCCATCCTGATGATCCAGCAGCCGGTCACGTTGAGAGGACGGTTCTCGGTCGACGTCCTAACCACCAAGGCGTTATCGAACGTAACTGAGCCGTAGCCCGTCGGCCCACCGTTCTTGGTAGCACCGTTCGCAGCCCATACAAACGGCCCATTCGAGCCAGGGCCCGCTTCGCCAGCGACAGTACCCGACATTCGCTGCATTGCATCTTGTTGAATCGTGCCGGCGACACCTGCCGACAGCGCACCATCGCCACGTAGAAATAGCGCGCCGAGCGACCCTGCTGCCTTACCGTTATAGTCAGGCATTCGGAATGTGGTACTGCCATCACCCTCGGTGAACATGCCTCGCTGCGACGGATCGCTATTCCAGAGTGCCTCGGTCGCTTTGGGCAGCTTCCCTTCACTGACGGCTGCCCAGACATCGGGATAGAGAGCCCGACTCAGCAACTGGCCATCCGCCGGCGCCCAACCCGCAGGAATAGAGTTGCGGAACGACCACCACATGACAGAAGCAGCGGGCAAACCGGTCCCCATCGTGTTGTCTGAATGCAAAACCGAGCGCCAAGGCGACCAGATGCCTCCACCAAGAAGGCGGAACTTCATGGTGACGAGCGACACGTCGGCACTGCTCACATAGGGCAATGCGACCTGGATCAGGTTCGCGGCATAGCGGGCAGTCAGTAGCCAGTAGTAGTTGGTTACCCCGCTGCCCTTCAGCATGCTTGCCTGGCCATCGGGA
Source organism: Pseudomonas sp. PDM13 (assembly GCF_025685765.1). Lineage (NCBI taxonomy): Bacteria > Pseudomonadati > Pseudomonadota > Gammaproteobacteria > Pseudomonadales > Pseudomonadaceae > Pseudomonas > Pseudomonas sp. PDM13. The sequence continues at coordinate 15,339 of NZ_JAOTQU010000004.1, read as the reverse complement.
TGGTTGGCATTCCTGGATCCGGCAGATCCTCCGAGCAGCTTGGGATACCAACCTGGTTCAGTTACCGCATTGAAGTCCGTTTGCGAGTCCGTCGTGCTTGCTGCGGGAACGGTACCGCCAGCCGGTGTCATCAGTACCTGAAGCTGCGCATTGGCCGTCGGCGTACCTCCGGCGCCACTGACGTAAACCACCGGCACCGAGCGATAGGTCCCGCTGTCCACCAGATCCCCGGTGACGCGGAAGCGGTGAGCGACCGCGCCACCTGAACGGCTCTGGACGCAGAGAGTGTCGCCAGCCCGCAAAAGGGCCACGATGCGGCTGTAGTCCAGGCCTTCGGCGCTGGACTTGGCGATCAGCAACGATGTGGCGTCGGCCGGGTTGGTGGTGTTCAGCGCCAGGTAACCGTTGGCTACGCCACCCGACGTAGTGCTGCTCCACTGCCACTGGCCGAAGTTGATGGTGCCGCCACCCAGTTGCTCCTGGATCAGCGTTTTCAGAGCCTCTCGAGTCAGCGCCGTCTCGACCCACTCGGTCGGGTTGAGGGACGGCCGCTTTCCAACACTGCCCACCTTCGCCTTCCAGATCTTGCCGCCCTCCTGCACATGGGCGTCGATCGGGTAGTCCTCCGTGGTGGACCACTCGGCGATGCCGCGTTGCAACAGGTAGCGCACAGCTTCATCGCTGCGTTTGAACAAGGCGTTGAACCACTCCATAGGCGGGATGCCGGTGGTCTGGTCGAAGGTCACCCCCCAACCCCGAGTGATGTCAGGGAAGCTTTCCAGTTCTCCGGGTTTGGCACCCGAAGCAAAGACCGTCTCATTGGGGCGATTGTATTGAGTCATGGATAAAACCTCGTTCAATTCGTTTGCTAGAAAACCACTGGCGATTACCAGGTGGTTGAACGGCGCCTCCCCTTTTGCAGGTTCGGTCTACCGCCCGGAAATAAAGGTGGTCAGGTGCCCCACCGAAAACGAATCAACGAACGCCACGCCCTCGATACGAGCCAATAGCGAGCCGATCAGAAAAGAAAACGGCCCGCAGAATGCGGGCCGGAAATGAGCGCTATATCAGCCAGTCGGGTGCAACGGGGCGTCGCTCACTCGACGGGAAGCCAGGGCTCTGAGGCCACTCGCGAAGCGCAGAACGATATGACTGCATGACTTGGTACTGCTCGACGTCCAGCGTCGTCTTCTTCTCAAGCTCCAATTCGTCGCGGTGACGTATGACGAGATCATCAGTTCGGCGAATTTCCATATCACGCCACTCTCGCTCCAGAGCAGCTCGTCGCTCCAACTGGAGCTCCTCATCCAGTTGCCACTGGCCATTCAGCCACGTATGCAATGGGCTGGGCCTGGGCTCATGAGTCAACTCTGCCGGCAATTCACCGAGCAGGTCGTGGCTCAGTTTCTTTCCTGTATGTATGTCGAAAACCACACCTCGACGATCCACCCGCTGAACGGGATTTCCCTCAGAAATAGTCCAGGCATACCCTTCGGCAGGTGGAGGCAGGATTTCGTCTACTTCGATGGCGTTACCTGGCATCTGAATACCAATGCCGGGAATAGAAGGGAGTTCGACAGGGGTGAGCAGCGCACCAGCGGCGTCAATCAGATAGATAGCCATAAAGTCCTCAGATCAGCTTGATTCGAGCGGAGTAAGCAACGTTACGTGGACGATTCTCAGAGGCAGTCGGTACCACACGAGATGCATCAAAGCTCATCCCCAACATGCCGCCATAGTTGATGTAGGCCCGAACACCCGTTCCGCCGGTATCCCTGCTTTGAAACGCGCCCGTACCACTCCATGCGTAATACGCAGGCGCCTGGTTACTGGTCATGTCACCGACAATGTTTCGAATGGCATCAAGCTGCGTTCCACCGGCAATTCGCGCGGCATCAACTCCACGCCCTTCATCAAGTGCGCGAAGAAACTCACCACGCACTTCCGGGATACGAAGGTTGTTGGTTCCATCGCCAGTGCTCCAGCCCCCCTCCATCCCTGCACGAGCCGCCTCCGTCACCAACAACCCAGACTGCTGGGCATGGTCCCAAAGCCAAGGCCACAGGCTTCGGCTCACCAGGCTGCCATTCATAAGCCCATAGCCGCCGGGCAGAACCAGCGAGCTGGTATCGAATACCGGCCTTCCCAACGGAGTGTTGTCCAGCCGATCCAGCGGATACCAACCGCCCGCGCCATCACTGCGCAGATGCCAATAGTCACCGGCGCCCATCAGCACGAAGAAGGGATAGCCCGCACCATTGAGATGCGTGTGGAAACGCACCCGATCACTGCCACTTGCCTGCACCACCAAGCGATTGCCGGTGTTGTCGAGACGGCGGACGATTACATCCACTACGCCCAAGGCTGAGTTGGAAGCAGGCAATGTGACAACCCGAGCACCTGCGCTGGCATCAACCACCACTAGGCTCATCTGGCTCGCTGTCAGCACCGTATCAGCACTGACCGTGACCACCTGCCGAGGTGCGCCACCGATCACCAAGCCACGGTTGTTCACCGTGACGATGTCGTAGCTGCCAGCGGTGACCAGGTTGCGTCCAAAGACCATTTCGAAGCCGAGCCCCGTGGTGCCGAGGCTGATAGGGCCATCAGTGATCAATTGCCACAGGCTGTCCGCCTGGCTGCTGCCCTGCTCCACCGCCACCATCAGGCCCGGCGTCATCTCGGCAGCGGTGTCGGCATCGGCAGAACGAGTCCAGGCTCCGGTGGTGACAACATAGATACCGTTGTCCTTGCCAGTGGTCTGGTTCTTCACCAGCACGCGGTCACCGGCTACCAGATTGACTCCATCGACGACCTGCAAGCCGCTGAGGTTGAGATTCGCGGTACTAGCCGCACGCACCCGTCCCTTGATACCGATACCTCCAAGCTGCTCCTGGATCAGGGTGTTGACGGCATCAGTTGTCAGCGCCGCCTCGACCCATTCGCCAGAACCGAGGGAGGGTCGCTTCCCAACGCTTTCCACCTTCGCCTTCCACACCTTGCCACCCTCCTGCACGTGGGCGCCGGTCGGGTAGTCCTCGCTGGAGGACCACTCGCCGATGCCGCGTTGCAGCAGGTAGCGCACGGCTTCATCGCTGCGCTTGAACAGGGCGTTGAACCATTCCATCGGCGGAACGCCGGTGGTCTGGTCGAAGGTCACCCCCCAGCCGCGGGGGATGTCGGGGAAGCTCTGGAGCTCGCCCGGCTTGGCGCCGGAAGCGAAGACCAGTTCGTCGGGACGGGTGTATTGCGTCATAGGAACCTCGCGAATTTTCCTTGGTTGAAGCCGAGGGCGCCGGGGGCGCCACGGAAGCCGAATGCCCGCTGGGGCACTGCGACGTAGAACTGGATGCGGACACCGGCCGGGCGCGGCAGGATGTCCAGGGTGTTCAGCGCGTAGCGCTTGAAGTCGCTGACCTGGTCGGTACGAATGACCACCGTCAGGCTCATGTCGTACTGGTCGAAGACCACTGTTTCGCTGTTGAAGATGAAGCGCAGCGCCGCGCTGATGTCCTCGATGGTGCCGAGCTGGTAGTTGCGGGCGATGCGGCAGCGGATGAGGAAGCGGTAGTCGTCGTCATCGAGCACCGCCGACTCACCCAGCGGGTCGCCCATGCGATACCACTTGCCCTTGCCGAAGCCCTTGGCGCCGGCCACCTCGTGGAAGCCGAACAGGCTGCGCGGCGCCAGGCCGGGCAGCACACGGCCCTGGCCGACGTGCTTGCCGACCAGGTCGAGGTTCACGCCTTCGGCGTTGTCGATGTCCAGTGTTTCAGGGAGCGCCGCCAGCCCTTGCCAGGTATCGCCGAACTGTCGCGAGAGCAGTTCGGCGGTGGCGGCGGCCCGGGGCTTGCCCTGGTACTGCCAGATCAGCAGGCGGTCGTAGCTCATAGCACCACCACTTCGATGTCGGCCTGGGCGAAGCGGGCCCGTTCACGGACGCCGATGACGATGTTGTCCGCCGCCAGGGCGCCGCTGCGGCGGCCGATCTTCAGCTGCTCGACCCAGAAGCCCTGCACCGTGTTGATCGGGCTGTAGAGCCGGGAGAGCTGCACGTCCTGGCCGATGCGGAAGTCCAGCTGAGCCAGCTGGGCCTTGATCGCGGCGACGTCGATGGCGGTGAATTCGGCGTCCCGGCGCAGCTGGACGAAGGCCTTGCAGTCGACCATCGCCGGGCGGTCGAAGCGGATCAGGCGATTGACGCCCTGCCCGTCCACCACAGTGCGCGATTGCTGCCCCATGAGGCCGGTGCCGGCGGGCTTGCGCAGGAAGATCGCCTGGGCGATGGCCTGCTCCTCGCCGCCATCGACGATCAGGTTGAGGCTGTGGCCCGGCACGCCATCGGCGTCTGCGGTGGAGCCGGTGTTTTCCAGCCCGACCACCTGGCGCACGTCGGCCAGTTGCAGCAGCGCCGCCACCAGGCCGTCGAGGCTGTTCTGCGCCGGCCGGGAGCGGCTGCGATAGAAGCGCGCCCGCAGTTCCGGGTCGGTCTCCTCCTCGGCACCCACTTCGGCGGCGGCCAGGTTGGTGGCGGTGTCCCAGCCCAGCACCAGCGTCTCGATGGTGAGCGCGCTATTGGCGGGCAGGTTGAAGGCACCGAGCAGCTCGCTGCGCAGGTCGGCGCGGGCCGAGCCATCGGCGCCCAGGGTGATGTCGGCGACCAGCAGCCAGCGGCCGCGGTTGATGTCCCGCAGCACGGAGCCGGCGGGAATAAGGGTGCCGGCGCGGCCGGTAAGGGCCACACCGCGTAAGTAGCTGTAGCGTGCCTGGCGCCGGGTCAGGCCGGCGTAGGCGACCCGCTGCTCCAGCCAGGCACCGCTGGCGTGGTCCGGGTCCAGGGCGCGGTAGGTGACCTCGCCCAGCTCCTCCAGGTCGGCGCGGATCTGGGCGATGAGCCCGAGCATCTGGCCGTCCGGGCTGTCGGGGGCAAGGTCGATGTCGTTGCCGTAGATGGCACGGAAACCCTGGTCCAGATCCGCAAGGATGCTGTCCAGGCGTTCACCGACATAGCCCTTGTTGGTCAGTTGTCCCATGTTGGTTCTCCAAAGAAAAAGCCCCACGCGAGGTGGGGCTTCGGTATGACGGCGGTTGCGGCCGTTCAGCGCTGCACGCTGGTGCTCAGGCTGGTACCCAGGCTGTCACGCAGGGTCACGCCGATGCTCAGGCGCCTGTCGTCGGGGCTTTCGCTGATCTGGAAGTCCAGGATCTCGCTCACGCCCTCGGTGGTCAGGATGCAGCGCTTGATGTCGACCTCGATCTGCGCCAGGTCCGCCGGCCGCTCCATGCGGGGCAGCCAGGGCAGGCCGTGTTCCAGGTCGAGGAACCAGTCGCCGCTGAAGGAGCGCAAGCGCGTACACACGCGCTGCGCCACGCACTCACTGCCGTCGGCGTAGTTGTTGCGGCCCTGGCCAAAGGTCCAGTCGCCGTCCTTGTCTATTCGTCTCACTCTCATTGTCATGTCCTCATTGCGGCACGCCGGTGACGCCGGGACCGGCCATGACCTGGCCGTGCAGGTGGTGCTCCAGGCTGATGCCGTTGGAGACCACGTCGCCCTTGCCGGTCATGCCGGCCTCGAACACCACCGGGCACTTGATCAGCACCTTGGCGCCGTCGAGCGTCAGGGTGCCGCCTTCGTCCAGGCGCACGTAGGCCGAGCCGTCCAGCCGGCGCAGTTCCACCGCGTCGGTAGCGAAGGCCGGGACGACCTGGGGCAACGAGCTGATGCCCATGATCGCCACGGCGTCGGACAGGTCGTGCTGGCGATAGTCCAGCGGCTCCGAGGAGCCGCCCGACTGCCACCAACCGTCGATGCAGCGTTCGTTGAACACCAGCAGGCACTCGTCGCCCGGCTTGACCGGGAAGGTCAGCACGAAGCCGCCGCCCCGGGGAAACTGCACCGGCACGTCCGGCAGCAGCGGCAGGGCCTGGCGCGAGCCATCCATGAGCTGCTGCTCGATCATCGGTTGCACGCTGGCCACCTGGCGCGCGGCGTCGAAGACGACGATGCGGCCGGGCAGCGCGGTATGCAGGCGCTTGAGACGGGCGTCGATGGTGGAGCGGTTGGCCTTGTCCATCGACGGGGTCTGCCAGTCGTAGTTACCCATTGCCCTTGCCTCCCTTGTCGCCTTCCTTCTTCTGGAACTCGCCGCCGATCACCGACAGCACGCAGTACCAGTCCTTTTCCATCACATCGCCCTTGCTGTTGATGGTGACGATCTTGTAGTCGCCGTCGTAGCGCGGCTCGATGGATTTCAGCCGCACCGTGCCGCCAACCCGGGGGGCCGGATCGATCAGGCAGGTCAGTTCCAGCCCGCCGCCCTTGATTTCCTTGGGGGCGCCGATCAACCCGGTTTCCTGGGACAGGAACACCGCCTGGTCGTCGAGCACGTAGCCGGCGGGAAGCAGCAGCAGGTCGCCATCCTGGATCGACCAGTCGGCGCCCTGCTCCGCCGCCACTTCGCTCAGCACGTCGCGGCTCAGGCCAGATAGCACCTTGCCCCGAGGCAGTGGGCGCTGCTTGGGCAGGACGACCTGCCCGGGCGTGGTGCCGGTCATGCTGGCCACCGCGACCTTCACGTGGTCGTTCGCGGTACTGCCGGCGGCCAGGGTGGTGCTCACCCGCGCCTCGCGCATGTCCGTGTCACCGGTGTTGCAGGTGAGCACGATGACGTTGTCCAGCTCCTTGCGCTCCAGCGCCACGGCGGTGATGTCACCGGCGTAGAGCAGGCGCAGCTCGCTGTAGCCGGCCCACAGCCAGACCTTGCGGAAGTCGCTGCCGTAGAGCCATTCGCGGTGCTCGCGGTTGAGGTTCCAGATGCGGATCTCAGCCTTGTTGGGGGTGTTGTCGATGTCCTTGGTGAACTCGAACGTGACCCGCAGGCTATCGATCACCAGGCCGTTTTCCTCGCTGCCCAGCACCAGGCGGTATTGCCGGCCGAACTGCCTCATGGCTGCACCTCCGACTTCTCGCCGATGTAGAGCAGGCAACGGCTGCCCATGTCCTTCCCGCCCATGGGGTCGAGCCCGACGCCACTGAGGTCGTCGAGCCAGAGGAAGAACGGCAGGGTGCTGCGCCAGAGCATCGGCACGCCGACCACCAGGGTCAGGCCCTGGGCCAGCCAGGTGTTGTCGGACTCGTCCAGCAGGTCGAAGGCCCAGTGATCGCCGATGCTGTTGTAGCGCAGGGTCAGGCGCAGGCGGCGCCCGGCGAAATCGAAGCTCTGCTCCTGCAGCGGTTCGCTGCTGATGGGGATTCGTTTCATCTGACAACCCCCAATACGGCATGCATCAGGCTTTCATTGCGTTTGTCCGCCTTGGGCGTGGTCTTGCCCTGGGGCTTCTTCGCCGCCGCCTGGGTATCGCTGCGACCGGAGCGTTCGGTACCAGCGGCCGGGGTGACCACGCCATTGATGACGCGGGTTTCCACCACCAGGACCTCACGCAGGGTCAGGTCCAGATCGATGGAGCCGTCGAGTGTCTGTGTAGCTGCAATGGTGCTGAGCAGCATGTTCTTGTACAGGTAGAAGCCGGTCTGTACCTGCAGCAATTCGCCAGCCTTTTGGGTATCCAGCAGGCACTGGTAGATCTGCTGCAGGCGTGACTGGCTGGGCGAGCTGTCGAAGCGCGACAGCGGCTGGGACTCCAGCATCCAGGGCGCCAGGGGACGGGCCTTGGTGTCATCCGCCAGGGGCTCCAGCCAGCTCTTCAGTTCGCGCTTGGCACGGCTCTCACCCTGCGAAGTACGGGGTGAGAGCAGGCCAGGCAGGATGTTGTCGAGGAACCCTCGCCCGCTGCGCACTCCCGGCATGCTGTCGATGGGCAGGTTGGCTAGAGGGTCGTAGTGCTCCACCACGGTGCCCTTGATAATCAGGGAGCGCGGTTGCACGTAGGCGTGGTCGGCGATGTTGGCACCGCTTTCCACTGGGTTCTCGGTGATCTTGAGGTCGGATTTGTGTGTTTCGCTTATCACCGCATCGAGCCTCAAGGTTCCGATACGGCGGTTGATCAGCATGACCATTGATTCACCTCACTGCCTAATTTCGCTGCTGTTGTTGTGAGTGGTCAGGCGTTGCTGGTTGCGTGCGACCTGCTCGGCCACTTCGCGGCCGATCTCGCGCGGGTTGTCCCCCGCCACGCTTACGGTCACCGTCTGGCTGTAGCTGTTGCTGACCGGCTGTGCGGGCATCGCCAGGACGCCGACGCCCGCCGCAGCCTGGCTCTGAGCGCCCTGCACGCCGGCAGACAATTGGCTGGCACCGGCCACGAGGCCAGGCCCGTTGGCCATGAGTGCGGACAGGCCGCCAGTGCCCGGGCCCTTCATTGCCAGCCCTGTGCCTGGTTGCGTTGCTGCTCCGGCCTCGCCCTCTTCTTCGTATCCCAAACCGAGATAGGAAGCGGCCTTGGATACCATGCCCCCGATGACTTCGAACTGCGCCTTGAGCGCTTCGAACCAGTTGCTGAAGGCTGCCTTGACGCCTTCGAAGTCGCCGTTGATCGCGGCGAAGAACATCTGGAAGATGGCGACCAGCTGCATGACGCTGGCGCCGATGATGGTGAACAGATCATTGCCGAAGGCCGTCACGGTCTCGCCGTTTTCAGCCCAGAACGCCGCGAACACCGCCTTGAAGGCGGTCAACGCTTCGTTGATGCCTTCCAGACCGGTCTTGAACGGCGCCCAGAACTCGCCGAGCGCCGACTGACCACCGTCCAGGTAGGTCATGAAGTCGTCGACCAGAACGATGAGGCCGATCAGAGCGGCGACTATCCATGTCACCGGGTTGGCGGCGAAGGCCAGGATGGTGGCCTGGCCGACCCAGGCCAGAGCGGCGCCGAGCATCATCAGGGTCGCCTCCCAGCCGACGGCGGACTGCACGACGGCGTCCACCGCGCGGCCAAAGTTGACCAGGGCGTCCAGGCCCTCCCCCACTATCTCCATGGTTCGGGTGAGGCCCGCCGCGATCAGCTCCTTGTTGGCATCGAGCAGGCTCAGGAAGCCCTCGGCCAGATAACTCAGTTGCGGCGCGATGCCGAGGGCGACACGGACCTTGACCGCTTCCAGCATCTTGTCGAGGCCGCCCATGGCCATCTCGTAGCGCTGGGCCTCGGCGACATCGCTTTCGCTGACCACGCCGAGGGAGTCCTGCCCACTCTTGAGCCCATCCAGGCTCTCCAGGGCAGAGCCGATATAGCCGGCGATCGTGCTGACGAAGCCGCCGATTCCGAAGGCGACGGACAGCAGCGAGTCGCTCGCCTTGGCGGCGGTTTCCTGCACCTCGTTGAGGGTGTCTACATAGCTGTAGAGGTTGGTGATGTTCTGCGTGAGGGAGTTGTCGGTGATGCTCAACTCCTGCTTCACGCTATTGGTGATCCGCGCCAGGCCGAGCGAAAGGCCGACGCCAATACCCAGTTTGTCGATTTCAATTGCTGCCATTGGCCTGCCTCTCATGGGCCTGACGCTGTGCGTCGTCCCACTCCGCTATCGCGTCGTGGAAGTCGCACAGGTCAGCCAGGGTGTAGAGCGCGCGCAGCTCATGCAGGGTGCAGAGCTGGCGCATGACAGGGGTGAAGAGGAACCAGTCGGTTACTCCGCCTTGGCCTGCCCCGGCAGAATCGCCGACAGGGCGGGCATGGCGGCGGCGAAAAAATCACCGAACTGGTATTTCACCCCCTCGATCAGCAACGGCAGCAGGTGGCCGCGATGCTGGTTGAAGTGCGCATCGGCACGGTCGGCCAGGCGGAAGGCCGCACCGTCCTCCGGCTGCGCATTGACGTGCTGGAGCACCAGCGCCTCGATCTCCGCCACCACCGGATCGCCCAGGTTGGCGAGGATGGCGCCGATGGCCAGGGACTCACTGCCCTCGCCGCGCTCGATCTTTACGCCCTGCAGCAGGCGCGCGGCCTTCTTCAGAGCGCTCCAGGCCGGCATGGCATTGGCCGGGCGCATGACGTAGGAGATGCCATCCAGGTTGATGCGATGTTCGGCGTTCATGTTCAGGCGACCCCTTGTTCCAGGCTGACGTTGGCGCGTTCGAAGACGATGGTCCACAGGGTGTCGTTGGCTTCGCTGCCACGGGTCACTTCAGGACGCTTGGTGAAATAGCCCTTGGTGGCGCTGATCAGGTCTTCGTTGAGCAGGTCGCGCACTTCCAGGGTCAGCGGCACGAAGGCCTTGAGGTTGCCGTCCTGCAGGGCGCGCAGGCCGTTGAGGTACTTGTTGTCCGCCGAATGCTGCTTGAGCTTCAGGCTCAGGGTCGCGGAGCGGTCGTTGTTGGCGACGAACACGCCGCTGCCGTTGCTACCGATCTTCAAGGTGCCAGCTTCGGTGGTGAAGGCCAGCTTGAGGGCGTCGGCGCCGGTGGCCCAGTCGCGGATCTCGTAGCCGTTGATCAGGACGGACAGTTGGTTCTGGTCATAGATAGCCATGGAAAATCTCCGGAAAAGAAAAGGCCCCATCAAAGGGGCCGAAAAATAGGTTGGCGATGGGATCAGCGATCGAAGTTGACCAGCACGTCCACCGAGTGCACGGCGCCGGCCATCTTCAGGGCCACCTGGATCGGCGGCGCCTTGCGCTGCTCACGGTCGGAGGTGGACAGGTTGTCGACGCTGTCGGCCCAGACGTAGAAGCCTTCGTCGAGGCGCTCGCCGCTGACGAGGTTGCCGAAGGGGTCGCCGTTCCATACGCCGGGGGCGAAGGCGCCGTTGTTCACGCCTTCGCGGCAGACCTTGCGCACGGACGCCAGCAGGCGAGCGACGCCCGCGTCGGTCAGCGGCACCTTGCCCGGGGAGCGGTACAGGGTGGCGAAGACTTCCTTCTGCACGGCGTCGACGTACCAGTCGAGGATGTGCACTTCATCGAAGAAGCGACCGCCGATGACGGTGCCTTCGGCGACCATCGCCGACTCGTCGAAGTAGGTGTAGAAGTTCAGGCCCAGCTTGCGGCACTTGTCGGCCTCGGTGAGGGTCAGGTTGTCCGCGCTGATGCCGGGCAGTTGCTTGAACTTCATGGTCAGGGTGGAGTTGTTGGCGGCGAAGTTCACCGACAGCGCACGGGCCAGCCAGCTGTTCACCGCATAGGGGTCGTTCTTGTCGAAGACCGCGACGGTGCGATGGCTCTGGCGATCCACCAGGCGCTTGAAGGGGTTGCTGGCGACGTTCTCCAGGTGGCTCGGGTTCTGGGTGGTGACACCGAACACCTTCTTGTCGGCGGACAGCACCCAGGCGGAGGCCTGTTCGATCTCGTCGTCGGTCAGGGACGCGGCGACGGTGGCGGCGTACCAGCCGGCGTTGACGTCCAGCAGCGCGGCGAAGGCCTGCGGCAGGGTCTGCGCGGAGAGCACCAGGGCATCGGCACCGGCGACCTTCTGCGCCATGCCGTTCTCCAGGCGCAGCAGGCCACCCAGGTAGGTGCCGGTGGCGCCCAGGTCCTGGGCGAAGCCGATGGCCTTGGCGGCGCCGGCGACATCGGCGTCGAGGATGAAGCGGCTGGCGACGGCGTCATAACGGCAGCTGACGGCCTGGGCGGTCAGCTTGGCGTCGATAAGCGCGGCGATGGCGGCGAAGTCGGCAGCGGCGCTGAAGTTCAGGCCGCTCACGTCCTGGCGCACGCCATCGACGGTGATGGACAGCTGGCCGGCACTCACTGCCTTCAGTTGCTCCAGGGTGGCCAGCAGCGGGGTGCCATTGATCGCGGCCTTGACCGCCGGCACGTTGCGGGTCGCCTTCAGCCAGCGCGCCACCAGCAGTTGCTTGGGTCGCGGGCTCTGGGCGAAGAAGGCGCTGGCGGCGATGGCGGTCTGCGAAGAGCTGCCGAAGGCGGCCTCCACTTCGGCCTGGCTGGCGCAGCTGATGTACAGGGTCGAAGCGTCGATGAAGACGTTGCCGGCCTCGGGGGTGAACAGGGCCAGTTGGCCGAAGTCGCGGCGCGGGGTGGATACCGGCTGCACGTTGAGTTGTACGTTTACGATCTGCGAAAGCGGAAGGGACATATCAGGTCTCCGATGTATTCACTGTGAGGGTGGCGGTGAGGCCCGTATCGGTGTGAGCGGTCACCACCGAGGAAGCGATGTGTTTCTGTTCCAGGGTCACGCGGTGGTCGTGGCCGAGGACGAGGTCGATGCGTGCCTGTTCACGGGCTACGCCCGCCTCGACGCTGGAAAGGTTTTCGATCGGCGCCGTGCGCAGCAGCGCGACACCAAGGCGCCGCAAGCGGTCCTGGGCGAGGCTGGACTGCAGCACCGAGCGCGCGTCATGGATCAGGTTCAGGGCGCCGGCGCCGTAGCCGACGAGGCCGAAGGTGGTCTCGCAGCTGGTGACGACGGTTTCCCGTTCGTTGTTGCCGTTGAATTCGCGGCGGGACTTGCCCTGTTCCGCCGACTGCGTTTCACGCAGGCTGGCGTAGAGGCCGGACGGCGGTGCCGCTGCCTGGTCCGCCGCGATCAGCGCGCCGGCCGGCAGTTCGAGCAGGCCGCGCAATGCCTCGCGCAGGGCGACGACATCCAGCCGGGTGGCGGTGATGGCCATTGAGTCCTCCTGGTAAATAGGTGCGACCAGGCAAGCGGCGTGCAGGCGTGCGCGCCGCTGCCTCTCGGGTCGCGGTGGATAAGTTGGAAGCGAAGTGGGCGATCAGCCCAGGTGCAGGATCCGCGCGAGATTGCCGCGGGCCCGGAGCACCAGGAACAACAGGATCAGCAGGACGCCGAGCATCCAGGGCGAGAGGTGCTCGCCCTGGTAACGCCCGAGGGCGATGGTCAGTGCCTGGCATCCCGTGCACAGCGCCAGGAGGTAGGCGCAGAGTGAAACGCCGGGGCGAAAGCGTGAGCCACGCCGCCGGTAGGTCAGCAGTCGGAAGCAGATCGCTGCGCAAACCACGAGGGTGCCGGTGGCCAATGGATCATCCATCCTTGCCTCCCGCTCCAGGCCGCAGGATCGTCCGCAACCAGGAAGGCAGCTGGCCGCCGCGCATCCATTCCAGCAGGCCGACGCCTGCTGTCACGCAGAGCGTCGCAGCGACGAACGCCACCGCCCCACTGGTTTGCGAAATACCGCGACTGACCGCCTCGACGGCGGTGTAGTAACCGCCGACCCAGGACACCAAGAGGTAGCCCACACGAGTGAGGGCGCCATAGTCACGGGCGAACACCACGAAGAAGATCGCGCCGCCGAAGCCGCCGATCAGTGCATTGCCATCGACACCGGGCACGATCATCGCGACCCCGGCGCCAGCCACTCCGCCTGCCATGGCGACCGCAATGCTGGGCTCGGTCATGGAAGACTCCTTGCAAGAAGGCCCGGCGATTCTCGCCAGGCCCAGAAACGCCGAAGCCCGCAGTGTGCGGGCTTCGGTTGGTTTGATTTCGATCTTGGAGCTATCTTACCTTTATCGTCCCATATCGTCAATATGGGAAAAGCCGTTTTTTAAAAGAAATTTTTCCTCATCAATGTGCAATAACGATCCCCGCGCTGGACATGGGCACTTCGAGGCGCGCCACCGCATCACGCAGCTTGCCCGCCACCTTGGTGCGCCAGTCCTGGTCCCAGCGATGGAGCGTGCTTTTGGACAGTCCGGTGAGCCGCTCGACTTCGCGGATGCTATGCGGCGGACGACGGAACATACGCATCAATAGTGCAAGCGCAGCACGCTGCTCGGCCGAGTCGGCCTGTGGGCGCAGCCAGTCACGCAGGGCCGCGATCGCCACCACGAAATCACGCCCGTGCGCGTACTCCGCCTGCACCACCGCCAGCTCCAGCGGGTGATCGGCCAGTAGGCGCTGGGCGAAACGAATGGTCATTACCGACTGCGCCTGCCACTCGTGCGGGCTCAATCCACTGGGCAGCTTGCTGACGAAGCTGGTGTCGAAACGCTCGCGCAGCACATCGATGGCCATCGCCGTCGACGAGCGCGGGCCGGCCTTGTGCTCAGCCATCCAGTAAGCAACCGCCAGCGCCTGTTCTGTAGTCTGGAACATGTATTTTACCCTTCCCATGGGCCGACCCCCTGGCCGGCTGAATCGTAAAAGCTGCCCCACTTCGCAGCTCCCCTTGGTCGGTATCCGACAGGGAAAGGCATCGCGGGACAGCAGAATTGAGAGCCAGATTATATAGTATTTCCCATATTTACACACTTGCATTGACATAGGTCCGCCCTTATTCTGCGCCCATGGAACTCAAAGACCGCATCAAGGCCGCGCGCAAGCACGCCAACCTGAGTCAGGTTCAGCTCGCCAGCGCCGCAGGCATGACACAAACCTCTATATCCGACCTGGAACGCGGCAAATCCCGCGCGACCAGCTTCGCCACTCAGATCGCCACCATCTGCGGGGTCAGCCCGCGCTGGCTCGCAGAAGGCCATGGCGAGATGCTGGAGGGCCGCATGAGCCGCCAGCCAGGCAATGCCGACTGGTTCGGTGGCGTAGAGTCCTGGGACGATGAAACGCCGCTGGATGCCGACGAGATCGAGCTGCCCTTCTATAAGGAAGTGGAGCTGTCCGGCGGCAAGGGCAGCACGGTGGTGTTGCAGACCACCGGGCGCAAGCTGCGCTTCGGCAAGTATTCGCTGCGCAAGAAGAACATCGATGCCGCCAGCGCAGCCTGCGTGACGGTGAACGGCAACAGCATGGAGCCGGTGCTGCCCGACGGCAGCACGGTGGGCGTGGACACCAGCGCGCGTACCATCAAGGACGGCGACATGTACGCCTTCGACCACGACGGCCAGCTGCGTGTGAAGCTGCTCTACCGCCTCCCTGGGGGCGGCCTGCGCGTGCGCAGCTTCAACAGCGACGAGCACCCCGACGAGCGCTACGAGCCCGGCGAGGCCGCCGAGCACATCCAGATCATCGGCCGGGTGTTCTGGTACTCCGTCCTGCTCTAAACCCGCCCCTCCAAACGCAAAGCCCGGCCCATTGCCGGGCTTTTTCATTACCGCCCCATCCACCCCTACCTCCATGCAGCAGCGCACCACAGAGCGCCCTGGAGGCAGCGAGAAGGGAAGGCTTTTGGCTTTTGGCTTTTGGCTTGCGGCTTTTGGCTTTTGGCTTGCGGCTTGCGGCTTGCGGCTTGCAGCTTGAGACTTGCCACTGCCGTATCACTTTTTCAGGCACAAAGAAAAAGGGCCTGCATTTCTGCAGGCCCTTCTCTTGTATGGCGCACTCAGGAGGATTCGAACCTCCGACCGCCCGGTTCGTAGCCGGGTACTCTATCCAGCTGAGCTATGAGTGCGTTGCGGTGGTTTTAGACCAGATCACCACTGGTTGTCCCCAATATACGCCGACCTTGATCGTCGTATCTGATATGGCGCACTCAGGAGGATTCGAACCTCCGACCGCCCGGTTCGTAGCCGGGTAC